>NZ_BOQN01000060.1 GCF_018332695.1 Paractinoplanes toevensis
GGCCGAGCCGGTGGCCGGTGCTTTTCCGGTCCGAGTCAGCAACCACCACAGGGTCAGGCCGGCGATCAACGCGCCCAGCAGGGAGGGGACGGCGTCGAATGCGGTGCCGGCCGGGCGGGACAGGGCGGCGGCTGTTCCGGCCGCGCCCAGCACGGTCGCGCCGGCCACCACCGCGAGGCGGTGCCGCCGGCCGAGAATGCCGGTGACCGCGGCCAGCAGGGCCAGCACCACGGCTACGCCGGTCAGCAGGGCGGGCTTGTCGTTGGTGCCCAGTTCCCGTACGGCAAATTCTTTGATCGGGGTCGGGGTCGCGTCGATGACCGCGCCGCCCACCGCGACCAGGGGTCCGGCCTCGGGCCGGGTCGCGGCCGCGAGAAGTTCCGCGACCGCGACCCCGAAGCCCGCGGCGATGATCCCGGCGACCGCGCCGGGAACGGCGTGCCGCAACCGCGTCAGCGTGCGACCGCTCAGCTTGCTCCGCTTCAGGCCGATCCCCGCCGGATCGGTCTCCATCAGCCTGTTCGTCATCGGCTGTTCGCCGTCAGCTCTTCGGCATCAGGACGGAGTCGATGATGTAGACGTTGGCGTTGGCGGTCTGCACGTTGCCGCAGATCACCGAGGCGGCGCCGTCGACCTTGAAGTCCTCGCCGCTGCCGCTGACGGTCAGTTCGCCGCCCTGCAGGGTCTTGTGGGTGCCGGCCAGGTCAGCGGGGGTCAGCTTCCCGGAGACCACGTGGTAGGTGAGGATGCTGGTCAGCGTCTTCTTGTCGGCCAGCACCTTCTTGAGGTCGGCCGCCGGGATCTTGGCGAACGCGTCGTTGGTCGGCGCGAAGACCGTGATGTTGTCGGCCGAGTTGAGCGAGTCGACCAGGCCGGCCTGCTTGACCGCGGTGACCAGGGTGGACAGCAGCGGGTTGCCGGAGGCCGCGGTGGCTACCGGGACCTGGGCCATGGCCTGGAAGCTGCCCTTGTCGGACGGGTCGGTCGGCACGGCGGCACAGCCCGTTCCGAAGTTGACCATCGAGTCGGCCGGGGTCGAGGCCGCCATGCTGGGCGCCGCCGTGGTCATGGTGGGCGCCGCAGCCGCGCCGTCCGACGAGGAGTCGTCGTCGCTGCCGCAGGCGGCGAGCGAGACCGAGAACGCCAGGGCGGCGGCGACTGCGGTGAACTTCATTGCACGCATGGTGTATTCCTCCATCATTGGGGGCGAACACCAGTAATTCGGAGCGAACCCGGCCGCGGATAGGTGGAATCTCAGGTCAATTTCAGATCGGCGATCATCGACGTGGTCGGCTGGAGCGAACCCTTCGGCGGCTCCACCGTCACGCCGACGTCGGAGGCGCCCGGCATGCCGTCGACGATCTGCACGATCGCCGACTGTCCCGGCACGAGCACCCCTGCCGACGCGGGGTTGCCGTCGCGGACCGTCCACAGCTGATAGACCCTGCCGCCGGCCGGGGCCGCGTCGGCCGCCAGCACGATCACGCCGGCGTTGTGCAGGCGCGACATGGCCACCGTCACCCGGCCGCCGCTGGTCAGGGTCTGCTCCCGCACGGTCAGGTCGGGGGCGGCGAGCAGGGCCTGGATCCGCGCCTCGGCCGCCCGAGCCGCTACCGCGTCGGCGTGCTCACCGCGTACCCGCTGCTCCTGAACGACCGCGACCGACGCACCCACCGCGACCACCGCGGCCGCCACGGCCGTCACCCGCCGCCAGCGGGAGGTCGCCGGCCGGGCCGGCGCCGACGCCGGGGCGGGCGGCAGCTGCCGGGTCGCGGCGATCGACGCGAGGACGTTCTCCCGCAGCCGCGGCGGCGGGACCGACCAGGTGCCGTCGGCCAGCCGGGCGGCGGCCATCCGCAGCTCGTCGGTCTCGGCCCGGCACTCCGGGCATTCGCGCAGGTGCCGTTCGAACGCCGCGCGCTCGATGTCGTCCACCGCGTCCAGCACATACGCCCCGAGCAGGGCGTGGATCTCGGCGCTCATGCCCCGACCCCCAGACAGTCGCGCAATCTGATCAATCCGTCTCTCATCCGAGCCTTCACGGTCGGCAGTGTCGCGCCGACCAACTCCGCCACCTGGGGGTACGAATTGCCCTGGTAGTAGGCCAGGATGACGGCCTGGCGCTGCAGCTCGGTGAGCCCGTCCAGGCAGTGCCGCACCTGCTGGCGTTCCAGCCGGCCGGCCACCTCGTCGGCGACCGCGTCGTAGGGCGTGTCGATCGACGAACTGCCGGAGCGGAACGTCCGGTCGGCCGCGGCCTGCTCGGCCCGGACCCGGTCGACCGCCCGGCGGTGCGCGATGGTGAACACCCACGAGGTCGCCGAGCCGCGGGCCCGGTCGAACCGGGCGGCCGTCCGCCACACCTCGACCAGCACCTCCTGGGCGACCTCCTCGGCCTGCCCGGGATCGCGCAGGACCCGCCGGATCAGGCCGTAGACGCGCGGCGCGACCAGGTCGTAAAGCCGCACGAAGGCCTTTTCGTCGCCCCGCGCCACCGCACCCAGCAGGTCAGCCTCGTCCGGACTGTCGGGGACAGCCGACAGCCGGCGGCTCGCGCTGTGCTCGGTCATGTGCTCCATCCTCCGCGAGGGTTCGGTCCCGCTCACGGTTATTCGGAGCCGCGTGGCCCGCGGATAGGTGCCATCACTCGCGAGTGAGGTAGGCAATGAGATTGGTATCTATCTATACAACCTGGTGGGCTGAGGGGATCAATCCCCCACTTGCGGAGGTCGTTCATGAGACGACGCACCACGGCGGCCCTGGCCATCGCCATTCTCGGTGCCACCGCCACCCTCGCCGGGGCCGGCCCGGCCGGAGCCGGCCCGGTCGCCGAACCGGCGCCGGCCCAATACGAGGTGTACGACGTACGCACCCAGGCGCAGCTCGACCGGATCGCCCGGGTCGGTGCCGCCATCGACGACGTGGAGCACCAGGTGGTCACGGTCACCGCGACCGACACCGAGGTGCGCACCCTGCGCCGGCAGGGCTTCATCGTGCAGCCGATCCTCCAGACGTACGACTTCCCGCCCTCGGACGCGGCGTACCACAACTACGCCGAGACGATCACCGAGGTGAACAACATCGTCGCGAAGTATCCGGCGATCGCCGGCAAGAAGGTGCTGGGCAAATCGTACGAGGGCCGGGACATCGTGGCGGTGAAGATCTCCGACAACGTCGGCACCGACGAGGCCGAGCCGGAGGTGCTCTACGACGCCAACCACCACGCCCGCGAGCACCTGACCGTTGAGATGGCGGTCTACCTGCTGCACCTGTTCGCCGACAACTACACGACCGACACCCGGATCAAGAACATCGTCGACAGCCGGGAGATCTGGATCGTGCCGACCGTCAACCCGGACGGCTCCGAGTACGACGTGGCCACCGGCTCGTACCGATCGTGGCGCAAGAACCGGCAACCGAACAGCGGTTCCTCGGCGGTCGGCACCGACCTGAACCGCAACTACGGCTTCAAGTGGGGCTGCTGCGGCGGCTCGTCGGGCAGCACGTCGTCGGCCACCTACCGGGGCCCGGCCGCGTTCTCCTCGCCCGAGACCAAGGTCATCCGTGACTTCGTGGCGAGCCGGGTGGTCGGCGGCAAGCAGCAGATCACCTCGGCGATGGACTTCCACACCTACTCCGAGCTGGTCCTGTGGCCCTACGGCTACACCACCTCGGCGACCGCGGCCGGGATGACGGTGGACGACGCGAACGCCCTGAGCACCCTGGGCGAGCAGATGGCCGACACCAACAACTACACCGCCGAGCAGTCCAGCGATCTCTACATCACCGACGGCGACCTGCTGGACTGGCTGTGGGGGACGTACAAGATCTTCGCGTACACGTTCGAGATGTACCCGACCAGCGCCGGCCAGGGCGGCTTCTACCCGCCGGCCGGCGTGATCAACCGGGAGACGGCCCGCAACCGGGAGGCCGCACTCATCCTGGCCCAGGTGGCCGACTGCCCGTACCAGGTGATCGGCAAGGAAGACACCTACTGCTAAGAATGATGAGGGGCCCCGCTGGGCGGGGCCCCGATCCACCGTTAGGAGTTGACATGCGTATCGACCTGGCGACGGTCTCCGCTTCGTAGCGAGAGCACCACACGCACCGATCGGTGCTCCTCGCCGCGGAGCGGTCCCCGACGACCGTTTCCCTTCCGGCTCGAGGAGCTGTTTTGAGTGTCCTTCTTTCCGCGCGTCTGGGCGCGGACTTCAACAAACTCTGGACCGCCTCGGCGGTGTCCAACGTCGGTGACGGTGTCACCATGGCGGCCGGTCCACTGCTGATCGCCTCGATCAGCGACAACCCGGCGCTGATCGCCGGCGCGGTGTTCGCACAGCAGTTGCCGTGGTTGCTGTTCGCCCTGGTCAGTGGGGCGCTGGTCGACCGGATCGACCGCCGGCTCCTGGTGGTGTCGGTCAACGCCGGCCGGGCGCTCGCACTGGCCGGGCTGGCCGTGGCGGTGACGACCGGGACCGTCCCGGTGGCCCTGGTCTACGTCGTCCTGTTCCTGCTCGGCAGCGGGGAGACCCTCGCCGACACCGCGACGGGTGCCCTGCTGCCCTCGCTGGTCCCGGCCTCCCGGCTGGAGAGCGCGAACGCCCGCCTGTACGCGACCTTCACGATCGGCAACCAGTTCGTCGCCAAACCGCTCGGCGCGTGGCTGTTCGTGATCGCCGCGGCCGCGCCGTTCGGCCTCGATGCGCTGACCTTCGCGGTGGCTGCCGTCCTGACCGCGACCATCCGCCCGGTCCCGGTGCCCGTCGCGGCCGAGCGGTCATCGTTGCGGGCGGAAATCCGGGCCGGGCTGGCCTGGCTGTGGCGGCATCGACTGCTGCGGACCCTCGCGGTGAGCATGGGTTTCGGCAACGTCGCGTTCGCCGCCGCGTTCGCGGTGTTCGTCCTCTACTGCCGTGAGCGGCTGGGGCTGGCCGGCGTCGGTTTCGGAGTTCTGCTGACCGCGTTCGCGGTGGGCGGGCTGTTCGGTACCACGGTCGCCGCCGCGCTCGCCCGGCGGTTCGGATCCGCCGCCGTACTGCGGACCGGTTTGCTCGTCGAGGCCGGCACCCACCTGACGCTCGCGATGACCAGGTCGCCGTGGGTAGCGGCGACGGTCATCGTGGTGTTCAGCGTGCACGCCATGGTGTGGGGAGTGATCGTCTCCTCGATCCGGCAGCGGGTCGTACCGGCGGAACTGCGCGGCCGGGTCGGCAGTGTCCACGCGCTGCTCGATCTGGGTGGTGCCGCGCTCGGCTCGCTGATCGGCGGCCTGCTCGCCGGCGTCTGGACGATCACCACGCCGTACTGGATCGCGGCGGCGGCCATGGTGGTGATCGCGACGTTCGCCTGGCGTCCGCTGCGGGCGGCCTGAGAAAAGGCCGGGGGTAGGCGGCCGGAGAAAAGGGCCGGGGTGGGCGGGACCTCCCACCCCGGCCCGCGGTTCAGGACTGGGTGCGGCTCCACTGCTGGTTCGTGCCGCTTCCGCAGGTGTACTGCTGGATGTCGGCGCCGTCGGCGGTGTTGGCGTTGACCACGTCCAGGCACTTGCCGCTGTGCCGGGCCTTGATCTGGAAGTACGAGCCGGTCGCGGCCCACTGCCACTGCTGGTTGGTGCCGCTGCCGCAGGCGTACTGGATGATGTTGCCGCCGTCGGCCGTCGACGAGGACGCCACGTCGAGGCACTTGCCGCTGTTCTGGTTGACGATCCGGAAGTAACCGCCGCCGGCGTCCTGGAACTCCCACTTCTGGTTTCCGCCACCGTTCCACGCGTACTGCTTGATCTCGGCGTTGTTGGCCGTCGACGCGCTGACCGTGTCCATCACCTTGCCGCTGTTGCGGTTGGTGATCCGGTAGTAGCTGGCGGCGTTGCCGGTGATCGTGCCGGTCGCGGTGTCGATGGTGACGGTCGGGTACCACGACAGGCTCATGCTGGTGGCGGACGGAAAGGCGATCGGGAGCCAGACGTACGAGGAGTCGTTGACCGGGCCGCCCCACGCGCCGGCCCAGCGGTCGCCCATGTAGAGATAGCTGGTCGTGGACGTTCCCTGCACCGGGAGCACGTAGGTCGGCTGGGAGCTGAAGGTCGTCGAGTCACCCACGTTGGTCCAGCCGGTCCACGGGCCGGAGATGCTGCTGGCGGTGGCATATTGGGCCTGGTTGGGGCTCCACCCGGTGGCGGCTGACGTGAGCATGAAATAGGTGCTGCCCCGCTTGAACAGGGCCGGTGCTTCGCGATGCCCGCCCGGCCAGAAATTACCGACAACTGCCGCTATGCCGGTGAAGGAGGAATTCAGGCGATAAATCATCAGATCATAGTTCTCGTTGGCCGCGGAGATCATGTACGCCGTACCGTTGTCATTGAACAACATGATATCTCGCGACATATAGGTGTTCTGCGGGCGGAAGCTGCCCTGGTACGCATAGGCGCCGTCAACTGTGGACGACACCGCCACCGCCGCCCGGGCCTGGCTGTAGTCGGTAGCGCTCTCCTTGTGCATCCACATCACGTACTGGCCGGTCGACGCGTTGTAGATGACCTTCGGCCGCTCGATGTTCGCGGACGCCAGCTCCGACGCCGACGACTGGGTCAGCACGTTGTTGCGGAACTCCCAGTTGCGCAGGTCGGTCGAGCGGTAGACCGAGACCGCCCGGAACGTGTTGTCGGCGTTGCGGTTCTCGCCGAACCAGTAGTAATAGGAGCCCACCTTCAGCACTCCCCCGCCGTGCGCCTGCACGATCGACCCGGAGGTGTCGGTGAACTGGGTGCCGTTGGCCACGGTGACCGGCGCCGCCTGGGCGGGCGCGGCGAAGACGGTCACGATGAGCGCCGCCCCAAGCATTGCGAGTCGCCATTTCATGTCCCGTTCGTAGCCGAGCCCTCCGGCGGAAGCCACGATCCGTTCACGAACGAAACCACTCGAACATCGTTGACCATCTATGCATGTAGCGCTATGTTAACGTTCACGAAACAATCGGGAGCGCGCGATGGCCCTCTTTCAGGTGCAACGGCACGAGCGCCTGATGAGCGAGCTTCAGCAGCACGGCGCCGTCCGGGTCAGCGAGCTGGCCCGCGACCTCGGCGTCAGCGAGCTGACCATCCGCCGCGACATCGCCGCCCTGGCCGCCCGCAATCTGGTCACCCGGGTGCACGGCGGCGCGACCCTGCCCTCCCGGGTGCGCCCGGCCGGCCGGCCCCGGACCTCGAAGACCTTGACCGTCGGCATGGTGGTGCCGTCCCTCGACTTCTACTGGCCGCCGATCGTGGGCGGTGCCCGGGCCGCCGCGGCCGCCCTCGGCGTCACCGTCCAGCTGCGCGGCTCCACCTACGACCCGGACGAGGACCGGCGGCAGATCGGCCGGCTCATCGAGGCCGGCGAGGTGCGTGGCCTGCTGCTGGCACCCAGCCTCGACGGGGACGACGCGATGATCGACTGGATCGGGCGGCTGCCGGTGCCGGCGGTCCTGGTCGAGCGGCAGCCCCGGCGGTGGACCACGGTGTCGAAGCAGGTCGAGTGGGTGCGCAGTGACCACGCCCTCGGCCTCGAGATCGCCCTGCACCACCTGCACGAGCACGGTCACCGGCGGATCGGGCTGCTGGTGTCCCGGGGCAGCCCCACCTCGGTGTACCTCCTGGAGGGATGGCAGGGCCCGGCACCGGTCCTCCTCGACGATCCACCGGATCGGCGGGCCATCGCCGGGTTGCTCGGCCACCACAATTGCACGGCCCTCATCGTGCACAGCGACCCGCACGCGATGGCGGTCGCCCAGGTCTGCGCCGAGGAGGGCATCCGGATCCCCGAGGACCTGGCGCTGATCTCCTACGACGACGAGATCGCGCACCTCGGCGAGCCGCCGCTGACCGCGGTCCGCCCACCCAAGAACCACGTCGGGCGGCTGGCCGTGGAGCTGATCGTGTCCCGCCTGCTCGACGGGGACCGGCGGCCGGCCCGCGGCATGCTGGTCGCCCCGGAACTGGTGGTGCGGCAGTCGTCGTTCGGTTCTGAACGGTTCGGACTGTCTCGGTTCGGTTCGTAGCGTTGGCTTGCCGCCATGGGCTCCCCTGGCACCCGTGAAGACACTGCGGAACGCCACCATCCTCGTCCTGGTCGCGGCCGGTCTGGCCGGGCCCGCCGCCGCCACTCCCGCGGCCGCCGCCACCTCCGGCTTCCGCGGCGTCAACTGGGCCGACCAGCGCGACAACTTCGTCGACGACACCCTCGTGCTGGGCGGGCTGTCGACCGGCGACAGCTACGCGACCACGCAGGCCAAGGCGAACGGCATCCTGACCGGTTTCGTCAACAACCTCGGCGCCAACACCATCCGGATGCCGGTGAACTATCCGACCGTGTCCGGGGCGTACTGGAACTCCTACACCGGCGCCATCGACGCCGCCACCGCCAAGGGGCTCAAGGTCATCCTCTCCTACTGGGAGGCGGCGAGCTCGCGGAACGGGTCCATCGACAACACCACCCAGTTCTGGTCGATGTGGCAGACGATCGTGACCAAGTACTCGTCGAACGCCGGCGTCTACTTCGAACCCATGAACGAGCCGTACGCGTACAGCGACGCCGACTGGAAGAACATCGCGGCGCAGTGGCTCGCCAACTACTCCGGCGTCCCGCGCGGACGGGTGATCATCAGCGGGGCCGGCTACAACCAGCGGCTGACCACGATCGGCAGCGACACCCGCTTCGACGGCACGCTGATCTCCCGGCACACCTACCAGTTCTTCGACTCCAGCCGCACTACCGAGGACTCCTGGCGGGAATCGCTGCGCACCAGCGTCGGCGCCTACAAAGATCGCGTCCTGATCACCGAGTTCGGCGCGCCGATGACCGACGGCCGCAACTACAACGCTCCGACCACCAGCGACAGCTTCGTCGCCTTCATCCGGGGCACGGCCGCCGAGGCGCGCGCCGAAGGACTCGGCACCGTCTACTGGCCCGGCGTCCGGATCGCCGACCCCTACCGCCTGCAGGAGATCACCGGCAGCGGCACCAGCCTGGGCCTGTCCACCACCAACGCCTCCGGCCGCGACCAGCTGCGCTACTCGTGGGGTCTGGACGGCGGTGGCAACACGACGCTCGCCCACTACCGGGTCACCAACCGCAACAGCGGCAGGGTGATGGACCTGGTCGGTGCGTCGACGGCCAACAGCGCCGAGGTCAAGCAGTACGCCGCCAACGGCGGCCTCAACCAGAACTGGGCGTTCGAGGACCTCGGCACCGGGTACGTGCGGGTCGTCAACCAGAACAGCGGCAAGTGCCTCGACGTCGCCTCGGCCTCCACCGCCGACAGCGCCAACGTCATCCAGTACGCCTGCGGCGGCGGCACCAACCAGCAGTGGCAGTGGGTCGCGTCCGGCTCCTACTACCTGCTCAAGGCCCGGCACAGCGGCAAGTGCCTGGACGTGGTCAGCGCCTCGACGGCCGACGGCGGCGACATCACCCAGTACACCTGCAACGGCGGCACCAACCAGCAGTGGACCCGGGCAGCCTCGTGAAGTAGGCTGCCCGGCGACGATCAACAGAACAGGCTCAGACCTCATCATGAGCATGCCGCTGCGTCCTGGCGACCCCACCCGGCTCGGCGTCTACGACCTCCTCGACCGGCTCGGTCAGGGCGGTATGGGCACGGTCTTCCGCGGCCGCGCCGCGGACGGGTCGATGGTCGCCATCAAGATGGTGCGGCCGGAGTTCGCCGACGACCCGGAGTTCCGGGGCCGGTTCCGCAGCGAGGTCAGCCGGGCCCAGCAGGTGCCGCCGTTCTCCACCGCCGCGGTGCTGGACGCCGATCCCGAGCACACCCCGCCCTACCTGGTGGTCGAGTTCGTCGACGGCCCGTCGCTCACCGAGCTGGTGCGCGACCGGGGTCCGCTGTCGGGGCCTGCCCTGCAGAGCGTGGCGGTCGGCATCGCCACCGCGCTGACCGCCATTCACAGCGCCGGGGTGATCCATCGTGACCTCAAGCCGGGCAACGTGCTGATCGCGCCGGGCGGCATCAAGGTGATCGACTTCGGGATCGCCCGGGCGTTCGAGGCGACCAGCCGGCACACCCGGACCGATCAGATGGTCGGCACGGTCGCCTACATGGCACCGGAACGCTTCGATCCCGAGTACGGCGCGGAGGTGACCTCGGCGGCCGACGTCTTCGCGTGGGGCGCGGTGGTCACCTACGCGGCCACCGGGCGCACCCCGTTCGCCGGCGAGTCCCCGACCGTGACGGCCATGCGCATCCTCACCCAGCCGCCGGACACCTCGGGGGTGCCGGAGCCGCTGCGCGGTCTGGTGGAGTCCGCCCTCGCCAAGTACCCCGAGCAGCGCCCGACCGCGCGCCAGTTGCTCGACGCGTTGCTGGGCGGCCGACTGGTGGCGCCCGTCCCGCTCCCGCCGCCGGATGACCCGGCCGAGGTCGCACCACCGGCGGAGAAGCCTCGTCGAGGCGGGCCGCGCCGGTTCGCTGCCGCTCTCGCGGCTCTCGCCGTGCTGCTGGCCGGCGGACTCTACGGTGCGCACCGGCTCACCATGAGCGACAGCAGTCTCCCGGCCCGGGGCCCGGCTTCCCAGGCGGCGCCGGTGGACGGGCTCACCGCGATCCTCGCCGGTGACCGGCGGTTCTCGATCCAGCTCGGCAAGGCCGACCGGTACTTCATGCTCGACCGGGGCGGCGACGAGCTCGAGCTCTCCGACGGCACCGGTTCCCGGTCGCAGTTCGTCCTCGAGCCGGTCGGCGTCGAATACCTGATCCGGTCGCTGGGCAACGAGGGATACGCCGGCCCGGAGACCTGTCTCGGGGTGCGGATCATCCCGGGCGAACAGGCCGCGCCGGTGGTGGGTGCGGCCTGCACCCCGACCAAGGGCACCCTGTTCTCGGTGGACGCCACCGGCGACAAGGACGCCAAGGGGCGGCCGACCTACAGCATCCGCAACGAGTACGGCTGGGTGCTGTGGGACAGCGACGCCAAGCGATCCGACGTGGCCGAGGTCGGCGAGCCTCAGTTCGCCGACAAGTACACCCTCGTCGACCGCGGCGAACTCGGGTCGGCGGCGACTCCGTCCGCGACCTCGCCATCGCCGTCGGCCGCGCCCACCACCACCGGCCCGGCGCTCGTCGACGCGAACCTGTCCGAACTGAAGAGCTTCGCGATCGAGCTCGGTGTCCCCGTCGTCGTCACCACGAGCCTCGACGCCGGCGCCGAGTACCACCTCGACGCTCGCCCGGACGGGACGGTGGACTTCACCGGGACGGCCGTCACCGAGACCACGCGGATGACATTGAAGCCGGCCAAGGTCCGCAAACGGACGGACGAGAACAAGAACCATGTCGTCATCGTCGCGTCGCCGGTAGCCGCCGCCACCGGGCCGGAATCCTGCGTCACCGACGTGCGCAAGGGCAGCCTCCGGATGCAGCCCTGCCGCCCCGGGGACGCCGCCCAGTCCTGGCACCTGACCCCGGCCGGCGACTCCGGCCTGTTCGAACTGACCGGGGCACACAGCGCCCTCCAGGTAGACCAGGGCCACATCGTTGCCGACGGCGGGTGGGCCACCTTCCAGACGGTCGCGGTCACCCGATGACGGGTCAGTCGCAGTGCTCGAACGCACTGTCGTAGGCGGCGTCCCCGATCGACCCGCCCCACTTGACACACACCGCTCCGGCCTTGGCCTTCACCGGTCCCGCGTAGTACTCGAAGGCGCCGCTGTCGGTCACCCGGTCGGCTCCCTCCACCTCCAGATAGGCGGCGGTGTCGGTCGCCGTGCCGACGTCGGTGACCTTGAGGGTGACCGTGCAGTTCTTCAGCGACTTCGCGTTGAAGAGCAGGTAGACCCGGCCGAGCAGGGTGCCGTCCGCACCGGTCAGCGGCGCCTGGTCGATCACCACGAAGGCGGTGCCGCAGACGGCCCGCGGCGTGTAGGGGTTGGTGACGGGTTCCGAGGTCGCCGTCTGCGACGGCTCCGGCGCCGGATCTCCGGTGGTGGTCACGGTGGGTTCGGCGCCCGCCGGCACCGTCGAGACCGGTCCGACCCCGCTTGACGTACGGGCGGAAGCGCCCGTTCCCGGCAGACTCGACGGTGCGGGCCGTCCGCTCGCGCTCGTGGGCAGGCCGATCGGTTTCTGCTCGCCCGGGCCGCCGGCCACCCCGAGATCGGGAATGTCGATCCGGTTGGCACCGGGCGGCTGCCCCTGAGCGGGCGTCGGCCCCGAGCGCACGGCCATCGCGATGCCCAGCCCGGCACCGACCAGAAGAACAGCCGACACCACCACCAGCGCGACCCTCCGCCGGCCACCCACCCCGCCGGCCACCGCCGACCCCTGACCTCCCGGTCCCTTACCGGCCAGGCCCTGGCCTCCCGAGCCGTTGCCAGCCGCGCCGTGAGCGGCCGGATCGTGAGTGGCCGCGCCGTAGGCCGCCGGGCCGTTGCCGCTCTTGCTCTGCGCCGGGCCGTACGCCCTCGTCTCGCTCGCGGCCGTGCCGTCGGCCCTCGTGCCATCGGCCCTCGTTTCGCCGGCATCGGCGCCGCGGACAGCCGGGCCGAAGGCTGCGCCGCTGGTCGGCGCGGGCGAGACCGGCGGGTCGACCGCGGCCGAACCGGCCGCATAGACCGGCGGGCGCCGGGACGGGCCCTGGCCGGTCAACGCGACCCGGACCGCGGCGGCGAACGCGGCCGCGCTCTGCTGACGGCGGGCCGGGTCCTTCTCCAGTGCGCGCAGCACCACGGCCGCCACCTGCGGCGGCACGTCGACCGGGAGGGTCGGCGGGTCGGCGACGATCAGCTGGGCGATCACCTGGAGCGGGTTGTCGCCGATGTAGGGCGGGCGGCCGGTCAGGCAGGTGTAGGCGACGGCGCCCAGGGCGTACACATCAGTGGCCGGGGTTACCGGTTTTCCTTCGGCCTGCTCCGGTGCCATGTAGTGGGCCGAGCCCATGACCACGTTGGTGCCGGTCAGGCCGGCGCCGGTGGTCGAGCGGGCCACCCCGAAGTCGACCAGCACGATCGCGCCGCCCGGCCGGACCAGCAGGTTGCTCGGTTTCACGTCGCGGTGGATGATGCCGGCCTCGTGCGCCGTCTGCAGCGCGTCGGCGACCTGGCCGACGACCTCCACCGTCTCGGCCGCGGTCAGCTTGCCGGCCGCCTCGATGCGCCGGGCCAGGGGCGTGCCCTCGATGAACTCCATGACCAGGTAGTCGAGGCCGGCGGCGTCCTCGCCGAAGTCGTAGACCTGCACGATGCCGGGGTGGCGCAGCGACGCCATCATCCGGGCCTCGG
This sequence comes from Paractinoplanes toevensis, assembly GCF_018332695.1. Taxonomy (GTDB): domain Bacteria; phylum Actinomycetota; class Actinomycetes; order Mycobacteriales; family Micromonosporaceae; genus Actinoplanes; species Actinoplanes toevensis. Next base: position 13,266 of record NZ_BOQN01000060.1, read on the forward strand.
TGCGGAAGCGGGCGATGAACCCGGTGTCGGCGGCCAGGCCGGGCAGCAGCACCTTGACCGCGACCGGCCGGTGCAGCAGCCGGTCGATGCCGCGCCAGACCTCGCCCATGCCGCCGGCGGCGATCCGCTCGGTCAGTTCGTAACGCTCGCTGAGCACGGCTCCGGGGGACAGCACCCGGTCATGGTACTGGCCGGACCCGGGGACCCGGCCAGTAGTAAGCCCATGAATACTGTCAGTGTTCGATGGCGCCGGTCCGTCTACGACACCAGCGGCTTGAGCGCCTCGCCGGCCGCGGCGACCGCACCCGGGACGTGCCCGTTGCGGATCATGTTGATGGTCAGGCCGGTGATGCCGGGCTCGATGACGTCCTGGTGCAGCTGCTCGGCGATCTGGGCCTGGGTGCCGATGAAGACCCGGCTGTGCCGCTCCGGCGGGATGCCGTCGAGGATCCTCTTCGCCTCCTCCTCGGAGTCGGCCACCACCGTCATGGCCAGGTAACTGGTGGCCAGGGTGGCCGGGTCGCGGCCCGCCTCCTCGCAGCGCTGCCGCAGCACGGCCACCTTCTGCGGGATGTCGGCCCGGTCGCAGATGATGTTCATGTGGTCGGCGAAGCGGGCCGCCAGCCGGAACGTCTTCTTCTCCCCCGAACCGCCCAGCATGATCGGGATCTGCGACCGGAAACGCGGGTTGTTCATCGCGTTCTCCACCCTGTACCACTTACCGGCCAGCGTCGGGTTCTCGCCGCGCAGCATCGGAGCGATGATCTCGAGTGCCTCCTCGAGCCGCTCGAAGCGGTCGGTGAAGGTGCCGAACTCGTACCCGAAGTCGTTGTGTTCCTTCTCGAACCAGCCGGCGCCGATGCCCAGGATGGCCCGGCCGTGCGACACCATGTCGAGGGTCGTCACGGTCTTGGCGAGCATCGGCGGGTTGCGGTAGGTGTTGCCGGTGACCAGCGTCGACAGTTGGATGGTCTCGGTGGCGGTGGCCAGCGCACCCAGCGTCGTGTAGGCCTCCAGCATCGGCTGGTCCGGCGTGCCGATGCCGGGCAGCTGGTAGAAGTGGTCCATCACCAGCACGGTGTCGAAACCGGACGCCTCCGCCTCTCGGGCCTGTGCGATCACGGTGTCGAAGAGGCGCTCGACCGGCGTGTCCGGGTAGGTGAAGTTCGGGATCTGATATCCCAGGCGAATCGTCATACCGCCAGGCTTACCACTCAAATCAGTACGTGGCACGGCCTCCGCTGATGTCGTAGACCGCGCCGGTGGAAAAGGTGACCCGGTCCGAGCAGAGCCAGGCGATCAGCTCGGCGACCTCGGCGGGCTGCCCGACCCGGCGCATCGGGATGAGGCTGGTGATGTGGGCGAGGGCGTCGGCGCCGGTGTCAGCGTTCATCGGGGTCTCGATCACGGCCGGGGCGATCGCGTTGGCGAGCACACCGGTGGTGGCCAGCTCCTTGCCGAGCGACTTGGTGAGGGCGATGACCGCGGCCTTGGAGGCCGAGTAGGGCGACATGTTGGGGTTGCCGTCCTTGCCGGCCATGCTGGCGATGTTGACGATCCGGCCCCAGCCGTTCGCGATCATGCCGGGCACGAAAGCCTGGCAGGTGTTGAAGGTGCCGTGCACGTTGACGGCGAACGTGCGCTCCCAGCCGTCGAGCGGGATCTCCCACAGCGGACCGTTCGGGCCGACGATCCCGGCCGAGTTGACCAGGATGTCGACCGGGCCGGCGTCGGCCGCGGCGTTCCGGACGGCTGCGGCGTCGGTGACGTCGGCCCGCAGATCGGCGCCGTCGGCCAGGTCGAGGGTGAGCACCCGGATGCCGTCGGCCGCGAGTCGTTCGCCGACCGCCGCGCCGATGCCGCTGCGGCCGCCGGTGATCAGGGCGGTGCGCATCAGTGCGACTCCCGGGAGACCTGCGAGCCGCTGGAGCCGATCAGGAAGTCGCAGTCGGCGCCGGTGCTGGCCGGCCCGACGGTGTCGACGTAGAGCTTCTCCCAGCCCCGGGTCGGTGCCGCGTAGGCCGCGACCGCCTCCGCCGACGGCTCCCGGGCGGCCAGCTCCTCGTCGGGCAGGTCGACGTCGAGCCGGCGTTTCGCCACGTCGAGCACGATGATGTCGCCGGTGCGCACCTTGGCCAGGGGCCCGCCCGCGGCCGCCTCCGGGGTCACGTGCAGAACCACCGTCCCGTACGCGGTGCCGCTCATCCGCCCGTCGCAGATGCGCACCATGTCGCGTACGCCGGCTTCCAGAAGTTTCTTCGGCAGCGGGGTGTTGGAGACCTCGGGCATGCCCGGATAGCCCTTGGGCCCGCAGCCACGCAGGATGAGCACCGAGTCGGCGGTGACGTCGAGGCCGGGGTCGTCGAGCCTGGCGTGCAGGTCCTCGATCGAGTCGAACACGACGGCCGGACCGCGATGGGACAGCAGGTCCGGCGACGCCGCGGCCGGTTTGATCACCGCGCCGCCCGGGGCGAGGTTGCCGTAGAGCACCGCGATGCCGGCCTCGGGCTGCAGCGGCTCGGCCCGCGCCCGGATGACCTCGCGATCGTAGACCCGGGCATCGTCGAGGTAGTCGGCCAGCGGCCGGCCGGTGACCGTGATCGCGGCCGGGTCGAGCAGGTCGCGCACCTCCTTCAGGACGGCGTGCAACCCGCCGGCCCGGTAGAGGTCCTCCATCAGGAAGCGGCCGGCCGGTTGCAGGTCGACCAGCAGCGGCACGCCCGAGCCGACCCGGTCGAAGTCGTCCTGGGTCAGCTCGACCCCGAGCCGCCCGGCGATGGCCAGCAGGTGCACGACGGCGTTGGTGGAACCGCCGATCGCGGCGAGGGCGACGATCGCGTTGAGGAAGCTCGCCCGGGTCAGCACCTGGCTGGGCCGCCGGTCCTGATCCACCAGGTCGACGGCCAGGACGCCGGTGGCGTGCGCGGCCTCCAGGAGGCGGCTGTCGGGGGCCGGGATGCCGGCGATGCCCGGCAGGGTCATCCCGAGGACCTCGGTGACCAGGCCCATCGTCGAGGCGGTGCCCATCGTGTTGCAGTGGCCGCGGCTGCGGATCATCGAGGACTCGGAGCGGCGGAACTCGGCGGCGCTCAGCGTGCCGGCCCGCACCTCCTCGGACAGCTGCCAGACACCGGTGCCGCAGCCGAGCGGGACGCCGCGGAACGTGCCGGTGAGCATCGGCCCGCCCGGCACCACCACGGCCGGGATGTCGACCGAGGCCGCCGCCATGAGCAGCGCCGGGATCGTCTTGTCGCAACCACCGAGCAGCACGACACCGTCGATCGGGTTGGCCCGCAGCATCTCCTCGATGGCCATCGCGGCCATGTTGCGCCACAGCATCGCGGTCGGCTTGACCAGCGTCTCGCCCAGCGACACCACCGGCAGGTTGAGCGCGATGCCGCCGGCCGCGTGGATGCCGTCGGCGACGCTGCGGGACACCTCGTTCAGGTGCGCGTTGCACGGGGTCAGATCGGAGGCGGTGTTGGCCATCGCGATGTGCGGACGCTCGCCGTCGAACGCGTCGGCGGGCAGGCCGCGGCGCATCCAGGCGCGGTGGATGTAGCTGTTGCGGTCGTCGCCGCCGTACCAACCGGCACTTCGCCTGTCAGCCATGCCCAACCTCCCACAAACTGTTTCCGGACGGTAACGCCAAAACATGCGGGAAGATAGAGCTTTCATCATGCCGGAACGGAGGTCTAGCATCCGGAAACATGACCGACCTCGACAGCCGTCTGGTGGGGGCCGACCGTGTCCTCGCCGTGCTGGCCGAGCTCGCCCGGCACCCCGAAGGCATCGGTCTGGAGGACATGGCGCGGGCCATGGCCAGCCCCAAGCCGACGGTCCACCGCTGCCTGGCGGCGCTGCGGCGGGCCGGCTTCGCGGCCCAGGACGGTTACGGGCGCTACGTCCTGGGCGACGAGTTCCTGCGGCTGGCCTTCGCGCACCACGAGGCCCGGCCCGACCACGTGCGGGTGCTGCCGGTGCTGCGCGCGCTCTGCGAGCGCTACGGGGAGACCGTGCACTACGCGACGCTGGACGGCCGCTCGGTGGTCTACCGGGCGAAACTCGATCCGCCCACCGGCTCGGTCCGGCTCACCTCGGTGATCGGCGGCCGCAACCCGGCGCACACCACCGCCGTGGGCAAGCTGCTGCTCTCCGGGGTGCTGCTCACCGAGGAGGCGGTCCACGAGTGGGTCGGCGACAGCGAGCTGGGCACCCCGACCACCCGCTCGGTCGCCACCGCCGGCCAGCTGTGGGACGAGCTGCGCATCACCCGCGAGCGCGGCTTCGGCACCGACGACCAGGAGAACGAGCCGGGCGTGAACTGCCTGGCCGTCCCGGCCTACCTGACCTCACCGACCGTGCCGAGCGGCGCGATCAGCATCAGCGGCCTCACCTATCGCACCCCCATCGAGAAACTGGTCGACGACGTGCCCGCGATCATCGCGATCGTGGCCGGAACGGAGCTCCCGTGACCACGACCCTGGATGTCACCCCGATCAGTCCGGACCACTACGAGCTGGGCGAGGGCCCGCTCTGGGACCACGAGCGGCAGCGCCTGCTCTGGGTCGACATCCTGGCCGGGAAGGTGTTCGCCGGCCGCCTCGAGCCGTTCGAGGTGACCGACACCTGGTCGTTCGACGACCTCGCCACCGCGGTCGCGGTCGCCGCCGACGGTTCCCTTCTGGTCGCCGAGCGCGAGACCCTCACCCGGGTCGACCTGGCGGGCGGGCGCACTCCGGTGGCCCGCGTGCTCGCGGCCGATTGCGGCAGCCGCCTCAACGACGGCGCGGTCGACCCGTCCGGGCGCTTCCTGGTGGGCAGCATGGCGCTGGACGGCCGCACCGGCGAGGAGGTCCTGGTCCGGCTGGAGAACGGCGGCTGCACGACGCTCGACGACGACCTAACGCTGTCCAACGGGCTCGCCTGGACCCCGGTCGGCGACGGGCTCTACAGCATCGACTCGGTGGCGCAGGCGGTCCGGGTCCGCGACTACCCCGACGGCGAACGCAACGACCTGCTCGAGATCACCGGCGGGCTGCCCGACGGCATGTGCATCGACAGCGACGGCAACCTGTGGATCGCGGTGCACGGCGGTGGCCGGGTCGAGTGCCGCAGCCCGGGCGGCACCCTGTTCGGCGTCATCGAGGTCGGCGTGCCGCAACCCACCAGCGTCGCGTTCGCCGGGCCCGGCCTCGACATCCTGGTCATCACCACCGCCACCGAGGGCATGTCCCCCGACGACCTGGCGAAATATCCCGACTCGGGCCGCATCTTCACCGCCCGGGTCGGCGCGACCGGCCTGCCCACCCCGTACTGGAATCCCGCCCTCTGAAAACGGAGACCTCGTGTATCTCATGCGTGTCGGCGCCGTCGGCGCCGAAAAGCCGGTCGTGCGTGTCGACGACAGCTCCTACGTCGACGTGTCCGACCTGGTGACCGACTTCGACGAGTTCTTCTTCGGCAGCGGCGGGGTGGCCTCGCTGGCCGAGCCGGTCGCCGAGCGGATCGCCGCCGGTGCCACCGAGTCCTTCGGCGACCAGCGGATCGGGGCGCCGATCGCCCGCCCGCACCAGATCCTCTGCATCGGCCTGAACTACCGCGACCACGCGGCCGAGACCGGGCAGGCCGTGCCGGACGAGCCGATCCTGTTCACCAAGTCGCCGAACACACTGGTCGGGCCGAACGACGACATCCGCATCCCGCGCGGCTCCACCAAGCCGGACTGGGAGGTGGAGCTGGGCATCGTGATCGGCAGCCGCACCTCCTACCTCGACTCGCCGGCCGACGCGCGCGCCGTGATCGCCGGGTACGTCCTGGTCAACGACGTCAGCGAGCGCGCCTTCCAGATGGAGCGCGGCGGGCAGTGGAGCAAGGGCAAGAGCGCCGAGACGTTCAACCCGGCCGGTCCGTGGCTGGCCACCCCCGACGAGATCCCGGACGTGCTCGACCTGGGCATGACCCTGGACGTGAACGGCGTGCGCCGGCAGACCGGCAATACCAAGACGATGGTCTTCGACCCCTACTTCATCGTTCACCACCTGAGCCAGTTCATGGTTCTCGAGCCGGGCGACCTGATCAACACCGGCACCCCGCCCGGCGTCGGCATGGGCTTCCAGCCGCAGGTGTGGCTGCAGGCCGGTGACGTGGTCGAGCTGTCCATCGACCGGCTCGGCACCGCCCGGCAGAACGTGATCGGCCCTCGCTGATGCGCGCCCTCGTCCTGACCGGCCCCGGCAAGGCCGAGGTGCTCGACGTCCCCGCGCCGGTGCCCGCCGCGGGGCAGGTGGTGGTCGACGTCGAGCGGGTCGGCGTGTGCGGCACCGACATGGAGCTGTTCAGCGGCGAGATGAGTTACCTGCACACCGGGGCGTCGTCCTATCCGCTGCGCCCCGGGCACGAGTGGTGCGGCACGGTGACGGCGGTCGGGGCCGGGGTCGACGAGAGTTGGGCGGGCCGCCGGGTCACCGGTGACACGATGATCGGTTGCGGTCACTGCCGCCGCTGCCAGCAGGGCCGGCACTGGGTCTGCGAGCATCGGTACGAGTTGGGCATCCGGGACGGCCTGCCGGGTGCACTCGCCGAGCAGCTCGCGGTGCCGGCCGGCTACCTGCACGCGCTGCCCGACGCGGTGGACGCCACGCTCGGCGCGATGGTCGAGCCGGGTGGAAACGCCCTGCGCTGCGTCGAGGCCGCCCAGGTGGGTCCGGGCGAACGGCTGCTGGTGCTCGGCACCGGCACGATCGGGCTGCTGGTCGCCATGTTCGCCCGGGCCCGCGGCGCCGAGGTGCACCTGGTCGGCCTCGACCTCGCACTGCCGAGATCACTCGGCTTCGAGCACTCGTGGACCCGGGATACCGTGCCCGGCGACCTGCCGTGGGACGGCGTGGTCGACGCGTCCACCGGTGCCGAGATGCCGCCGTTCGCCCTCGACCGGGTCGAACCCGGGCGCCGGGTCGTCTACATCGGGCTGTCCGTGCCGCCCAGCCTGATCGACACCCGCGACCTGGTGCTCAAGGACGTCACCGCGGTCGGCATCCTCGGCGCGTCGGCCGGCCTGGCCGGCGCCATCGAGGCGTACGCCGGTGGCGCGGTCGACCCGCGCCCGCTGGTCGCCGCCACCGTGAGCCTCGCCGAGATCGTCGACGTCTTCGCCGGCCGGCGCCCGCCGGGAGCCGGCCCGAAGATCCACGCCGACCCACGTTCGTAAGACCCGCGCTGGTAATAAGGAGCAGAGATGAGCGAATTCGACGGACTCACGGCGATCGTCACCGGGGGTGCCTCCGGGATCGGCCTCGCCACCGCGAGTCTGCTCGCCTCGCGCGGCGCGCGGGTGGCCTGCCTCGACCTCAACCCCAAGGTGGAGCCGCCGCTGATCGGCATCCTCGCCGACGTCGCCGACGACCACTCGATCCGGGCCGCCGTGCTCTCCGCCGCCGACACGCTGGGCGGCATCGACCTGGTGATCAACAACGCCGGCATCGGCGCCCAGGGCACGGTCGAGGACAACGACGACGCCGAGTGGGCCCGGGTCTTCGACGTCAACGTGCAGGGCATGGTGCGCACCACCCGGGCCGCACTGCCCTACCTGCGGCGGTCGTCGCACGCCGCGATCGTCAACGTGTCGTCGATCGCGGCCACCGCCGGCCTGCCGCAGCGGGCGCTGTACTCGGCGACCAAGGGCGCGGTGCTGTCGCTGACCCTGGCCCTGGCCGCCGACCACCTGCACGAGGGCATCCGGGTCAACTGCGTGAACCCCGGCACCGCCGACACCCCGTGGGTCGGCCGCCTGCTCGCCAAGGCCGCCGACCCGGCCGCGGAACGGGCCGCCCTCGAAGCACGCCAGCCGACCGGCCGCCTGGTCAGCGCGGACGAGGTGGCCGCCGCCATCGCCTACCTGGCCGGCCCGCTCGCCGCGGCCACCACCGGCACGTCACTGGCGGTCGACGGCGGCATGCAGGGCCTGCGGCTGCGCCCGCGCACCTAGGGCGGGGACGGGCACCGGGGGCTGCTGCCATCAATGCTCGTGCCGACGGCGCCGCCGTTGCTCCGGGTCCAGAGCGGCCGGCAGCGAGAGGGCGAGCATCGTCTTCCACACACCTGGTCTACGGGGGTGAGGCCGGATTTGTTCAGGGTTTGCGGCCGACCGCGCAGTACTGGTCGATGATCGGTTCGTCCTTCTCCGGCCGCCAGCGGGTCACCGAGACGACGCCCGGGTCGACCAGCTCCAGGCCGTCGAACAGCTCGGCGATGCGTTCCGGGCTGCGCAGGTGGTATTTCGGTTCGGCCGACATGTTCCAGATGCGGGTGGCCTCGCGGTTGTCCTCGGTGGTGTCGCCACCGTCGTACATCGCGAAGTAGCTGCCTTTCGGAAGCGGGGCCAGGAGCCGGTCGATGATCTCCTTGGCGGCCTCGTCGCTCTCGATGTGGCCGAAGACGCCCATGACCAGGACCGCTACCGGCTGAGTGAGGTCGAGCGTCTTGCCGGCCTCGTTCAAGATCGATTCGGGATCGTGCAGATCGGCGTGCAGGTAGGCGGTCGCGCCCTCGGGGGTGCTCGTCAGCAGCGCCTGCGCGTGCTCCTGGACCAGCGGATCGTTGTCGACGTAGACGATCCGGGCGTCCGGCGCGGCCGCCTGAGCCACCTCATGGGTGTTGCCGGCCGTCGGCAGGCCGGTCCCGATGTCCAGGAACTGCCGCACGCCCTGCTCGACGGTCAGATAGCGCACCAGCCGCACCAGGTAGTCCCGGGAGAGCCGGGCGCTGACCGCCAGCGCGGGCAGCGACTGCAGGATCTGGTCCCCCACCGCGCGATCGGCGGCGAAGTTGTCCGTGCCGCCGAGCAGGTAGTTCCAGATCCGCGCCGTGAGCGGCACCCCGTTGTCCACCGTCATCCCCGCACCTCCATTGTGGAATCGCTTGAGCCTAGCCCCGCACGCTGTACGGTGATCGTCATGGACGGCGACACCACCGCCAGGCTGGCAGTTCTCATCGACGCCGACAACGCGCCGCCCGGCATCGCGCCCGCGCTGCTGGCCGAGATCGCCAAGTACGGCACGGCGAACGTGAAACGCGCCTACGGCGACTGGACCGGCACGTCCCTGCGCGGCTGGAAGGAACAGCTGCTGGCCCAGTCGATCCAGCCGATCCAGCAGTTCGCCTACACCACCGGCAAGAACGCCACCGACTCGGCGCTGATCATCGACGCCATGGACCTGCTCTACACGACCCGGTTCGACGGTTTCTGCCTGGTCTCCAGCGACAGCGACTTCACCCGGCTGGCCGCCCGCATCCGCGAGTCCGGCCTGATCGTCTACGGCTTCGGCGAGCGCAAGACCCCGAAACCGTTCGTGTCGGCCTGCGACAAGTTCATCTACACCGAGAACCTGCAGAGCCCCACGGTCCCGGCCGCCACCGAGCCCAAGTCGCTGGCCTCGGTGACCACCATGCTGCGCGACGCCGTCCAGGCCGCCTCCGACGACGACGGCTGGGCCCCGCTGGCCTACGTCGGCAACATCATCGTGAAGCAGCGCCCCGATTTCGACCCCCGCACGTACGGCTACGCCAAGCTCTCCGACCTGGTGACGGCGACGTCGCTGTTCAAGACCGAGCGCCGCGCCGTGGGCAACGGCAAACCGAACGTCATCTACGTCCGGGCCGGCTGAGCGCACCGGCTCACGGCAGGCACTTCATGCCGGGGATGCCGACGGAGAGTTCGGCGCCCGAGCCGCTGCGCACGGTGACGGAGTTGATGTCGCCGGTGTAGGCCACCTCGACGGCGGTTTCGCAGATCTGCCGGCCGGTGGCGGTGTCGTCGTCGCCCAGCCCGGTGTCGATCGTGACGTTGGTGCACTGGCCGTTCACCGTCACGGTGCGCACGTCGGAGCTCGTCAGGTGCTCCCGCACCGTGGTCAGGGCGTCGCCGCAGCCGGTCGTTGTCGTTGTCGTCGTTGTCGTTGTCGTTGTCGCGGAGGCTGCGGGTGCTGTTTCGGAGGCGGCTGCGGAACAGCCGGACAGCACGGCGGCGATCAGCACGACTTGCGCCGCGCTGCGAAGGCGAGAGGTCACGGTGTTCCGCTCCGATCCGATGCGGGAGTTGTGGCGGTGATCAGCCAGAGGCCGGCGGGCAGCCGATAGCCCGTACCGGCCTCGCGGAACCGTTCGAGCAGGCGGGCTGCCCCGGCGCGGGCCGACGCCCGGGCGGTGGACCCGGCGTCCCGGTAGGCCGCACCGGCCGGGCCGACCTCGATCAGCCATTCGGCGACGTCGCCGGGGTGGTCCGGTGCCTCGAGCACGACGTCGTGCGCGCGGACGGCGATGCCGGTGAAGCCGGCCGCGGTGAGCAGGCGGGTCACCCGCGCCGGATCGGCGAAGGCGAAGGGGCCCGGCTCGTCGCCGATCGGCAACGGCGGCATCGGTCCCAGGTGGGGTGCCGCGCCGAGCATGGCCGCGGGCAGCCACGCGTTCACCGAGCCGTCCCGGAACACGGTCGCGGCCAGGCGCCCGCCCGGGCGCAGCGACCGCCGGATCGTCGTCAGTCCGGCGACCGGGTCGGCGAGCAGCATCAGGGTCATCCGGGAGTAGGCGGCGTCGAACGGAGCCCCGGGCGCGAGGTCGAGGACCTCGACGTCACCGGCCACGAAGCGCAGCCCCGGGCCGGTCTCCGCGGCGAACCGGGCCCGCGCCGCCGCCACCATCGCCTCGGCGAGGTCGAGCCCGACGACGCTGCCCGGCGGTGCCACCGCCCTCGCGATCTCGGCGGTCGTGCCGCCGCAGCCGCAGCCGACGTCGAGCACCCGCTCCCCCGATCGCGGCCGCAGCCGGTCGAGCGCCACGGCCCCCAGGGGGCGGCCGATCTCGTCCTGCCGGTCGGCGTGCCGGGCCCACCCCGGCGCCGCCCGCTCCCAGAAGGCGGCACCGCGGGCGCGCAGCGCGGGAGTGCCGGGCATCAGAACGGCATCTCCGCGCCGTCGACGCTGACCGACCGGAACGTGGCCGCCTTGGCCGGGTCGAAGCCGTCCTCCTGAGCCGCCAGGCCGGCCGCCCGGACCAGTCGCTCCGACTGGAACCGGCGGAACGCCGCCTCGTCCACCCAGATGTTGATGATCCGCCAGCCCTCCTCCGACGGGCCGGCCACGTGGGCCAGCAGACCCGGCGGCCGATCCGGGCCGAGGTGTTTCTCGACCTGGCGGTACTCCCGCTCGCTGACTGCGGGCATGTCCTGAACGACGCCGAACGGCATGGCGACCACCTCGCGCTAATTCGATAGAGGAAAGCTATATCGAATATTGCACTACGCTACGCGGGTGACTGTCAATCGGCGGTACGTCTCGCCGCGGCGCCAGGAACAGGCCCGGCAGACCCGGCGAGCGATCCTCGACGCGGCGGCCAAACTGTTCGTGGACCCCGGTTACGCCGCCACCCCGCTCACCGCCGTGGCCACCGAGGCAGGCGTCGCCGTGCAGACCGTGTACGCGGTGTTCGGCAGCAAGCGCCAACTGCTCTCCGACCTGGTCGACGTCACCCTGGCCGGGGACGACGAGCCGGTCGCGCTGCCGGACCGTGCGTTCGTGACCGAGATCCGGGCGCTGACCGGCCTGCGGGCGAAACTCGCCCGATTCGCCCGGCACCTCGCCGAGACCCACGCCCGGCAGGTGCACGTGATGCTGGCGCTCGCCGGGGCCGCGACCGCCGACGCCGACGCGGCGGCGATCTGGCGCAAGAACCTCGAAGAACGCCGGCGCGGCATGCTGATGTTCGCCGCGGACCTGGCCGAGACCGGCGAGGTCCGGGTGGGTCAGGACCGGGCGGCCGACATCCTGTGGCTCGCGCAGGACATCCGCAACTACGACTGGCTCGTCGTCCGGCAGGGCTGGCCGGCCGAGCAGTTCGAACGGTGGTACGTGGACAGTGTCACCGCCGTTCTCGGCAGCCCGGACCCGGCCGGTGACGTCGGCGCGTGAGCAGAACGCCGACGGTCGCCACCCGGGTCCCGCGGGCATTCCAACGTTGACCGGGTCAGCGCTTGCGGATCAGCGCTTGCGGATCAGCGCTTGCGGATCAGGGTGACCCCGTCGCGGACCGCGAGCATCACCGACTCGACCCGGTCGTCGTGCAGCACGGTCTCGTTGAGCTGCGCGACCGCGAAGTGGCCCGGCCGTTCCGGGTTGAGCACCCGGCCGTCCTGCAGGACGTTGTCGAGGACCATGAGACCGCCCGGGCGCAGGCGCGGGACGAGGGTCTCGTAGTACTGCGGGTAGCCGGTCTTGTCGGCGTCGACGAACACGAAGTCGATGTGGGGCTCGGCGGGCAGCGCCGTGAGGGTCTCGATGGCCGGGGCGATCCGCAGGTCGATGCGGTGCTCGACGCCGGCCCGCTGCCAGTACTTGCGGGCGAGCGCGGTCCACTCCTCGGACACGTCACACGCGAGCAGCCGGCCGCCGCCGGGCAGTCCCCGGGCGATGCAGAGCGCCGAATAGCCGGTGAAGACGCCCACCTCCACCGCGAACGCCGCGCCGGTGAGCTGCACCAGCATGGTCAGCAGCCGCCCCTCGTCGGGCGACACCTGCATGCCGGCGGCGTCGGGGAACAGGGCGGTGGTCTCGGCCGCGAGGTCGCGCAGGACGTCGTCGGCGGGCGTGCAGTGGGCTTGAAGATAGCTGTCTATGTCGGTCACGCCCCAAGCGTCGACCATTCTCGACGCTTAAGCAACCCCGTGTACTTGAAAAAGTGGCGACGATCCTCGACAGTTGCCCGATGGGCGACGACCAGGTGCTGAGCGAACCGAGGCAGTTCAAGGCCCTGGGGCATGCGCTGCGGCATCGCATGCTGGTGGCGCTGCGGCAGCGACCGGCGACGTTCGCGCAGCTGGCGACCGCCCTCGGCGCGGCCAAGGGCACGATCGGCTACCACGTCAAGATCCTGGAGCGGGCCGGCCTGGTCCGGGTGGCGTACGTCCGGCAGGTGCGCGGCGGCACCGAGCAGTACTACGAGCCGACCAGCCCACGGCTGCGCATCGCGGCCGACGCTCCGGTCGGCGGCGGTTTCCTCGTCAAGGCCGCCCTGACGGAGATGCTCCCGCCCGACGAGGCAGCCCCCGACGTCACGATCCTCCGGCACGTCCGGCTCACCACCGCCCAGGCGCACGCCCTGGCGGCGAGCCTCGAACAGTTCGCCGGCGACCTCCCCGACCAGCCGACCGGCGAGCCCTACGGAGTCCTGCTCAGCCTCTACCGGGCCGACATCCCCGCCCTGCCGGCGGACCCCGGCTAGGCAGATCGGCGGGCCGCTCGGAGCACGGTCAGGTAGCGGCGGGCGACCCGGTCGCCCATCCGGGTGCGGATGCGCTCGGCGACGGCGTCGAGCAAGGGCTCGCGGACCGCGGCGTCGAGTCTTCGGTAGGGCGACATCGTGCGCAGATGGTCGGCGAGGTCGGCGCCCGTGAACCAGCGGACCGCCGGGTACCAGCGCACGGTCGTCTCGCCGAACGGGTCGCCCAGTTCCTCGACGCCCTCGGCCCGCACCTGCTCCTCCAGGGGCGGGGGACACCAGTCCGGGTTGCCCGGGGTGAAGCGTTCGTGCAGGTCGGCCGTGGCGGCGTACGTCTCGGGCTCGTCCTGTCGCCGGTAGACGATGTGGTTGAGCAGAGCCATCCAGCCGCCGGGTTTCAGCACCTCGTACGCCCGCCGCCGGCCGACCGCCGGATCGACCCAGTGCCACGACGACGCGGCGACGAGCGCGTCGAAGCGGCGCCCGCGGTCGTCCCACTCCTCGAACGTGGATTCCTCGATCGGGACCCCGGGAAGCCGCCGGCGGGCGAGCGCGGCCATCTCGGCGCCCGGCTCGACGGCGGTCACCGCGTATCCGCGCTCGACCAGCGACCGGGTGGCCTGCCCGGTTCCACAGCCGACATCCAGCACCGACGAGCCCTCGCGCAGGCCGGCCAGCGCGGCCAGATCGGCGAAGAGCTCGGGCGGATATCCCGGCCGGAACCGGTCGTAGAGCTCCGGCACCTCGTTGAACACCCGGCCCAGTTCGGTCATCCCGCCATCCTGCCACGGGCGGGAAGTTCCCATGGAGAGTCCAAAATGTTGCGGGAATCAGTCCAACTATTGCGTTCTTGTGACGAGTATTGCCACGATGACCGTCGATCCGATCCCCGAATCCCCAACCGGATCGACAGGAGTCCCCGATGCCCCTCACCCGCCGTACCCTGTTGTCCGCAGCCGCCCTCTCCCCCGCCGCGGCCCTTCTCCCGGCCGGAACGGCCGAGGCCGCCTCCCCGCCCGGCGATGTCGTCGGCAAGATCAGCGTCGGTTATCAGGGCTGGTTCGCCTGCCCGGGTGACGGTGCGGCGATCGGCGGCTGGTGGCACTGGAGCCGCGACCGCTTCCAGCCGCCCTCGCCGAGCAACACGACGATCGTGTCCTGGCCGGACACCCGCGACTACACGCACGTCTACCCGACCGCCTACCCCAACCTCGGCGACGGCCGGCCCGCGGCGCTGTTCTCCTCCTACGACCAGCAGACCGTGGACACCCACTTCGGCTGGATGCGCACCTACGGCATCGACACCGCGGCCCTGCAGCGGTTCAACCCGTTCGGCGACGAGGGCCCGACCCGCGACGCGATGGCCCAGAAGGTGCGCACGGCCGCCGAGGCGACCGGCCGGAAGTTCTACATCATGTACGACATCAGCGGCTGGACGAACATGCAGTCCGAGATCAAGACGGACTGGACCACGAAGTTGTCGGCGCACACCGCCTCCTCGGCGTACGCCCGGCAGAACGGCAAGCCGGTCGTCTGCGTGTGGGGTTTCGGCTTCAACGACGACAACCACGCGTTCACCCCGGCCGCCTGCCTGGACGTCATCAACTGGCTGAAGGCGCAGGGCTGTTACGTGATCGGCGGGGTGCCCACCTACTGGCGGGAGGGCAAGAACGACAGCCGGGCCGGTTACCTCGACGTCTACCACGCGCTCAACATGATCTCGCCGTGGATGGTCGGCCGCACCGGTGACCTGGACGGGCTCGACTGGTTCTACACCAACGTCAACACTCCCGACCAGGCCGACTGCAACGCCCGCGGGATCGACTACCAGCCGTGTGTGCTGCCCGGCGACCTCTCCGCCGGGCACCGCCGGCACGGCGACTTCTACTGGCGCAGCCTCTACAACATGATCCGGCTGGGCGCCCAGGGCCTCTACGTGTCGATGTTCGACGAGTTCAACGAGGGCAACCAGATCGCCAAGACCGCCGAGACGGCCGCCTCGGTGCCGGCCGGGACCGGCATCCGCGCCCTCGACGAGGACGGGACCCCCTGCTCCGCCGATTACTACCTGCGCCTGACCACCGACGGCGGCCGCATGCTGAAGGGGCAGATCGCGCTGACCGCCGTACGCCCGACGTTGCCTTTGATCGGTTCGCCTCCGCCGACCGGCGGCGATCTCGCGGCCGGTCGCGCGGCGACCGCCTCCAGCACCAACGGCCCCTACGCCGCGGCCAACGCCGTCGACGGGAGCACCGCGACCTACTGGGAGTCCAGCGGCCCGTTCCCGCAGACGTTGCAGGTCGACCTGGGCGCCGCGTACGCCGTGAACCGCCTGGTCCTGCGCCTGCCGGCCGGCTGGGAACGGCGTACCCAAACCATCAGCGTCCAGGACGGCACCACCCTGACCACCCTGGCCGGCGCCGCCGGCCTGGTCTTCGACCCCGGCGCGGGCGACGCGGTGACTGTCACCCTTCCCGGCACCGCGGTCCGCGTCCTGCGGCTGAGTTTCACCGGCAACACCGGCTGGCCGGCGGCTCAGCTGGCCCAGATTCAGGCGTACGCCGATGGCGCGCCCCCGGTATCGCCGGTCACCGATCTGGCCCGCGGTAAATCCACCTCGACCAGCGGTTACGTTCAGTCCTACGCCTCCGGCAGCGTCGTCGACGGCGACCCGTCGTCCTACTGGGAGAGCGCGAACAACGCCTTCCCGCAGTGGGTCCAGGTCGACCTGGGCGCGGCGACGACGGTCGGCCGCTTCGTCCTGCGGATCCCGCCGTCGTGGGGCGCCCGCACCCAGACCCTGGCGATCACCGGCAGCACCGACGGCTCCACGTTCACCACGCTGGCCGCGGCGGCCGGCCGCACCTTCGACCCGGCCGGCGGCAACACGGTCACCGTCACCGCCGGCCCGGCCCAGGCCCGCTACGTGCGGGTCACCGTCACCGGCAACACCGCGTGGCCGGCCGGCCAGCTGTCCACCCTGGAGGTCTACCCGTCCGCGTGACCGTGCCGCGATTGCGGCCCCCGTGGCGTCCGTGCGGGTCATCGTGAGGCCATGACCCGCACACTCGTTCTCGCCGCCGCCCTCTCCGCGCTGATCGCCGCGCCGGCCCAGGCGGCCCTGCCGAAGCCGGTGAAATACCAGAACTGCGCCGCCCTCAACGCCGTCTACCAGCACGGCGTGGCCAAGGCCGGCGCGACCGACAAGGTCAGCCGCGGCAAGCCGGTGACGACGTTCCTCGTCTACCCCGACACCTACCGCAAGAACACTCACCTGGACCGCGACAAGGACGGCGTGGCCTGCGAGAAGAAGTAGGCCGGTTTCAGTCGCGGCCCTGCCAGGTGGTTATGCAGGCCTCGTTGCCCTCGGGGTCGGCCAGCACCCAGAAGGCGGGTGCGTGCGAGTCGGACACGATCCGGCCGCCGGCCGCGAGGGCGGCCAGGATGCGGCCGGGGGCCTCGTCGTGGGGCACGCAGATGTCCAGGTGGATGCGGTTGCGCTGGGGCCGCGGGTGGTCCATCTGCTGGAACCAGACCGGCAGGCTCGGCTCGTCGAGGACGGCCTCCCAGAACGGCCGGACCGCGGCGATGTCCAGCGCGTCGATGGCGAGCTCGACGGCCTGCAGCGGTCGCGGCTCGGTCCGCAGGCCGAGGTCACTCACCGCGACGGTGATGCGGTACGCGAGCTCGACATCGCGGTCGGTCACCGCCGCGATGTCCCGCGAACGCAGGGCGAGCACGACCCGGTCCGGCCGGATCTCGGCCTGCAGGTGCCCGTCGACGTCGTCGCCGCAGGCCGCGACCACCCGGGCCGCCTCGGCCCACGACGTGACCCGCACCGAGGTGCGCAGCGTGCCCAGCAGGAACCGCCACCCCAGATCGAAGACCGCCACCGACGCTTCCCGCCGGCTCAGCACCTTCATGCGACCCGCCGCCGCTCGAGCCCGTCGAGCAGCAGGTCCAGCGCGAACGCGAACTCGGCATCGTCGTCGCACGGCCCGAGCGCCCCGCTGTGCGAGGCGGCCGCGGCCAGCTCGGCGACGTGCGGCATCGAGCGCGCCCACTCCTCCGGCACCGGCCCGGCGTCGCCGTTGTCGTCGAACAGGTCCTGACTGAACCCGAGGATCCGGCTGCCCAGCAGGTGAATCGCATGATGTCCGAGGTCGACCGAGCATCCGCCGCCGCGCATGATCGCGAGCACCCGCTCGATGTGCACCAGCACGGCCGGCGTCGGGTGGTCGCGTTCCTCGATGACCTTCGCCGCCCAGGGATGCCGCAGCATCGTGTGCCGGGCCCGCATGATCAGCGCCCGCAGCTGCGCGGTCCACGGCCCGGCCTCATCGCCTTCGGCGATCTCGGCGGCGACCGCGTCGGCCATGGCGGCCAGGAGCGCTTCCTTGTCCCGTACGTGGTAGTAGATCGACATCGCGTCCACCCCCAGGTGCTGAGCGAGACGCCGCATGCTGAACCCGCTCAGCCCGTCCCGATCGGCCAGCTCGACAGCGGCGGTGATGATGCCGTCCCGGCTGAGACGGCCGTTGGCGCGGGTAGCGGAGCGTCGAGGCACAGCCGGAATCCTACTTGCTGCCCTACGCCGTAGGGTTTACTCTACGGCGTAGGTCTACACCGTAGGAGGAAGCGATGCGCAAGCTCCCACCGAGATGGTTCATCCGCGGCGCGTGGCAGGCCCACCGACGCCTGATCCGGGTGACCGGCCTGTCCGCCCCGAAGCCCGGCGGCAAATTCGGCTACCTGCGACTGCACACCACCGGCCGCCGATCCGGCCGGCCGAGAGCGGTGATCCTCGGCTACATCGAGGACGGCAACACGCTGGTCACCCTGGCCATGAACGGCTGGGACCGCGCCGACCCGGCCTGGTGGCTGAACCTCCGCACCGACCCGCACGCCACCGTCGACCTGACCACCGGCACCCACCCGGTGACGGCCCACGAGGCCACCGGCCCCGAACGCGCCCGCCTGTGGGCAGCCCTGCACGACTACACCGGCTACGGCGACCTGGACGCCTTCGCCACCCAGCGAGGCCGCGAGACCCCCGTCGTGGTTTTTGCCCGCCGCTGAAGTGACCTCCCGCACGGTTCAAGCTCGGGAAAGTGGAGATGCTACGGAGATGAGCCGATCCGCCAAACCCGTTCTGCGTGCGCTGGGGCAGGCCGCCCTCGGTGGTGTGCTGCTGACCGCCGGCACCGGGCATCTGACCACCCAGCGGCAGGAGTTTCAGGCGCAGGTGCCGTCGTGGTTCCCGGTCGAGCCGGACAAGGTTGTCGTCGTGTCCGGGTTCGCTGAGCTCGCGCTCGGGGCGGCGCTGCTGGCCACCTGGCGTCAGCCGGCCCGCGGGCTGCTCGGCAAGGCGGTCGCCGGCTTCTTCGTCGGGGTCTTCCCGGGCAACATCGCGCAGTTCCTCGAACGCAAGGACGGCTTCGGGCTGGACACCGACCGCAAGCGGGCGCTGCGCCTGCTCGGCCAGCCCGCGCTGGTCGCCTGGGCGCTGGCCGCGACCCGCTCCCGCTGACCGACGGCCGGCGTCGACCTTGCGGAATTCCAGTTCGCTACTTGGGCTCAACCAGTGGTTG
>NZ_BOQN01000061.1 GCF_018332695.1 Paractinoplanes toevensis
GTCAAAACGGGGCAGGCCCACTCACGCTGCGTGAAGGAGCGGGCCGCGTCGAAGTGAGTTCGCCCGGGCTTGACGGCATGGTCGTCCTTCGTTGCTCGTGGCCGCAGTTGTGCAAGACAGCACGGACCGGCGGAGACGGCGTTGTCGTCGAGGCCAAAGAGGTGCGCCTGGCCGTTCCACAGCTCGCGGCCCTGACGAGTCAGTCTGAGCGGCGCGTGCTGAGCGCGCTGCTGCGCCGAGCCGCCGCGTTCCGGTCAGACGACGAGCGTGAATGGCTGGGAGCGTGGACCAACTGGGCGGTGTGCGGCCACGCCGCCGGTGACCAGGGACCCCGACCGCCCGAGCGGATTCTGACAATGCTGCGAACGGACGACTGCGGCCTGCCGGCCGACCTCGTTGCGACCGTTCTCGGTCCGGGGAGTACGACCATCGCCGCACCAGATTTCGCGAGTCGCCCGAGCCATGATTCCGCCCGTGAAGACGGTCATGCACCGGCGGACGCCGTACGAATGCTGCCTTTCGCGGATTGGCTGCCGGGACAGCGATGGTATGCGGGTCGGTCACGGACGCCGTTCTCGATTAAATGCGCGGCGTCGACCTCACTCGACGAAGTGCTCAACCTCGTGCTCGTAGACGCCGAGTACACCGACGGCAGCTCCGAGCTGTACCAGGTCATGGTGGCCTCAGGTGGCGAGCGGCATCTCGAGCACCGGCGTCTGGCGACGATCGGGGCCGCCGGCGGCCGTATCGGTTATGACGCACTGTACGACCCAGATGCCGCCCGTCGCCTCCTCGCGCTGGTAGAGGCGGGCGGCTCAGCCGGGGACGTGGTGTTTGAGCCGGAGCCCGGAGCGAAGTTTTCTTCGGCGCTGGAACCGCGATTATTCGACTCAGAGCAGAGCAACACCAGCGTCATCTTCGGTGAGGAGGCGATCCTAAAAGTCTTCCGCCGCGTGTTTACAGGCATCAACCCCGACATCGAGCTCAATCGGGTGCTGGCCCGCACCGGAAGCCCGCACGTGGCCAAGCTGCTCGGCTCGTTCGAGACGACGATCGCGGGTGAGCCGTGCCCGCTAGGCATGGTGACGGAGTACGCGGCGGACTCGTCCGAGGGCTGGTCGATGGCCACCGCCAGCGCCCGGGACTCCTTCGCGGATCCGAACAGCTCTCATGACTTCGCGCGCGAGTCGTACCGGCTCGGCGAGGCAGTCGCCCGGGTGCATGCTGACCTGGCGAGAGCGCTCGGTTCTGACCGGGCGCCGTTTCCTCTGGTCGCCGTGCTCTCCCGGCTGCACTCGACCGCGCGCGAGGTTCCCGAGATCAGGCCGTACGTCCCGGCGATCGAGGAGCGCTTCCGCGCATTGACCGGCGAGCCGATGACCATCCAGCGTGTGCACAGTGACCTGCATCTGGGCCAGGTTCTCTGTACACCGGCGGCCTGGCTGCTCATCGACTTCGAAGGAGAACCGGGAGTCCCGCTACGCGACCGCCGTCAACCCGACTCGCCGCTGCGCGATGTAGCCGGCATGCTGCGCAGCTACGAGTACGCAGCCCATCATCTCCTCGTCGACCAGGACGACGACTACCTGGCCGCCTCGGCTCAGGACTGGGCCGATCGTAACCGGGCCGCCTTCTGCGATGGCTACGCCCAGGCCAGCGGCTTCGACCCTCGAGCCGCAGACGCCCTCCTGGCCGCATACGAAATCGACAAGGCGGTCTACGAGGCCGCCTACGAGGCCCGCCACCGCCCGGGCTGGCTGAGAATCCCTCTGCAATCCATCGCCCGCCTGGTTTCTCGTTAGGCGTAAATCGCACTCGGGCAACGACCGAATCTGCGATGAATCGGGTCTTGGGGCAGAAAATGCTATACGGCGGCGGTGTTGGGGGTTTGAGTCCTACGCCGGCCGGTTCGGCTCTACCAGGCAGGCGTAACGACCGACGCACCTGGCGCGTACAGCATTCAAGCCGGGCGGCTGGTGGGGCCGTGGGTGTTCCGTGGGTGATCGGATGCCAGCGACCCTGGACGGATTCCTCGCCTAGAATCTGGATTCCGGCCCCGAGTAACGACGAGCTTGGCGAACACACTGGGTAATGAGCGCCCTGACCTGCCGATACTCAGCGGCATCATCCCGGATTCGCGGGCGGGAATCCGGACGAAGGCCTGCTACGGACCGTAGAAGGCGGAAAAGATTGTTCCGAGGATTAAAAGTCCTCAGCTCTGCCATTGAGCTAGCGGCCCGCGATCATAGGGTACCTGTGGCTGTCGGCTGGGCTCATCCGCCTTCCCCAACATGCGGGACGGTGGGACCAACCCGTGTCGACCTGTTAAGCCGGCGGCCACCCGTACGCCAGGGTCTTCGGGGATTGTCGCGGTTATGCGCCGTACCGTTGGCATTGTCGCCCTTGTTGCTCTGTCCACCGTCGTGGCCGCGCCGGCGCAGGCCGGTGGCCCGGCCGACCAAGAGATCACCGCGACCGTCGAGACCCCTGCGCTCTTCGATGACGAGGCGGGCGGGGATGCCGACGCGGATGATCCGGCGATCTGGATCAACCGGGCCGACCGGGCGAGGAGCCGGGTGATCGGCACGGCGAAGAACGGTGGGCTGCGGGTCTATGACCTGGCCGGTCGTGAGGCGCAGTCGATCGCTCCGCCGGCGGACGGGCGGTTCAACAACGTCGACCTGGTCACCGGGTTCCGGTTGGGTGGGCGTGTGACCGATCTGGCGGTGGTCACCGATCGTGGGCTGGACCAGCTGCGGATCTATCGGATCGAGCCGACCGGGCAGCTGACCGATGTCACGGCGGCCGGTGCTCCGCTGCTGTTCAGCCGGGATCAGGACGAGGTGGCCACCCAGGCGACCGGTTACGGGCTGGCCGCGTATGGGCGGTACGCGGTGGTCAGCCGCCGGCATTCGACCCGGCTCGGCATCTTCCGGCTGGAGGAGCGGGGCGGCCGGGTGACCTACCGCAACACCGACCTGCTCGATCTGCCCAAGGAGTTTCGCCTGCCGAACGGTGACATCTGGTCGCCGTGTGCGGAGCCGGGTGAGGACCCGCAGGTGGAGGGCATGGTGGTGGACGCCGAGGCGGGCGTGCTCTACGCCGCCCAGGAGGATGTGGCGCTGTGGCGGATCCGGCTGGACGGTGACCGGTTCGCCGGGGTGCCGCGGGTTGTCGAGCGGGTCGCCGAGTTCGGGGTGCCGGCCACCTATGACCCGGCGACCGAGGAGTGTGTGGCGGGTGCCGGCGACCCGGGCTTCGGCGGGCGGATCCGCGCCGATGTCGAGGGCGCCACGATCTACCGGACCGGTGCGAAGGACGGCTACCTGATCGTCTCCAGTCAGGGTGACAGCCGGTTCTTCGTGTACGACCGGCGCACCAACCGGCCGTTGAGCAGCTTCCGGGTGGTCGACGGGGAACGGGCGGACGGCGTGCAGCACTCGGACGGTGCGGCCGCCACCTCGGTGGCGCTGCCGGGTTACCCGCGGGGGCTGCTGGTTCTGCACGACGGCGAGAACACCCCGGACGACGGCCGGGTAGGCACCGACTTCAAATATGTCGACTGGCGTGCTCTGAGTCTTTCCCCGCGTGGTGCATGACCGATCGACGAATACCGCCGCCCACACTTAAGCTTTGCCACCCGGCAAACGCGGGGCGACGGAAGGCTGACAGATGCCGAACTTCTCGGTCGACGTCCGCAAGGACGCCGACGGGAGCCTTGTGGTCGTTCCGCAGGGCGTGTTGGACGCCGAGTGCGCCGTGCAGTTCCGCCAGGTCCTCGTGCATGCGGTTCGCAAGCTGCGGCCGTTGCGCCTGATCGTCGAGCTGGCCGAGGTGCCGGAGATCGATCCGATCAACCTGGGCACCCTGGCGGCGCTCTGCGACCTGGCCGACGACCACCACGTGGTCGTCTTCCTGCAGAACGCGTCAGCCGAGATCGCCGATGACCTGCGGGCGGCCGGTGTCCCGGCGCAGCGTCTTCGCCGGCGGGACACGATCATCGCCTGACGCCAGGTGCGCGGCCAGGAAACCGGCCACCGACGCCGACCAGGGGAACTTCTCGGCCTGGGCCCGGGCGGCCTGCCGCCGGGCCTCTTCCGGCCGGGACAGCAGGTCGAGGATCGCCGTGACGTAACCGGGGCCGTCGCCGGCCGCCGCGAGACCGGCCGGGCCGATCACCTCGGGCAGCGCGCTCTGCGAGCTCACCACCACCGGGGTGCCGCTGGCCAGGGTTTCCAGCGCGGAGAGCCCGAACGTCTCGATCGGGCCGGGCGCGATCGCCACGTCGGCCGACGCCTGCAGGGCCGCCACCTCGAGCGGGTCGGTCAGGTGGCCGAGGAACCGCACCGGTAGTCGCCGCGAGGCGGCCTCCTCCTGCAGGGCATGACGCAACGGCCCGGCCCCGGCGACCACGAGCACCGCCCGTACACCCTGATGGCGCAGGCCTTGCAGGGCCGCAAGCGAACGGCGGGGTTTCTTCTCCGGCGAAAGCCGGCCGCAGTGCAGCAGAAGTACGTCGTCGGGGGCGGCCCAGCGGGCCCGCATCGCGGCGGAGTGCCGTTCCGGCGAGAAGCGGGCGAGATCGACCCCGAGCGGCACGAGGTCGACCGGGGCGCCGATCCGTGCGAACTCCCGGGCGGCCCACCGGGTGGTGCAGACGATCCGGTCGTGTTCGGCCGCGGTGCGGCCGTTCAGCACGTCGGCGACCCGCCGGCCGGACGCCGGGCCGAACAGCCGGAGCAGACCGTCGAGGCTCTCGTGCGACACCATCATCGAGGGAATGTCGTTGCGCCGGGCCCATCGGCCCAGCCAGCGCAGGGTGGTGCGGTCGGAGATCTCCAGCCGGTCGGGGCGCAGCGAACGCAGGGTCGCGGCGAGCCGCCGCCGGTCCAGCAGCACCCGGTAGCCACCCAGGCCGGGCAGGTAGGGGCCGGGCAGGGTGATCACCCGGCCCTGCTCGGTCTGCTCGTCGGCCGCCTTCTCACCCGGGATGACCAGCACGGACTCATGCCCGGCAGCCTGGTAGCCGGCGCCGAGGTTGCGCAGCGCCGTCTTCAGCCCGCCGGACCGGGGCGCCACGTAGTTGGCCACCCGCACGATCCTCACGCGGCGACCGCCCGGCGCTCGAACATCCCGACCGCGCACGCGCTCCGGTAGTGCTCGATCAACTCGTCACCGACCGCCGACCAGCTCCGGCCCTCGATGGCCTGCCGCCCGGCCGCACCGAACGCGGCCCGCAGCGACGCATCCTGCACGAGCGAAAGAACCGCCGACGTGAAGCCCTCCGACTCGAACGGGCGGACCAGGTATCCGGTGCGACCGTGCTGCACGAGATCGACCGGGCCACCCGCGTTGGGCGCCACCACCGGCAGGCCGCTGGCCATCGCCTCCTGCACCGCCTGACCGAACGTCTCGTACGGTCCGGTGTGCGCGAAGATGTCGAAGCTGGCGTAGATGCGGGCCAGCTGCAGTCCCCGCCGTACGCCCAGGAACTTGGCTTCGGGCAGTGCTTTTCGCAGGGCCGGCCCGGCCGGCCCGTCGCCCACGATCACCAGTCGCACGCCCGGCGTCCGGCTCACGTCGGCGAGCAGGTCGATCTGTTTCTCGACGGCCAGCCGGCCGACGAAACCGACCACCACCTCGCCGTCCGGGGCGAGGACCCGGCGCATCGCGACGCTGCGCCGGTCGGGATGGAACTGCACGTCGTCGACGCCGCGCCGCCACAGGTGGATGCGTTCCACGCCGTGCGCGCCCAGCGCCGCCCGCGACTCGGTCGATGGCACGAGGGTGCGGGAGGCCGCGTTGTGCAGGGTCCGGATCCAGCGCCAGGCCGCGCCCTCGGTCATCCCGACCCGGTAGGCGCGGGCGTAGGCCGCGACATCGGTCTGGTAGACCGCGACGGTCGGCAGCCTCAGCGACCGCGCGGCCGCCATCCCCCACGCGCCCAGCACGAACGGGCTGGCCAGGTGCACCACGTCGGTGCCGTGCGCGCGCATGGCACCGGTCATCGCCGGGGTGGGCAGACCCAGCCGGATCTGCGGATAACCCGGCATCGGCAGGGAAGCGATCCGCACGACCGGGTAGGGCACGTCGACCCGCACGTCTCGCAGGGCGGGCGGCGGCTGCGGGGCGATCACCAACGGCTGGTGCCCCCGGCGCAGCAGATGTTCGGCCGCCCGCACCACCGAGTGCGCGACTCCATTGACATCCGGCAGGAAAGACTCCGTAACCAGAGTGACTCGCATGCCCACACGATGATCTGCGCCGATGTCCGCCGGCCCAACAAAACCCAAACCCTCTCGGGCGTACGCGCGTCGGGTCCCCGACCGCACCGGCACCGCACCGCCGAGCAGCGCGGCCGCCGCGGCCCGAACGGCCGCGGCGCGACTATCGCGTGATCTTCGCCAACCGCTCGGGAGTCGGCCAGTGCACGTCGTGGGCCCAGCCGAACCGCTCAAAGAACCAGATCACCCGGGCCGACACGTCGATCTGCCCACGCTGCACCCCGTGCCGCGCCTGCGTCGGGTCCGCGTGGTGCAGGTTGTGCCAGGCCTCGCCCATGCTGAGCAGCGCGAGCGGCCAGAAGTTGGTCGCCTTGTCCCGGGCGTTGAACGGGCGCTCGCCGATCATGTGGCAGACCGAGTTCACCGACCAGGTCACGTGGTGCAGGAACGTGATCCGCACCAGGCTCGCCCAGAAGAACGCGGTCACCGCGCCCACCCACGACCAGGTGACCAGGCCACCGACCAGGGCCGGCGCGACCAGCGTCACGATCGTCAGCGGCCCGAACAGCCGGTGCACGACCCGCATGTCCCGGTCGGCGAGCAGGTCCGGCACGAACCGTTCCTGGTTGGTCTGGTCCCGGTCGAGGATCCAGCCCAGGTGCGCGTGCCAGAAGCCGCGGACCAGGGCGACCGGCGAGGTGCCGAACAGCCACGGCGAATGCGGGTCGCCCTCCTTGTCGGCGAACGCGTGGTGCCGCCGGTGGTCGGCCACCCAGTGCAGGATCGGCCCCTGCACGGCCATGCTGCCGGCCACGGCCAGCGCGAGCCGAAGCGGGCGCTTCGCCTTGAACGAGCTGTGCGTGAAGTAGCGGTGGTAGCCGACCGTGGTGCCGAGGATGGTGAACACGTAGAAGAACACGGCCAGGGCCAGGTCGAGCCAGGTCAGACCCCAGCCCCAGGCGAACGGCACGGCAGCGATCAGAGCCAAAAACGGGACGATCACGAAGACGTAGACGGTGATGTGGGCGGGCAGCGGCCGTGGGCCTGCGAGGAGGGCCTTGGGCCCCCGGCGCTCGGACATGACCGTCACGCTACGGGAGCGGGAGGAATCCCGGTCAATCCTTGGGTAGCGCCGACGCGTATTCCCGGAAGCGCTCGACCGCGCGGCCGGACATCGCCCGGCCGTGGCCGAAGACCGCGTGCTCGAAGTTGTGCGTGGCCAGCTTGGCCACGCTGCGGTCCTGCTCGGCGGGGTCGGCCGAGACCTGCTTGGGCCCGCTGACCAGCGTGCCGTCCTTGCCGCCACCGGCCGTGTCCCCGGCGAAGAGCACGCCGCCGGCCCGGTCGAGCAGGTAGGAGACGTGGCCGCGGGTGTGCCCCGGCGTGTGCACGGCGGTGAAGCCCGGGATCGGCTCGGACTCGTCGGCTGTGATCAGCTGGTCGATCTTGGTGGGCTCGGCCGTCATCACCTTGCCGATCAGCCGCGGCAGCAGCCCCTTGACCTCAGGCCGGATGGCACCGGTGATCACCGGGGCGTCGGCGGCGTGCGCGAACACCCGGGCGCCGGAACGCTGCCGCAGGTCGGCCACGTTACCGATGTGGTCGAAGTGGTTGTGGGTGAGCAGCACGGTGCGCACATCACCGATCTGCTTGCGGATCTCGCGCAGTCCGCGCTCGATCTGCTTGGAGCGACGCGGCAGCCCGGTATCGATCAGCACGACCCCGTCGTCGGTCACCACCAGATGCACGTTGACAAACCCGAGGCCGAGCTCGAACACACCGTCCACGATCTCCCGCACGGCACCATTCTGCCGTACCCGGTCGTTGATTCATTGACGTCTATTTTTAAGGGGCATAGCCTGGCCGCGGAACGGTGTCACGTCGTACCGAGGGCGCAGACGCAGGCGGAGTCCATCCCGTCTGCCGATCCCCCATGGGCGGCGTCTCCCCGGCCTTGCGGCCCGCCGCTCTCATCCCCTCCTGAATCGAGGAACTCGATGAGACGTCGCGTCGTCTGGGCACTGGCGTGCCTGGTGGCCGCGTTCGCGGTCGTCGGTGCACTCAAGCCGGCCTATGCGGCCGCCGGGTGCCGTGCCGACTACACCGTCCCCAGCTCGTGGCCCGGCGGATTCCAGGGGTCGGTCACCGTGACCAACCTCGGTGATCCGCTCAGCACGTGGACCCTCGGCTTCACCTTCCCCACCGCCACCCAGAAGGTCACCCAGGGCTGGAACGCCACCTGGACCCAGTCGGGCAGCGCGGTCACCGCCACCAACGCCGGCTGGAACGGCTCGGTGGGCACCGGCGGATCGGTCAACGTCGGCTTCACCGGCACGTTCACCGGGACCAACCCGGCGCCGACGACCTTCACCCTCAACGGCGTGGCCTGCACCGGGGCGGCGCCGACCAGTACGCCGGCGACCACCACCCCCACCACCACGCCGGCGACCACCACGCCGGCGACCACCGCCCCGACGACCGCGCCCACCGGGGACCCCTGGACCCCGCCGTCCTCGCTGGTGCAGCCGCTCGCGGCGGTCTGGTCGCACGAGGAGTCGACCTACAACAACCTGTACGGGTTCAAGAACTACGGATGGGACCAGCTGTTCGCCGGTGGCGGCGCCATCAACTACTGCGTGCGGTGGGACTCGACCGCGCACGTCACCGCGGCCCAGCGGGACGCCGTGGCGGCCGCCCTGCAGCGGCAGTACCAGAAGTGGATGGACCAGATGCTCGACAACGGGTCGGGCTGGAACAACTGGCCGTACAAGCAGGTGCCGGTCAAGGTCGTCGGCTGGGCGGTGCGCGACCGCGCGCAGCTCGAATGGACCGACACGTCGGTCGACATCTACGTCAACGACATCAATGAGAACGCGCCGCAGTGCGGCACGCCGTGCGGGCGCTTCTTCCACCAGGACGGCAATTACTCGGGCTGCCCGGGTGGGGCGTCGCACCACTACGACCATTCGCTCTGGCTCACCGCCGGGTTCAGCGGTGGCGCCGGTGGCGACTGGGGTCAGCGGATCGGCTCCGAGTACTACATGAGCAACCTGACCGCGGACAACATCCACATCCTGTTGCACGAGATGGGACACACGTACGGCCTGGACGACTTCTACGACTGGGATCCGACTCCCGGCCAGGGATTCATCATGAAGGCGGGCAGCGCCACCAGCATCACCGAGTTCGACAAGTGGATGCTGCGCGACTGGTGGCGGCATCTGAAGAGCCGCTACGGCCGCTGAGACGGCGTCGGGCGGGACGTCACGCGGCCGCGGCGGCCGCCGCGGCGTCCCGCTCGATCATGTCGGTGTCGGCCCGGAGCCGCTTCGACTCGAGCTTCTCCGCTCGTCGCATGGCGTCGGCGACCTTCGCACCCATGTCGGCCACCGCGACCACGACCAGTCCGGCCTGGCCCGCGTCGAGCCACTCGCCGATCTCCTTGAGGTCGTTCCGGCTCATGCCGGCGGCGGCGTGCCCGGCCACGGCGCCCAGCACGGCACCACCGCCGGCCGACGCGACGAGCAGCCCGCCACCCAGCGCCGCCAGCGGGAACAGCGCCACCACCAGACCGGTCGCCAGGCCGGCCCCGGCCCCGAGCACCCCACCGGCCCGGGTCGGGGTCTCGTGCTTGCGCACGATCCGCGCCTTGCCGCTCGGCCGGCGCTCCACGACGGCCGCGTCGTAGGAGTCGATCAGACCGACCCAGCGGTGCAGGTCCTTCACCACGGCGTAGTCGGCCTCCGCGTCGGCGACATTCCCGTACACCCCGGCATAAACCATGAACGTGTCGATCGCCATTGCGCCTCCCCCTCCTGATCCGGCCTTCTTTTGATCCGGCCCGCTCAGCCTCGCGCCGGTTCCGGGCGGTCGCCTCATCCGCGATTGATGAGAGCCAAGCCGACCGGGGCCCGCGGGAGGGCGGCCAGCACCAGGAGACCGGCCGAGAGGTACGCGGCGCCCTGCACCGCGATCACCGGGACGATCCCGGCCCGGCCCGCCAGGGTGCCGGCCAGCGCGATGCCGACCAGCATGGCGGCCGCCCGGACGGCCATGATCGCGCCGTAGACGCGACCGCGGTGACTGTCCTCGGTGGCCGTCTGGAAGACCGTGACCAGGCCGGCCACGGTCAGCGCCCCGGGCAGCCCGACCACCACCATGATCACGAAGGCCGGCCAGACCGTCGTGGTGATCAGTGGATAGAGGAACAGCACCAGGTCGAGCGAGCCGAACACGACGGCGCCACCGCCGAGCAGCAGGCGGGCCGGGACCCGGTGGCCGACCAGGGTGGCGAGCGCGCCGCCGGCCAGGCCACCGACCGCCTGCACGGCCATGATCGTGCCGTAGGTCTCGGCCCCGCCGTGCAGGACGTCGCGGACGAACGGCGCCATCAGCGTCATCATGATCGCCTCGCCGACACCGGTGATCAACGCGAAGATCAAGAGCGTCCGCAGCGTACGGGTGGACACGGCCATGCGCGTACCCGCAAGCCACTCGCTCAGGGTGCGCGGAGCCGCCGCTTTCGCACCCGGCTGATGTGCGCGATAGCGGATCAGCGCAAGCAGCGCCGCGGCCGCGGCGAACGTCGCCGCGTCGGCGATGGTGATCAGGCGGATGCCGCCGGCGGCCGCCAGAAAACCGCCCGCCGCCGCACCGACCAGCCGGGCCACGTCGCGCGCCTGTCCGTTCAGGGCGTTCGCGGTGACCAGCCGTTTCTCCTCGACCAGCGACGGGACCAGCGCGGCTTCGGCCGACGCGAAGCAGAGGGCCAGGGCACTCTGGGCGGCGGCGACCGCGTAGACCAGCCAGATCCGGCCGGGCTCGGTGATCAGCAGCAACGGCAGCAACGTCACCGCCAGCAGGAGATTGCAGGCGATCATCGTGCGGCGCCGGTCCCAGCGATCGGCCGCCACGCCGGCGAAGGAACCCAGGGTGACCTGCGGGATCAGGGTGGCCAGGACCATGCCGGCGCTCGCCAGCGCGGAACCGGTGAGGGCGTAGACCTGATAGGTCAGGCCGGCGGTGAGGACCCAGTCACCGGTGAACGAGACGAAGTTCGCGGCGAGGAGCAGCCGGTAATCGCGGCCCATGTCACGCTCCGCTCTCCGTAGGACGCAGCGGAACGGCGACGAGGGTGACGTCGACCGGGATCGCACCCGGCGGCCGCTTGCTCTTCTCGCCGAGCGGACGCCGCTCGATCAGCGGGTTGATCAGGGCATACCACGCCTCCTCGAGCTCGGTCATCTCGTCCAGGGTCAGGTAGACCAGGTTTTGCGAGATGCCGGTGTGCTCGGCCCAGCCCGACTCGGCGTCGGTGCGTCGTTGCTGCCAGTCGGCCAGCTGGGCGGCGGTGCGCTCGAGCAGGTAGTGCTGCAGCGCATCGATCTCGTCCCAGGCGCCGCCGGCCGGATCGAAGCGGTGCGACGTGTGGGTCACCCGCCACGGGCGCTCGCGGTTGTCGCCGGCCTCGGCCGGTTCGACATAGCCGTACTTGGCCAGCTGGCGCAGGTGGTGCGAGGCCAGGGCCTGGCTGACGCCGAGCTGGCGGGCGGCCTCGGCGGCGGTGATCGAGCCCTCGCGACCCACCAGAGCGTGCAGCTTCAGACGCAGGGGGTGGGCCAGGGCACGCAGAGCGAGGGGGTCGCCGATCACTCTGCGTTCGCTGCTCGATTCCAAAGACATGCTTGGAGTCTTACATGGATGTCAAGCGATCGCTTGGAGTATTGGACACGTGCGGGTTAGGCGGATCGGGCAGAACGCACCCCCTTGTGAGGGTATTCGCTGGTCAGGTGGCCTTTGGCAGACCAGGATCGAACCTGGCCGCAACGGGGGCGGTCTGGATCGATCGGAGACGAGGGTGGCCGAGTACGACGCCGAACAGTTGAGCGCGGGATTCCGCGCCCGCAACATGCTGGCGGGGTATGTGCGGCGCGGCGGACGACCCAAGGCTGTCGCACCGACGATCCCGCTGCGGGCGGGCGAGAAGCAGTACGGGTGGTTCCCGGTCACCGTCGATCGTCGCGAGCGGCAGATCGCCGTTATTACGAACCTGCGGTTGATCGCGGGGGAGGAGTTCGCGCTCTGGCAGTTCACCGGCGTGCGGGCCATTCCGGGGGAGTGGTCGGTGGCGCTGGAGGTGCGCGGACGGGACGTGCCGCTGGTGCTGAGCGGGCCGTGGGTGCCGTGGATGAGCGTGGTGATCTGCGCGGAGCTGTACGGCACGGCGTGGCCGCCGGGACCGGCGCCGGCCCCACGACGGCGGCAGGTCGCGGCTTGCGCGGGTCGCCGAAACGGCTGATGTTCCTCCGAATGGGACTGTGGCTAACGTCGGTCCGTGGCGACGGATCAGGAGAAGGTGCTGCGGTCACTCGAAGGCCGACTCATCGCTCTGGGGGTTACGGACGCCCACCGGATCATCTCGAGGGCGCGTGATGGCACACTGATCCTTGCGCACCGGGGGGTATCGGAGATTCCGGATGAGGTCTTCGAACTGACGGACCTTCAGGCGCTCGGCCTCGGTTCAGAAATAGATGAGATTCCGGATCGGATTGCGCGTCTGCAGAATCTCCGGCAGTTGGTCTCGATTTCGGGGCTGAGTGTCAGCCCGCAGATCGGGAAACTGGCGAAGCTTGAAAGGCTGTCGTTGGCCGGCGGTAAAATCGAGCTACCCGAAGAAATCGGAGAACTGCGATCTCTGCGGCGCCTGATCATCACGCGTCATAACCTGCCGGCTATCCCGAGTTGGGTGTTCCAGCTCCATGGCCTCAAGAGGCTGGAGCTAAGGCATGATAAACTGAAATCGGTATCCGGAAGCTGGTTCCGTCTGCTCGAACTGGAATATCTCGACCTTTCCGGAAATCTGCTGCGCGATGTTCCGGGTAGCCTCGGGAGCCTGTCGCGCCTGCGGGTGATAAACCTTTCCGGAAATCGGTTGGCCGATTTGCCGACGGAGTTGGCGGAACTCTTATGCCTAGAAATTGCCTACCTGGGCTTCAACAATTTTGAAACGCTACCCAGCGTCGTTACGCGATGGTCATCCCTCCGTTCTCTGGATTTGAACTCTGATCCGAAAATTCGCGTTGAAGGCCTGGATGGAGGGGTGCGGCTCATCAAACAAGGGTCGGATCTCCGCACAGCGCCGACGTCCGGTCTTGCCTCATTGCCACGCGATCTTGTTGGTTTGTCCAACCTGCGAGAGTTGATATTGCATGGTAATCCTCGTCTCCAGCTGCCGGCCGAGTTGCTGGGTGAAGCGGGAGAAGTGCCAGGAATTGTCTGGGACAAGTCCGTCGGCGAGATCCTAGAATATTATTTTCGCAGTCTGGACGAGGCACGTCCGCTTAACGAGGCGAAACTTGTTCTCGTCGGCTGGGGTGGTGTAGGGAAGACATCCCTGGTCAAGCGTCTTATTTATGATCAATTTCAGGAGAGAGAGACTCGCACGGAGGGCATCGAAGTCTCCTCGTGGCAGGTCAACCTGATTGACGATGAAATTGTCCGGTTGAATGTCTGGGACTTCGGTGGGCAGGAGATCATGCATGCCACCCATCAATTCTTCCTGACCAATCGGGCGCTCTACGTTTTGGTCCTCACCGGACGCTCCGGCAGCGCGGACACCGACGCCGACTACTGGTTGCGGGTGATTGCCAACTTCGCGACCGGCTCGCCGATCATCATTGTTCTCAACCAGATCGATCTCGATCCGTTCGAGCTGGACGAGGCCGGTCTGCATCGCCGCTTTCCAGAGATCAAGGCCTTTGTCCGCACCGACTGCGCAACTCCTCGCGGTCTTGACGACCTGCGTGCGGAGATCCGCCGACAGACCTCGAACTTGCCGGACCTGCGGGCCAGCTTCCCGGCTGCCTGGTTCGCCATCAAGGACCGGCTCGCCTCGATGGGTGAGAAGTACCTGACTTTCGAGGCCTACCGCCGGGTCTGTGCCGAGTTGGGGGAGACCGAAGCGCAGGCGCAGGAGCGTCTGGCCGCGTTCCTGCATCTGCTCGGTATCGCACTCAACTACCGGGACGACCCTCGCCTGCGCGACACACACGTGCTCAACCCGCACTGGGTAACCGAGGGCATCTACGCGATTCTCAACTCGCAGCGGGTGGCTGACCAGCGCGGCGAGGTGGCCACCACCGAGTTGGCCGAGATCCTCGACCCGGTCGACTACCCGGCCGAGCGGCACGTTTTCCTGCTTGACCTGATGCGCAAGTTTGAGCTGTGCTTCCCGTTCGCCGACCAGGACGACCGGTATCTGATCGCCGACCTGCTGCCCAAGCAGCAACCCACGGCGGCGGACGATTACGCCGACGGCCTCCGCTTCGAGTACCGGTATCCCGTACTCCCGGAAGGGCTCCTTCCGCGCTTCATCGTGCGGACCCATGTCCTGTCGATGCTGCGCTGGCGCAGCGGTTGTGTGCTGAGCTGGGAAGGCAATCACGCCCTGGTGCGGGCGGACACCGGTGATCGTTGTGTGCGGATCTGGGTGAGCGGCCCGGCTGAGGGACGCCGCCGGCTGCTGGCCGTTGTGCGCTCGGACCTCGACCACATCCATCAGGGCTACAAGTTCAAGGTGGAGGCCTGGGTGCCGGTGCCCGGCCTGCCCGGTCTCGCCATTCAGTACAAGGAGCTGCTGGCGGCCGAGCGAGCCGGCATGGGCGTGTTGCCGAAGTTCGTCAACGACGAGATGCAGAACGTGCACGTCAGCGAGTTGCTGCACGGCGTGGACGTGCCGAAGGTGCCGGCGCAGCGTTCGCCGGCGGGCGGCGGTCGCCCGGCGCGGATCTTCATCAGCTACAGCCATCAGGACGAGCGGCACAAGGATGCGCTGGCCACCCACCTCAAGCTGCTGCAGCGGGAAGGGCTGGTCGATATCTGGCACGACCGCCGCATCGCGCCCGGCGCGGACTGGGCAACTGAGATCGATGGCGCTCTGCGCAATGCTGACATCGCGCTCTTTCTGGTCAGCTCCGACTTTCTCGCCTCGGATTACTGCCAAGGGATCGAGGTGGCTGAGGCGTTGCGGCGGCGGGCGGTCGGAGAGCTGCACGTCGTACCCATTGTCGTGCGTGAGTCGAACTGGGGCGCGTCACCACTCGCCGGCCTTCAGGCCGTGCCTTCCGATGCTCGGGCGATCGCCTCGATGCGGAACCGGGACAAGGGCTGGCGGGAGGTCAGTCAGAAGATCGAGGCGCTGGCTCGTGAACAGCTTGAAAAAAGCCGGTCAGGCCCGTAGACCGCGCCGCTTCGCGCTGCGACGCTTGCCATGTGTATGACTATGACCTGTTGGTCTTGGGCTCTGGGCCCAGTGGGCAGAAAGCCGCTATCGCCGCGTCGAAGTTGGGGCGCCGGGTCGGCATTGTGGATCGCCGGGACATGATCGGCGGGGTCTGCATCAACACCGGGACCGTGCCGTCCAAGACGCTGCGGGAGGCCGTGCTCTATCTGACCGGGCTCAGCCAGCGTGATCTTTACGGGTCCAGTTATCGGGTCAAGGAAGACATCACGGTCAGCGACCTCGCGGCTCGCACCCAGCATGTGATCGCCCGGCAGACCGATGTCATCCGCAACCAGCTTGCCCGCAACCACATCGTGATGCTGACCGGCACGGCCCGGTTCGCCGATGCGCACTCGCTGTGGGTGGACGGTGGGGACGGCCGGGACAACAAGGTCACCGCTGACAAGGTCATTATTGCGGCGGGGACGCGGCCGGCTCGGCCGGACAGTGTGGACTTCGACGACCGTACGATCGTCGACTCCGATGGGGTGATCAACCTCGAAGCGGTGCCGCGCAGCATGGTGGTGGTCGGTGCCGGCGTGATCGGCATGGAGTACGCGTCGATGTTCGCCGCTCTCGGCACCAAGGTCACCGTGGTCGAGCGGCGCGAGAAGATGCTCGACTTCTGTGATGACGAGATCATCGAGTCGCTGAAGTACCACCTGCGGGACCTGAGCGTGACGTTCCGGTTCGGCGAGGAGGTGGCCGCCGTCGAGAGGCACTCGACCGCGGCGCTGTGCATCCTCAAGAGCGGCAAGAAGATCGTCGCCGACACGGTGATGTACTCGGCCGGCCGCCAGGGTCAGACCGACGACCTCAACCTCGACGCGGCGGGGCTGACCGCCGACCGGCGCGGACGGATCGAGGTCGACGCCAACTACCGCACCGCGGTGGAGAACATCTACGCGGTCGGCGACGTGATCGGCTTCCCGGCGCTCGCCTCCACCTCGATGGAGCAGGGCCGCCTGGCCGCGCACCACGCCTGCGGTGAGCCGGCCCGCGAGATGCACACCCTGCAGCCGATCGGCATCTACACGATCCCCGAGATCAGCTTCGTGGGTAAGACCGAGGACGAGCTGACCGACTCGGCGACGCCGTTCGAGGTGGGCATCGCCCGCTACCGCGAGCTCGCCCGCGGCCAGATCGTCGGTGACTCCTACGGCATGCTCAAGCTGCTGGTCGCACCGGAGGACGGCAAGCTGCTCGGGGTGCACGTCTTCGGGACCGGCGCCACCGAGATCGTGCACATCGGCCAGGCGGTGATGGGCTGCGGCGGGACGGTGGATTACCTGGTCGACACGGTTTTCAACTATCCGACGCTGTCGGAGGCGTACAAGGTGGCCGCCCTCGACGCCTCCAACAAGATCCGCAACATCACCCGCATCGACGGCTAGTAGACCCAGACCTTCGTCTTCAGCGGGATCTTGTCGGTGGCCCAGATCCAGTTCATGGCCGCGTTCGAGAGGCGGGCGCAGCCGTGCGAGGCGGCGTACGGCGGGATGCTCGGCGAGCCGTGCACGGCGATGCCGCCGTTGAAGTACTTCGGGCGCCACAGGTCGCCGAGCGGCCCGTGGCGCGTCCCGTCGATCTGGCGGCCGACCTTGAAGTGGCCGGTGGGGGTGTCGGCCAGGTAGGTCTCACCCTCGTACTCGTAGTTCTCGTTCGATCCGGTCGAGGTGTTGAGCGTGGTCACCACCTGGCCGTCCTTGACCAGCATGAGCAACTGCTTCTTCAGGCTGATCTCGACGAGGTAGCCGCTGCCGGCCTTGGACTTCGCCGTCGGCCGTACCCCGGCGTCCAGGGCCTTCTGGGTTTTCGGCCCGACCGTGCCGTCCCGGCCGATGCCGGCCGCCTTCTGCAGCGCGAACACCGCCTGCTGGGTGGTGCTGCCGAACTTGCCGTCCGCCTTGTTGATCCAGTAGCCGAGCGAGATGAGCCGCTGCTGCACGGCGAGCACGTCGTCGCCCTTGGCGCCGATCTTCAGCTTTTTCGGCGCCGGGGCGGCGGTCGCGGTGGGGGCGGGGGTCGTCGGGGTCGCGCTGGGCGATTCGCTCACGCTGGGTGCCGCGGCCGGTTCCGAGGAGGGTACGGCGGTGGGGGCTTGCGCCCCGGTATCACCGGAATCGTCGGAGCCGCAGCCCGTGGCGAGTGTGAGAGTCGCGGCGATCGCCACCGCCAGCGTCAGAGCCTTCCGCACCATGTGTTCCTCCCGTCCCTGTGAGGATCATTGCCGAAAATGGTTCACAATGGCCAGCGGAAGGTGCATTCGCCTCATATCTGTTACGTGTGTGGCCCCGATCACCTAGCGGGTTCAAACGAGAGGTGGACACCGTCATGAAAAAGAGTCAAGTACCCTTCGGCTATGTCATGGATGGCCAGCGCCCGGCACGGCGTACGTGAGGCCCCCGCCGGGCTCGCGCTCGTGCAGGAGCTGCTGAACACCCGCGCGACCATGCACTACGGCGCGGACCTGCTGCTGTCGGCGGATGACGCCCAGCGCTGGCTGTCCGAGGCGATCAACACCTGGTCCCGGGTGTCCGGATTGCCGGCTCCGACGCTGCTCATCTCGTCGAGTGATCTGCGGTCGTTGCGCCGTCTCCGCACGACGTTCGAAAACGTGATCCTTGCCGCGGGTCAGGAGAATCTGGATGGCGCGCTGCCGCCGGCCGATGTGCCGGTGAGCCTGGTTCCGGACGCCGACGGCTGGGTGCGGATGGTTCCCACCGGCCGGGGCACCCGGTGGCTGGCGTCGGCGCTGTGGGCCGAAGCTCTTCTCGCGCAGCAGGCCGGGCTCTGGCCACGCCTGAAGCTGTGCCACAACGGCGACTGCCGGGCCGCCTTCTTCGACACCTCGCGCAACAACAGCGGTGTCTGGCATGACGTCTCCACCTGCGGAAACACCGCCAACCTGCGCGCCTTCCGGGAGCGGAAACGACTGATGGGCGGCAGCGGGGGTCAACCCCAGCCGCCGATCGTGGGACCGCCCAGTTTCCGCTGACCGTCCGTCCGGGTGGGAACTTCCCGCGGCGCCTGGGCGACTATGGGGATATGGCGTGTGAGCGGTGGCGCGAGATGTTGTCCGCGCAGCTGGACGGCGAGGACGATCCGGCCGGCCGGGAGCTGGTCGATGAGCATCTGGCCGGGTGTGCGGGGTGCCGGGAGTGGCTGGACCGGGCGGCCACGGTCAACCGGCTGACCCGCACCGGGGTGGGGGTCGCCCCCGATCTCAGCGCGGCCATTCTCGCCGCCCTGCCGGCCGCGCCGGCCGCCGCTCCGGCCGCGTGGAAGATGCCGTGGCGGTGGTTCTCGCCGGCCACCGCGCTCTATATCGCGCTGGCGGCAGTGGGCGCCGTACAGCTGATCCTCGGTCTCGACCAGATCGGTGGCGGGGTCGCGGGCGTGCACGACCACGCGGGAGCCGGCGCCACGTCGGGGCATCTCTGGCACGAGTCGGCCGCCTGGAACGTCGCGGTGGGGGCCGGCTATCTCTTCATCGCGCTGCGGCGCAGCCGGCCGTCGGGCCTGGTGCCGATGCTGACCGCTTTCGTGGGGATGCTGCTGCTGCTCTCCGTCAACGACCTCACCGGCGACCGGGTCGACGTCACGCGGCTGATCAGCCACGGGTTTGTCATCCTCGGTTATCTGTTGGTGGTGGCGCTGTCGCGGATGCCGAGCGGGTTCGCGGCGCCGCCGGGAGCGCGGGCCGACACCTGGTCGGGGTGGCGCGCTCGCTTCGAGGACGAGGTGGCGGCGCCGGCACTGCGGCCGGGGTTGCGGCTGGTGCCCCGCGGGCCGATGACCGCGGAGCACGATGAGCGGCAGGCGGCCTGACGGTTACCTCGCGGGGGGCCGGACCGAGAGCTCGCGCCACTCGTCGGGGCCGTTGAGCAGCGCACGCACGGTGTCCAGGGCCGCTTCCTCGCTGTCGTACTCGAAGAAGTGGGAAACCCCGTCGGCGCCGCCCGCGCGCTGCTCCACATACCACTGGTCGCCGCTCACCCGCAGGTAGACATCCTTGCGGGCGATGCGTCCCCACTTACCGTTCCACCAGTGCTTACGCTGCTCCATCCGGGCACTGTATCGAACATTTGTTCGAACCGTACCCGGCCTGGATGATCTTTTTCGCAGCGTGTCAGCGCGGTGGCTCCTGGTCACGGCGCAGGACCTCGTCGATGGCGCTGCGCCGCGCGCCGGAGGCGGTGGCGTCCTGGGCCAGCAGGTCACGGATCTGGGTGAGCAGGACGATGTCCTCGCTGGGCGACTTCGGCGGCGGCTCCTCGCCGCGGCGGCGGCGCTCGGCCAGCGCGTTCAGCGGGTAGACCACCAGGAAGTAGAGGACGGCGGCGGTGATCAGGAAGGTAATGATCGCGTTGAGGAAGCTGGCGTAGTCGAAGATGACGCCTTTGCGCGGCTCCCAGGCGCCGACGCCGGTGCCCGTGCCACCGCCCAGCAGCTGGATCAGCGGCTTGACGAAGCCGTTGGTGAAGGCGGTCACCACCGCGGTGAAGGCAGCGCCGATGACGATGCCGACCGCGAGATCGACAACGTTGCCGCGCATGATGAAGTCTTTGAAGCCTTGGATGATCTTGCTCACGAGCGCTCCCGCATGCCGGAGGGGTCCGTCCGGCGGCAGGTTCCCACCGCCGGTCGGCGACAAACTACGCCCATCGGGCAGCGGGTAAAAGTCAGTCGAGCGTCGCTTCCTCGGCCGTCACGGCCTCGTCGACCGTCGCGTAGGTGCGCAGCACCTCGACCAGGCCGCTGACCTCGAGAATGCGCAACACCCCGCGCTGCGGCGCGGCCAGCCGGACGGTGCCGCCGGCGTCGTCGGTGCTGTTCTTGGCGCGCACGAAGACCGAGAGCCCGGTGGAGTCGCAGAACGACACCTCGGCCAGGTCGAAGACCAGGCGGGTGCGCCCTTTCTCCAGCAGATCGCTGATCTGGTCCTGCAACTGGGGCGCAGTGGCCATGTCGAGCTCACCGGCCACCGACACGACGACCATGTCGGCGCGCTGTTCGGTTTGTACCGTCAGGGACATTCAGGACCTCCAGGTATGGGCAGAACGGTACTCCAGGTGTGGTGAGATCGGCAGGATGGGGCTCGGCGTTTGTGACCTTGCCCGGTTATTTGGCTGACAGCAACTATTGGACCTTGCGGTGATAGAGTCCGCCCCGGTCCGCGAACCCAGGTCAGGAGGCAGCGGTGGCGCTGAGTGCGGAAGAGGCGAGCCGGTTCGTCGTCCTGCTCGAGGAAAACCAGGACGATCTGGTCGGTGCATGGACCGACCGGGTGGCGGCGACCCTGCGCGGCCGGCTGAGCCGCACCGAGCTGCAGCGGCAGACCGCGGACCTGTTCAAGGGGTTCCAGCTGGCACTGGCCGGCGGGGCTACCGATCTCGCCCACGAGCCGGCCGCCGAGCTGCGTGCGCAGCTCACCGAGCTGTCCGGCCACCGGGCCCGGCAGGGCTTCTCGACCACCGAGACGGCGGTCAGCGTCTACTCCCTCAAGGAGGCGCTCCTCGCGAAGCTCGGCGACGATCTCGCCGGCCTGCGGGACTACATCGCCTTCTCGGCCTTCATCGACGCCGCCGCGCTGTTCACCTTCGACAGCTACGTGCGGGTCCGCGAAGAACTGATCGCCGACCAGGCCGAGCAACTGCTCGAGCTGTCCACCCCGGTGGTCAAGCTGTGGGAGGGCGTGGTCGCCGTCCCACTGGTCGGCACGCTCGACTCGGCGCGCGCCCAGGTGGTCATGGAGCGGCTGCTGCAGACCCTGGTCGACACCGGCTCGCCGTACGCGATCATCGACATCACCGGCGTCCCGGCTGTCGACACCCAGGTGGCGCAGCACGTCCTCAAGACCGTGGTGGCCGCCCGGCTGATGGGTGCCGACTGCATCATCTCCGGCATCCGCCCGCAGATCGCCCAGACGATCGTGGCGCTGGGCATCGAGTTCGGTGACATCGCGACCAAGGCCTCGCTGGCCGACGCGCTGCGCTACGTGCTCAACAAGAACGGTTCCCGCAAGCACAGGGAGCGCTGAGGTGGAGCGGGTTCCGGTCCTCAAGATCGGTGACATCCTGCTGGTCTCCATCCAGATCGACATGGAGGACCAGGTCGCCCTGCAACTGCAGGAAGACCTCGCCGACCGGATCGTGGCCACCGGCTGTCACGGCGTGATCATCGACATCAGCGCGCTGGACATCGTCGACTCGTTCGTCGGCCGCACCCTGGCCACCATCGCCTCGATCTCCCGGGTGCTGGACGCCGAGACCGTCGTGGTCGGCATGCGCCCGGCCGTGGCGATCACCCTGGTCGAGCTGGGCCTGTCGCTGCCCGGCATCCGCACCGCCCTCAACGTCGAACTCGGTATGGACCTGCTCGCCCGCAACCGGGCGGAGGAGTACGACGACCGGGACGACGAGGACGAGGACGAGGCGGAAACGCCTGCGGTAAACGCGTCGTGAGCGAAGCGGGGCAGCGGCTCGAGGTCACCTCGGACCAGGACGTCGTCCGGGTCCGCCAGCTCGTTCGCACGGTCGCCGTCGCGGTGAAGCTCTCCCTCGTCGACCAGACCAAGCTCGTCACCGCGGCCAGTGAGCTCGCCCGTAACACGCTCGTCTACGGCGGCGGTGGATCGGTCGAGGTGGCCACCGTGAACAACGGCCGCAGGCAGGGCATCCGCATCGTTTTCGCCGACCAGGGCCCGGGTATTGCCGATCTCGGCCTGGCCCTCACGGACGGCTACACCACCGGCGGTGGTCTCGGACTAGGGTTGAGCGGCGCCCGCCGGCTGGTGGACGAGTTCGACATCGCGACCGAGGTCGGCCAGGGCACCACTATTACCGTCACCAAGTGGTGCCGATGATCGGAGGCACGGTGGCGTCGCTACCCGAAGGGCTGCTCGATGGGGGTAGCTGGTTTCGGGTCGAGGCCGCCCCAACCGCCTCCGCTGCGCGGCGCGCGGCCGAGCGTCTCGCCACCGAGCTGGGCCTGCCGGAAAGCCGCCGGGCCGACCTGTCGATCGTGACCGCCGAGGCGGCCGGCAACCTCGTCAAGCACGCCGACCAGGGGACGCTGCTGGTCCGCACGGTGCGCACCGAGATGCAGGCCGGCGTCGAGATCATCGCGATCGATCACGGGCCGGGGATGATCGATCCGGAGCGGTCGGTCGGCGACGGGCACTCGACGGCCGGCACTCTCGGCATCGGGCTCGGTGCGATCGTGCGCCAGTCCTCGTGGTCGGACCTGCACTCCGTACCCGGCAAGGGAACCGTCCTGGTCGCTCAGGTCTGGCCGGCCGATCCGCCGCCGCCCGCCTGGGCGGCGGGCCTGACCCGCCCGCTGAGCGGAGAATCGGTCAGCGGCGACGCCTACGCCATCCGCGAGGCGGACGGCCGGCATCAGGTGCTCATGTGCGACGGGCTGGGACACGGCGGTCTCGCCGCCGCCGCGTCGCACGAGGCGGTCCGCGCCTTCGCCGAGGCCCCGGCGGCCCCACCCGCGGCCGTGGTCGAGCTCCTGCACCGCCGGCTCAACCACACCCGTGGTGCCGCGCTGGCCGTGGCCGAGCTGGACCCGGTGGCCGGCCTGGTCCGATACGCGGGGCTGGGCAACATCGCCGGCACGGTGATCTCGCCGGGCGGCCGGCGCGGCATGATCTCGCTGCCCGGCATCGCCGGCCACCAGCGCCGTCAGATCCGCGAGTACGACTACCCGATCGGCCCCGACGCGATCGTGCTGATGCACAGCGACGGCGTGGTCGACCGGTGGAACATGACCGACTACCCGGGTCTGCTGTACCGATCGCCGACGGTGATCGCCGCGACCGTGCTGCGCGATGCCGGGATCCGCCGCGACGACGCCGGCGTGCTGGTGGCCCGGCTACCGTGAGCACCGCCGGCCAAGCTCCGGAACCGCTGATGCGCATGCCTCTGCGGGTGGAGCAGGACATTTTCGTCGTGCGCCAGCTGGGCCGGGAGGTGGCCCGTGCGGCCGGCATGGAACAGCAGGACCAGACCCGGCTGGCGACCGCGCTCAGCGAGGTGGGCCGAGTGTTGCTGGCCGCCGGGCATTCCGCCGACGTGGTGTTCGAGGCGGAGCTCAACGGGGTACCCAGATTGCGTGTCGCAGTGGTGAGCCCGCAATCAGGGAACATCGCTGAGTTGAAACTGCAGCTCGGTCAGGTCGGCCGGCTGGTCGACACGTTGGAGGTCGGCGATGGCGAACCCGGTACGGTGGTCTGGATGGCCCGACGGCTGCCGGCGAGTGCGCCGAGGCTGACCCCGGAACGCATGGACGAGATACGTGCCGGGCTCTCCGAGCATGTCCCGGGGACGCCCCTGGACGAGCTGAGCGTGCAAAATCAGCAGCTCATCGCAGCCCTTAATGAGGTGCGCGCGCAGCGCGACGATCTGGCCCGGCTGAACGCCGAGCTGGAGGAGACGAACCGCGGTGTGATGGCGCTCTACAACCAGCTCTCGCAGGAGCTGGAGGAGACCAACCGCGGGGTGGTGGCCCTCTACGCCGAGCTGGACGAGAAATCGGAGCAGCTGCGCACGGCCAGCGAGGCGAAGAGTCGGTTTCTGGCCAACGTGAGTCACGAGCTGCGCGCCCCGGTCACCGCGGTGATCGGGCTGGCCCGGCTGCTCAACGACCCCGCCTCGGACCCGCTCGCCGACGAACAGCGTCGTCAGGTCGAACTGATCAGCTCGTCCGCCGGTGACCTGCTCACCCTGGTGAACGATCTGCTCGACCTGGCCAAGGCCGAGGCCGGCCGGATGGAGCCGGAGTGGGCCGAGGTCGATCTGCGGGCCGTCTTCGGGCAGCTGCGCGGCACGCTGCGGCCGCTGGCCACCCGGCCCGAGGTCGACTTCGTGGTCGAGGAGCCCTCGGTGCCGATGCTGCGCACCGACGAGCTGCTGCTCACCCGGGTGCTGCGCAACCTGCTGACCAACGCGATCAAGTTCACGGCCGAGGGCGAGGTGCGGCTCGCGGTCCGCACCGTGGACGACGACGTCGAGTTCACCGTCGTGGACACCGGGACCGGCATTCCGCCCGAGCTGCACGAACGGATCTTCGAGGAGTTCTACCAGGTGCCGGGCAGCCGGGCGATCACCGGCAAGGGCACCGGGCTGGGCCTGCCGTACGCCCGCCGCCTGGCCGGCATCCTGGGCGGTGGCCTGCGGGTCGCCTCCACACCCGGCCGGGGCAGCACGTTCACCCTGGCCCTACCGGTCAACCCGTCATGAACCCGGCCACACTCCTCGTCGTCGACGACAGCGCCACCAAGCGATATCTGCTGGTCAGCTGGCTGACCCGGGCCGGTTTCACGGTCCGGCAGGCGGAGACCGGCGGCGAGGCGCTGCGGATGCTGCCCGGCTCGGACATCGACCTGGTGGTGCTCGACGTGAAGCTGCCGGACATGAGCGGCTTCGACGTCTGCGAGCAGATCAAGACCGACCCCACATACGGGTCGCTGCCGGTGATCCACGTGTCGGCGCACGCGGTGGACGTGGTCGACCGCACCCAGGGGCTCAACCGGGGCGCGGACGCGTACCTGGTGGAGCCGATCGAGCCGGACGAACTGATCGCGACCTGCCAGGCGGTGCTGCGCTACTACTCGGCCCGGCAGCGGGCCGAGTCGCTGGCGGCCCGGATGGTGCGGCTGGCCGAGGCCACCCTGGCGATCAACTCGTCGTCCACCCTGCCCGAGCTGCTCAAGGCGGCCGCGGCCG
This sequence comes from Paractinoplanes toevensis, assembly GCF_018332695.1. Classification (GTDB taxonomy): domain Bacteria; phylum Actinomycetota; class Actinomycetes; order Mycobacteriales; family Micromonosporaceae; genus Actinoplanes; species Actinoplanes toevensis. The sequence continues at coordinate 25,242 of NZ_BOQN01000061.1, forward strand.
GCGCGTACGACATCTTCGGCGGCCCGGTGGTGGTGCTGGCCGACACCGTCGACGGGGAAAGCCTGGCCGCGGTCGGCTCACCGCCGGTGGTGCGGCCCTGGGCGCTCCCCGAGCGCAGTGTGGCGGTCGGCTCCCTGGTGCGCACCGACGAGCCGGCCGACTGGGGCGTCGCCGACTGGCCGGAGGGCGAGACGGTGGCGGTGGCCGCGGCCCGGCTGCGGATCGACCGTCCACCGGTCTACGTGGCGGTGCCGAGCAGCTCGCAGAACCCCGGTTTCCCGGTGCTGCGCCAGCTTTCCCAGGCTCTCGCGGCGGCGGTGGAGGCCCAGCGGTCGTACGACGAGGAGCATCGGATCGCGGTGACCCTCCAGCGCAGCCTGCTTCAGTCGCGACTGCCCGACGTGCCCGGCGTGCAGATGGCGGTGCTCTACGAGCCGGCTTCGGCGCAGACCGAGGTGGGCGGCGACTTCTACGAGCTGACCATGCTCGGCGGAAAGCTGCTGGTGGCGATCGGCGACGTGGCCGGCCACTCGCTGCACGCGGCCACGGTGATGGCCGAGGTGCGGCATGCGGTCCGGGCGTACGCGGTGGAGGGGCATCCGCCGGGCACGGTGCTCGACCTGGTCAACCGCTTCATGCGCACCGTGCTGCCGACCGACTCGGCCACGTTGTGCCTGCTCACGCTCGACCCGGCGACGGGCGCGGTGCAACTGGCCAGCGCCGGCCACCTGCCGCCGCTGCTGCGGACCGATGAGGGCGTGCACTTCCTGCAGCCGCGCGGCCCGCTGCTCGGCATCAACGCACCCCGCCCGGAGGACCTGGAGTTCACCCTGCCGGCGGGCGGCACGCTGGTGCTCTACACCGACGGGCTGGTCGAGCGCCGGGACGCCGATATCGACGTCGGACTGGCCGCGCTGTCCCGCTGCGCCACCGATGTCGAGCCGAGCCTCGACGCTTTCTGCCGTCGCCTGTTGTTGCAACTGGCGGGCACCGGACCACAGGCGGACGACATCGCCGTGGTCGCTCTGCGCCGTTCTTAGTTGATCTTTTAAGCGGAGCGGGGAGGGCTTGACACCAACTATTCACTCATTGAATAGTGTGCGCCATGTCCACCGCCCACGTCCTTCTCGGACTGCTCGCCGGCGGCCCGCGGCACGGCTACGACCTGAAACGGGCGCACGACGAGAGCCTGCCCCGGGCCAAGCCGCTCGCCTTCGGCCAGGTCTACGCGACGCTGGGCCGGCTCGAGCGGGACGGCTACGTCACCGAGTCCGGCCAGGACCGCGACGGTGGCCCCGACCGCACCTCCTATGAGCTGACCGACGACGGCCGCCGGCACCTCGACACCTGGTTATCCGCCGTGGAACCCCCCGCGCCCTACGTGACCAGCGAGATCTTCAGCAAGGTGGTGGTCGCGCTGCACGCGGCCGACGCCGAGCGGGCCCGCGACTACCTGGTCGCCCAGCGGGCCGCCCACATGAGCCGCATGCGCGAGCTCACCACCGCGAAATCCACTCCCGCCGCGAGCATCGGTGACGTGATCGCCGCCGACTACGCCATCGGGCATCTCGAAGCCGACCTGCGCTGGCTGCAGACCACGCTGACCCGGGTCGCCGGACTGTCGAAGGAAGTGACCAATTGAGCGCACTGCTGAGCGGTACGAACGTCGTGCGGAACTACGGCGCCACTCCCGCGCTGCGCGGCGTGGACCTCGCCGTCGACGAGGGCGAGATCGTCGCGGTCACCGGGCCGAGCGGCTGCGGCAAGTCCACGCTGCTGCACTGCCTGGCCGGCATCCTCCGGCCGGACGCGGGCACGGTCACCTACCGCGACCAGAACATCGGGCTGTGGTCCGAGGCGGCCCGCTCCCGGCTGCGCCGCACCGACTTCGGCGTGCTGTTCCAGTTCGGGCAGCTGGTGCCCGAGCTGACCGCGGTGGAGAACGTCGCGCTACCGCTGCTTCTCGCCGGTTCGGGGCGGCGAGAGGCGCGGAGCGTGGCGGCCGAGTGGCTCGACCGGCTCGGCGTGGCCGAACTGGCCGAACAGCGGCCCGGCGCGATGTCCGGCGGCCAGCAGCAGCGCTGCGCCACCGCCCGGGCCCTGGTCACCCAGCCGCGCGTGCTGTTCGCCGACGAGCCGACCGGCGCGCTCGACGTGCTCACCGGTGAGCAGGTGCTCGGCGAGATCGTCCGGGTGGCCCGCGAACTGGGCACCGCGGTCGTACTGGTCACGCACGCGGCGAGCGTGGCCGCCTACGCCGACCGGGAGATCGTGCTGCGCGACGGCGTGCTCGACCCGACCGGGCTGGGCCTGGGTGTCGCCCGGTGAGACCGTCGACCCTGACCCGGCTCGCGGTGGCCGGCAGCCGTACCGACCTGCTGCGAACCGTGCTCACCGCGCTGAGCGCCCTGCTCGCCACCGTCGCCATGCTCTGCGCGGCCACCGTCCTGAGCGTCCACGGCTGGGCCGATCGGTACACGAATCCGCTGCTGGTCGAGCCCGGCCTGCGCCCCGGGGTGGCCGGGACGCTGATCCTGGTCTCGCTGCCGGTGCTGGCGCTGGCCGGGCAGTGCATCCGGCTCGGCGCGCCGGCCCGGGACCGGCGGCTCGCCGCGATCCGGCTGGCCGGGGCCACCCCGCAGGAATCGGTGCTGATCGCCACCGCCGAGACGGCCGTGGCGAGCCTGTTGGGGTCGGTGACCGGGCTGGTGGCGTTCATCGTCGCGCGGCGACAGCTCGACCGGCCCAACTTCTACGGCCAGCGGGTGCTGCCCACCGACGTGCTGCCGCCGGTGCCGGTGATCGTCGTGCTCGTCCTGCTGGTGCCGGTGCTGTCCGCGTGGATCGGGGCGTTTCTGCTGCGCCAGGTGATCATCACACCGCTGGGCGTGGTGCGGCGGGTCCGCACCCGCGGTCCGCGGCCCTGGCCGGGGCTGCTGATCGCGGCCGGCGTCGTGCTCTTCGCGGTCCCGGGCCAGCTGGCCGAACAGCGGAGCTTCTCGAAGAACACGATCTACGCGTTCCTCGGCGCCGGCGCGGTGCTGACCATGGCCGGGGTGGTGCTCGGCACGGCCTGGATCTCGTACGCCGTCGGGGTGCTGCTGCGCCGCTACGGTCGCGGGCCGGTCACCCTGCTCGCCGGGCAGCGGCTGATCACCGACCCGTGGAACGGCAGCCGGACGATGGCCGGGTTGCTCACCGCCGTGATCGCGGGGGCCATCGCGCTCGCCTACCGGGAGCTGCTGGCCACCGAGTTCCGCTCCTACGACATCTACAACGCGATGATGGGCTGGAGCGAGGGCGGGGTCGGAGCGCCGGACGAGCCGGAGTTCTACTACGGAGCGGTGCGGCTGGTCATGGTGGCTGTCGCGCTGGTCTCGGTGGTGGCGGCGGCCGGGGTGCTGGTGGCGCTGGCCGAGAGCATCGTGGCGCGGCGACGGACGTACGCCGCCCTGACCGCGACCGGCGTGCCACGCCGTACGCTCTCGGCCGCGGTCCTCCTGCAGACGCTGACGCCGTTGATCCCGGCCCTGCTGCTGGCGCTCGCCGCAGGCGACGCCCTGGTCCGGTTGATCGAGACCGAGATCCCGATCGGCAACGAGTTCCGCGAGTGCGTCGAGAGAGGCCTCGGCGGCTGTGAGGCGCCGCGGCACCCGGAGATGGCCACCGTGCTGCACGTGCCGATCCCGTGGGCGAACCTCGCCCTGCTCGGCGGGGGTGCGCTGCTCGCGGTGCTCGTCGCGGTCGGTGCCGGCCTGCTCGTGCTGCGGGCCAGCACCGACCTCGAGGAGTTACGAGCGGGCTAGCCCGAGGACGTCCAGGGTCCAGGCGGCCACGAACGCCTCCTCTTTCCAGGCGTCGTAGCGGCCGCTGGGCCCGGCGTGCCCGGCACCCAGCTCGGTCTTCAGAAGGTAGTCACCGTCGGGGGCGACGACGCGCAGGCGCGCGATCCACTTGGCCGGCTCGTGATAGAGCACCCGGGTGTCGTTGATGCTGGTCACCGCGAGGATCTTCGGGTACGGCAGCTTCTCGACATTTTCATACGGACTGTACGACTTCATGTACGCGTAGACCTCGGGGGACTCGATCGGGTTGCCCCACTCCTCCCACTCGGTCACGGTCAGCGGCAGCGCCGGGTCGAGGATGGAGGTCAGCGGGTCGACGAACGGCACCTGGGCCACGATCCCGGCGAAGGCCTCCGGCGCCAGGTTGGCGACCGCGCCCATCAGCAGGCCGCCGGCCGAGCCGCCCCGGGCCACCAGCCGGTCGGCGGTCGTCCAACCCTTGGTGACCAGCGCCTGCGCGCACGCCACGAAGTCGGTGAAGGTGTTCTTCTTGGCGAGGAGCTTGCCCTCCTCATACCACCGGCGGCCCATCTCGCCGCCACCGCGCACGTGCGCGATGGCGAAGACGACGCCCCGGTCCAGCAGGGACAGCCGGGCGATCGAGAAGAACGGGTCGATGCTGTGCTCGTACGAGCCGTAGCCGTAGAGCACGGCCGGCGCGTTCTTCCCGGTGCCCTTGCGCACCACGATCGAGATCGGGACCTGGGTGCCGTCGGCGGCCCGCGCCCACTCGCGGAACTGCTCGTAGTCGGCCGGGTCGTAACCGCCGAGCACCGGCTTGCGCTTGCGCAGCGTCATCTGCCGGGTCACCAGGTCGACGTCGTAGACCGAGTCCGGCGTGATCATCGAGGTGTAGCCGATCCGGACCGAACCGGTGTCGTACTCCGGGTTGCCGGCGAGCCCGACGCTGAACAGTGGCTCGGGGAACTCCATGTCGTAGAAGTCGGTGCTGCCGTCACCCATCACCCGCAGGCCGGTCAGCCCGTCGCGGCGCTGGGAGATCACCAGGTGCCGGGCGAACGCGTCGACCGACTCCAGCCGGGTGCCCGGCTCGTGCGGGATCAGCTCGACCCACTCGCCCGGGTTGTCGGCCGAGGTGTAGGCCAGCGCGAAGTCCTCGGCGTCCTTGTTGTGCAGGATCAGGAAGCGGTGGCCGTGGTGCTCGATCGAGTATTCGACGCCCTGCTCGCGCGGCGTGACCACCACCGGCTCGGCCGTCGGCGTCTCGGCCGGGATCACCCGTACCTCTGAAGTGATCTTGCTTTGGGTGTCGATGACCACGAACTTCTCGCTGCGGGTGAGCTCGACGCCGACCCAGAAGCGCTCGTCCGGCTCCTCGAAGACCAGGACGTCTTCACTGGCCGGACGGCCCACGGTGTGCCGGAAGACGCGGTAGGGCCGCCACGCGTCGTCGACCGTCGTGTAGAACAGCGCGCTGTCGTCGGCCGACCAGGCGGTGCCGTAGAACGTGTCGGGCACCTCGTCGGCCAGCACCTCGCCGGTCACCAGGTTTTTCACCCGCAGGGTGAAGCGCTCGCTGCCCTCGAAGTCGGTGGCGAAGGCCAGCCAGTTGCCGTCCGGGCTCACGTCGAAGGTGCCCAGCGCGAAGAAGTCCTTGCCCTCGGCGAGCTCGTTGCCGTCGAGCAGGACCTGCTCGCCCGGCTTCTCGTCACTCATCGGCGGGTCGGTCTCGCCCGGGGCGACCGGGACCCGGCACTGGATGCCGTACTGCTTTCCCTCGACCGTGCGCGTGTAATACCAATAGCCGCCCTTGCGGCTGGGCACCGAGAGATCGGTCTCCTGGGTGCGGCTCTTGATCTCCTGGAAGACCCGCTCGCGCAGCTCGGCAAGGTGGGCCGTCGCCCGCTCGGTCCAATCGTTCTCCGCCGTGAGGTAGGCGACGGTGTCCGGATTTTCCTTGTCGGCGAGCCAGGCGTATTCATCGGTCACGGTGTCGCCGTGGAACGTGCGCTCGCTCGGGACGGCGCGGACCGTGGGTGGGCTGTCGGGCGTTTCGGTCGTCACGGGAGCAACGTTACCGGTCGTCACGGCATTTTCCGCGGCCATAGACCCGCGCGCGTTCGAACATGTGTACGATATGCCAGAGTGGACGATCTTACGGCTGTGATCATCGGGGACCATCAGTGACTTCGCGCATTTTCGATGCTCTTGTGGACATCTGCGGCCCCGACTACGCGCGGGCGGCGCGCTCCATCGATACCGTCGGCGGTCACCGGGCCGGCCACGTCGCGGTGCCCGCGACGGCCCAGGCCGTCGGCGACATCCTGCGACTCGCGGCCGACGAAGATCTTGCGGTGGTGCCGCGCGGTTCCGGCAGCAAAATCAATTGGGGTACGCCTGGGCAGCGCGTCGACCTCATTCTCGACACCGCGCGGCTCAGTGGTCTGTGGAGTCACGACGTCGACGCCCGCACCGTCGAGGTGGCCACCGGCACCCCGGTGCGCGCGCTGCAGGCCGCCCTGGCTCTTCGCGGCCAGCGCCTGCCGGTCGACCCGCCGTCACGCACGGCTACCGTCGGCGGCATGCTCGTGGTCAACGAGTCCGGCCCGCTGCGCCATCGTTTCCGGACCCCCGCCGATCATGTGGTGCGGATGAGCTACGTCGACGCTACCCGCCGAGCGGAGCGCCCCGGCCTCGCCGAGGTCGCCGGCGTGATCACCTCGGCGGTGGTCCGGCTGCAGCCGCTGCCGGCCGCCCGCCAGTGGGTCACCGCGCCGGTGCCCTCCCCGCTGCAGGCCGCCAAACTCGCCGCCGAGGCGACCGGGCACGAGGTCAGCGCGGTCGAGGCCGACCTGCCCGCCGAGGGTCCCGGCGCGGTCTCCGCCCTGTTCGAGGACGCCGACGCCGGCCGCCTGGCCGCCGCGTGGGGTGTGTCGGTCACGTCGATCGCGCCGCCGTGGTGGGGTCAGTACCCGTTCGGCCGCGACGACGTCGCCCTGCGCCTCTCGGTCGCCCCCGACGATCTGGCCGCCACCGTCTACGCGCTGGCCGACGCGCTCGGCGGCGCGGCGCCGGTGCGCGGGTCGGCCGGCCTGGGCAGCGTGCACGCGGTGCTGCCCGGCACCCTGCCGGCCGAGCGGCTGGAACAGATCATGGAGACGCTCCGGCACGTGCTGATGGCCCGCAACGGCCGGGCCGCGCTGATCGCGGCCCCGCCCGAGCTGGCCTCCCGGCTGGATATGGCAACCCGTCGGGAGCTTTCCTAACCCTGGACGACCGGCACCTGGATGCGGGTCGACGGGTGGCGGGTCGGCATGGGCTCGGCGCCGACGGCGTAGGTGAGATAGGCGAAGCGGCCCACCTGCGCGTTTCCGGTCAGCACCAGCTGGCGCGAGCTCAGGTGGCGGGGGAGCAACGGGGTGCCGCGGCCCAGCAGCACCGGTGCGATGCCCAGGATGATCTCGTCGAGCAGGCCCTGGTCGACGAACTGGCCGACCAGGTCGCCGCCGCCGACCAGCCAGACGTTGGCGCCCTTGGCCGCCACCAGCATGGCCTCGTGGACCCGCCGCACGTCGCCGCTGACCATGAAGATGTTGGCGTCCGGCACGAGCGGCAGCTCCCGGTGGGTGAAGACCCAGCACGGACGGTCGCCGTAGAGGTCGTGCCAGTTCTGCGGCTCGGCCATCACGTTGTCGTTCTGGAGGACCCACTCGTACGTGTTGGCGCCCATGGCGAACGCACCTACACCGGCGATGAACCCGCCGAACGGGTTCTCGTTGCCCCCGTCGACGTCGAACAGCCAGTTGAGCGAGTTGTTCTCGTCGGCGATGTATCCGTCGATAGACGTCGCCGTGTAGTACTGCGTCTTCGCCATGCAACCCACTTTATGGGGTAAAACGGTGCTATCCGGCGTCATTTCGGAGAACCAGGATCGCGATATCGTCCCGGGGCTCCTCGACCGAGAAGTTGATCGTGATGGAGCGCAGCCGGGCCGCCATCACGTCGGCCGGATAGCCGGCCAGTGGGCCGGCCGCCTCGCGCAGCCGGGTCGTGCCGAACAGCTCCCGGCCGCGGCGCCGCTCGGTCACCCCATCGGTGTAGAAGATCAGCGAGTCACCCGCGCCCAGCCGCACCTCGGCGTCCGGCGAGGAGATCGTCTCCAGCAGGCCCAGCGCGGTGCCGCCCTCGCCGACGAACGACGTCTTGCCGTCCGCCCGTACCAGCACCGCCCGGTCGTGCCCGGCCAGGTGGAGGCACACCACCAGGGTGCCGTCCGGCTCCCGGTGCACCATGGCCATCGCGAGCGTGCAGTAGCGGCCGCCGCCCCGCTGCACCAGCGTCTTGTTGACCCGGCAGAGGATCTCGGTCATCGGCTTGCCGTCGTCGACCAGGATCCGGATCACGTCGCGGACCAGGCCGGTCACCGTGGCCGCCTGCACGCCCTTGCCGGACACGTCGCCGACCACCACCAGCCAGCGGCCGTCGCCGGCCGGCACCACGTCGTAGAAGTCGCCGCCGACCTCGGAACCGGTCGGAACGTATTCGGCGGCGAAACCGACCCCGTCGACCTTGGGCAGGGCCGGCGGCAGCAGCGACGCCTGCAGGGTGCGGGCCACCTTGCGACGCTCGTCGTGGATGCGCGCGTTGTCGATGGCCAGGGCCGCCCGGCGGGCCACGTCTTCCAGAACGGCGACCTCGTCGGCGTCGTGCCGGTGCCGGATGTGCCGGCCGACGGCCAGGGTGCCGAGCCGGGCGCCGCGGGCCACCAGCGGCACCGCGAACCCCTCGGACGGGGAGCCGAGCATCACCTGGGTGCCGAGCCGGGACGCCTCCTCGAGCCGGGCCAGCACCGAGTCGGGGCCGGTCTCGGCGAGGGTGTCGTGCAGCGGGGCCAGGGCGCTCTCGTCGGCGTGGGTGGCCGCGGCCAGTTGCAGCCGGCCCCAGGCGTCGGTGGTGTGCACCGCGCACCACTGGCCGAGCCGGGGCACCACCAGCTGCGGGATCAGCGCCATCGTGAGGTTGACGTCGAGCGACTGGGCGAGCAGCTCGCTGGCCTCGGCCAGGAACGTCAGCCAGGTCTGCCGGCGCAGGTCGGTGCGGCGCAGCCGGTCATTTTCCAGGTGCAGCGAGAACCGCTCGGCGACGATCGTGGCCAGCGGCTGCGCGTAGCCGGTCGGGGCCGCGTCCAGCTCCAGCTCGCCCGAGTAGGGGCGGTGCACGGCCAGCGGCACCCGGATGGTGTCGGCGTCCTCGCGGGGCTGCCGGCCGTGCCGGGCCAGCAGCTGCCGGCCACCGCCGTCGCCGCGATCGAGCCGCACCACGCCGCCGGCCGCACCGGTCAGCCGGGCGAGCCGGGCCAGCAGGTCGGCGGCGAACTCGGCGAGCGCCTCGTCGGTCTGCCGCTCCGGGTTGATCTGCAGCAGCGCGGTGAGCGCACCCACGCTGGGGGTGCCGGCCTCGACCACGTTGGCGGCCGGCACCACGGCGGTGGTCGACTCCGGGAGGTGCTGCCCCTCGAGGCGGAACCAGACGCCCTTGCCGGTGCCCTCGTGCACGGTGCCCCAGCGGGACGCGAAATGGTCGACCAGCAGCAGGCCACGGCCGCGCTCGGCCACCTCGCCGATGTCGACGCTCTCGTTGCGCGGACCGACCGCCAGCTGCTCGACCGGGCCGGGCGCGAAGTCGGTCACCGTCACGGTCAGGCCGGTCCGGTCGGCGCTGACCTCGATGTCCAGCTCGGTGTTGGCGTGCACCACCGCGTTGGTGGAGAGCTCGGTGGTCAGCAGGAGGGCCTCGTTGAGCAGGGCGTCGAGCCCCGCGTCCTCAAGCACGGAGCGGACCAGTGCCCGGGCCGCCGCCGGAGTGCGCCGGTCATTGGGCAACCGGACCCGCCGGACGAGACCGCCCGCCGGAGTTTCCGAAGCTGACACGCCATGCATCTTCTCCTGTCGGCGGGGGCTTGCACAAAGTCGTGTCTCGCATTGACCCGGTCGAGCGAGAGAGGATAGGGGGCCCGGTGAGTCGGACAGCTAGTGAGGACAGCATGACTGCGGCTAAGGAAGCTCACGACGAGGCCGCCGTTCTCGGCGAACTCGCCGAGGCTTTGCGGCGGGTGCGCCGCGGAGATCTCAAGGTCCGGCTACCACGGCGCGGCGGCGCGGCCGGTGAGGTCGCGGACGCGTTCAACGAGGTCGTCTCCCTGCAGGAGCGGCAAAATCTCGACCTGCGGCGGATCAGCCGCATCGTCGGCCGCGACGGCCGGCTCACCGAGCGGCTCGACGACGAGGGCCTCGACGGCGCCTGGGCGGACAGCGTCCGCTCGGTCAACTCGCTGATCGACGACCTCGGCCGCCCGACCACCGAGATCTCCCGGGTCATCGTCGCGGTGGCGGAGGGTGACCTTTCGCAGCACATGGCGCTGGAGATGGACGGCCGGCCACTTCGGGGTGAATTCCTCCGGATCGGCCGCACGGTGAACACGATGGTCGACCAGCTCTCCTCGTTCGCCGACGAGGTGACCCGGGTGGCCCGCGAGGTGGGCACCGAGGGTGAGCTGGGCGGCCAGGCCGACGTGCGCGGCGTGGCCGGCACCTGGAAGGACCTCACCGACTCGGTGAACCTGATGGCGTCCAACCTGACCCACCAGGTGCGCTCGATCTCGCAGGTGGCGACCGCGGTGGCCCGCGGCGACCTGTCCCAGAAGATCACCGTGTCGGCGCGCGGCGAGGTGGCCGAGCTGGCCGACACCATGAACGGCCTGACCGACACGCTGCGGCTCTTCGCCGAGCAGGTGACCAGGGTGGCCCGCGAGGTGGGCACCGAGGGCAAGCTGGGCGGCCAGGCCGACGTGCCGAACGTGGCCGGCACCTGGAAGGACCTCACCGACTCGGTGAACTCGATGGCCTCCAACCTGACGAGCCAGGTGCGCAACATCGCCCAGGTGTCGACGGCGGTGGCGAAGGGCGACCTGTCGCAGAAGATCACGGTGGCCGCGCAGGGCGAGATCCTCGAGCTGAAGGACACCGTCAACACGATGGTCGACCAGTTGTCGTCGTTCGCCGACGAGGTGACCCGGGTGGCCCGCGAGGTGGGCACCGAGGGCAAGCTGGGCGGTCAGGCCCAGGTCCGAGGAGTGTCGGGCACGTGGCGGGACCTCACCGAGAACGTGAACCAGCTCGCCAACAACCTCACCGACCAGGTCCGCAACATCGCCCAGGTCTCGACCGCGGTGGCGAAGGGTGACCTGTCGCAGAAGATCACGGTCGACGCCCGAGGCGAGATCCTCGAGCTGAAGAACACCGTCAACACGATGGTCGACCAGCTGTCGTCGTTCGCCGACGAGGTCACGCGGGTGGCCCGCGAGGTTGGTTCGGAGGGCAAGCTCGGCGGTCAGGCCCAGGTCAAGGGCGTGTCCGGCACCTGGCGCGACCTCACCGACAACGTGAACTACATGGCCTCCAACCTGACCAGCCAGGTCCGCAACATCTCGTCGGTGACCACCGCGGTGGCCAAGGGCGACCTGTCGCAGAAGATCACGGTCGACGCGCGCGGCGAGATCCTCGAGCTGAAGACCACCGTCAACACGATGGTCGACCAGTTGTCGTCGTTCGCCGACGAGGTGACCCGGGTGGCCCGCGAGGTGGGCACCGAGGGCAAGCTCGGTGGTCAGGCGCAGGTGCGGGGCGTGGCCGGCACCTGGCGCGACCTGACCGACAACGTGAACTCGATGGCCTCCAACCTGACCGCCCAGGTGCGCAACATCGCCCAGGTCTCGACCGCGGTGGCGAAGGGTGACCTGTCGCAGAAGATCACGGTCGACGCCCAGGGCGAGATCCTCGAGCTGAAGAACACCGTGAACACGATGGTCGACCAGCTGTCGTCGTTCGCCGACGAGGTGACCCGAGTCGCCCGCGAGGTCGGCTCGGAAGGCAAGCTCGGTGGTCAGGCGCAGGTGCGGGGCGTGGCCGGCACCTGGCGCGACCTGACCGACAACGTGAATTACATGGCGTCCAACCTGACCGCCCAGGTGCGCAACATCGCGTCGGTGACCACCGCGGTGGCCAAGGGTGACCTGTCGCAGAAGATCACGGTCGACGCCCGCGGCGAGATCCTCGAGCTCAAGGACACCGTGAACACGATGGTCGACCAGCTCTCGTCGTTCGCCACCGAGGTGACACGGGTCGGCCGGGAGGTCGGCGTCGAGGGCAAGCTGGGCGGTCAGGCCCAGGTCAAGGGCGTGTCCGGCACCTGGCAGGACCTCACCGACAACGTGAACCAGCTCGCCTCCACGCTGACCACCCAGCTGCGCGCGATCGCCGAGGTGTCCACCGCCGTCACCCGCGGTGACCTGACCCAGAGCATCGCGGTCGTGGCCCAGGGCGAGGTGGCCGAGCTCAAGGACAACATCAACCAAATGATCGTCACGCTCCGCGAGACCACTAAGGCGAACGCCGAGCAGGGCTGGCTCGACTCCAACCTGGCCCGCATCGGTGGCCTGCTGCAGGGCCAGCGCGATCTCGGCGAGGTCTGCCGCATGATCATGACCGAGGTGACGCCGCTGGTCGACGCGCAGCTCGGCGCGTTCTTCCTGGTCGACAACGAGCAGGCGGTCATGCGCCTCCGGCTGGCCGCCTCCTACGGCTACGTCGCCCGCAACCACGAGGTGACCTTCGGGCCGGGCGAGGGCCTGGTCGGTCAGGCCGCGGTTTCCCGCCGTACGATCCGGGTCCGCGCGACCCACGACGGCATCCTGACGATGCGCTCGGGTCTCATGTCGATGCCGCCGAACGACCTGGTCGTCCTGCCGGTGCTGTTCGAGGGCGAGATGCTGGGCGTCATCGAATTCGCCTCCGTCGCTGCATTCTCCGGGCTGCATCTGACGTTCCTGGAGCGGCTGGTCGCCACCATCGGCGTCGCTCTCAACACCATCCAGGCCAACCGGCGTACGGAAGAACTGCTCTCGCAATCGCAGCGGCTGGCCCGCGAGATGCAGGACCAGTCGGCCGAGCTGCAGCGCACCAACGCCGAACTGGAGGACAAGGCGCAACTGCTCAGCGAGCAGAAGGCCAACATCGAGACGAAGAACCGGGAGATCGAACAGGCCCGGCTCGGTCTCGAGGAGAAGGCGCAGCAGCTGTCCCGGGCGAGTGCGTACAAGTCCGAGTTCCTCGCGAACATGAGCCACGAGCTGCGTACGCCGTTGAACTCACTCCTGCTCCTGGCTCGTCTGCTCGCCGACAACTCGGAGCAGAACCTGTCCGAGAAGCAGATCGAGTTCGCCCGCACGATCCACAGTGCCGGCTCCGACCTGCTGTCGCTGATCGACGACATCCTCGACCTCGCCAAGATCGAGGCGGGCCGGATGGACGTCGACATCGACCAGATCGACTTCGACGGCGTCCGGTCGTACGTCGAGCAGGCGTTCCTGCCGCAGGCCGAGGAGAAGAACCTCGACTTCCGGGTCTCGGTGGCGTCCGACCTGCCGGAGTCGATCGTCACCGACGGTCAGCGGCTTCAGCAGATCCTGCGCAACCTGCTCTCCAACGCGGTCAAGTTCACCGACTCCGGCTCGGTGACGCTGAGCATCTTCGCGGCGCCGCCCAACACCGACTTCGACATGCCGGCGCTGGCCTCGGCCGGCCAGGTGGTGGCGTTCGCGGTGGCCGACACCGGCATCGGCATCTCGGACGAGAAGCTGGCGATCATCTTCGAGCCGTTCCAGCAGGCCGACGGCACCACCACCCGCAAGTACGGCGGAACGGGCCTGGGCCTGTCGATCAGCCGCGAGTTCGCGGCCCTGCTCGGCGGCACGATCGTGGTGTCGTCGATCCCGGGCGAGGGTTCGACCTTCACGCTGTACGTCCCGGACTCGCTGTCCCCCGATCTGGTGCCGACGCTCTCGCTGCCGTCCGAGCCGTCCACCTCGGTGGTCGTGCGCCCGGCCCAGTCGATGAACATGTCGCTGATGGAGCTGCCGGTGATCACGCCGCGGGCCGAGTTGGAGGGGCACATCAGCGCCGCCGGCCGGCAGCTCGACGGTGCGACCGTGCTGATTGTCGACGACGACGTGCGTAACGTGTTCGCGCTGACCAGCGCCCTGGAGATGCACGGGCTCAACGTTCTGTACTCGGACAACGGGGTCGACGGCGTACGTCTGCTGGCCGAGCACCCGGAGGTCGACATCGTCCTGATGGACGCGATGATGCCGGACCAGGACGGGTATGAGACGACTCGGGGCATCCGCCGTAATCAGCGCTTCCGGGACCTGCCGGTAGTGTTCCTAACCGCGAAGGCCATGCCCGGTGACCGGGAGTCGGCCCTAGCCGCCGGCGCGAGTGACTACATCACCAAGCCGGTCGACCTGGACGAGCTGATCGAGCTGATGGCCCGCTGGGTGAACGCCGACAAGAGCATCGAACCGGAGCGCGGATAGGGGGTAGGGGAGTGGCGGAACGCGCCAAGGCCCTGCTGGTCGACGACCGCAAGGACAACCTGCTAGCCCTGGAGGCCATCCTTCAGGGCCTCCCGGTGACCCCGGTCGCCGTGGAGAGCGGTGAGGCCGCGCTCAAGCAACTGCTCACCGACGATTTCGCGGTCATCCTGCTGGACGCGCAGATGCCCAACATGGACGGCTTCGAGACGGCCAGTCACATCAAGCGGCGCGAGCGCACCCGGCACGTACCCATCCTGTTCCTGACCGCCGCCGACCGGGACGCGCAGCTCGCGCTGCGCGGTTACGCGGTCGGCGCGGTCGACTACCTCACGAAGCCGTTCGACCCGTGGGTGCTGCGGGCCAAGGTGTCCATCTTCGTCGAGCTGTGGACCAAGACCCAGCAGCTCAAGGCCCAGGCCGACGCGACCCGCGAGCGGGATTCGCAGTGGCAGCGCCTCACCGAGACGGTCGACGAGGCCGCCCGAGTGCTCCGGGCGGGCGGCCACGACGCCGCGGCCGAGGCGCTGGCCCTGCTGGAGAAGGCCCGCTGGGGCAGCTAGAGAGCTTCGGGATGAGGTCCCAGCGCCCGGGCGGGCCTCCCATATCGCGGGCCTGGATCCCGCCCTGCGGGCGACGCTCCCACCTTCCGGCCACGGCACCCCGATATGCCGTCTATATCCGGCAGCGACCGGACGACCCGCGGCGGACTTGTCGAGTTCACACCCCGCTCAGTGCCGCACTTTCCAAGATCTCGCGGGGCAGCGCGGCGGGGCGAAACCGCACCACCTCTCGCGCACCCACCCCGCCCGGCGCTAGTGCAGATCGTGCGGACTTGCCGCTCTGTCCGCACGGCAAGTCCACAAGATCGGGCGTAGCCGGGGGCGGGCCAGGCCCGCCCGTAGCGGGCGCGCGGAGGGTGAGGGGCACCTGCCGGGACCGAGTGCCACGGGACTGAGCCGGCCCGTACGGAAAAGGGTTTGATCGAAAGCGCACCGAAGCCGGGGTCGGGGTTCCGTCCTTTCCGGACATCGGCGAGGCCCCCACCCGAAAAGACTTCTAGCTGTTCACGTATGGCGTGACGGCGTTGGTGAGTGCGGAGCGGAGCACCGATTTCGGGCGGGCGCCGACCAGCGTCGCGGTCACGATGCCGCCGGTGAAGAACAGCAGCGTGGGCATCGACATGATCCGGTAGGCGCGGGTCGTCGACGGGTTCTCGTCGGCGTTGATCTTGCCGATTCGCAGCCGGCCGTCGAACTCGGGGGCCAGCTCGGCCAAGGTCTGGGCCATCGGGCGGCACGGCGGGCACCAGTCGGCCCAGAAGTCGACGACGAACGGCAGGTCCGAGGCGAGCACGGTCTCGGCGAAGGTGGCGTCGGTCAGAGTGATGAGCATCGGGTCTCCCGGTTTTCGACGGCCTGGGTCAACTGCGCGTGCAGCTGCTGCCGGATCTCCGTGAGCTGCGAAAGGTAGCCGTCCACCTCGGCGAGTTTCCGGCGCAGCACCACCACCGAATCCGGGCACACGTGGCCCGCGGAGTTACCGGCGCGTAGGCACGCGACGAAGGGTTTGATGTCGTCGAGCCCGAAACCGACCGCGAGCAGCGACCGGATCTCGTGCACCACGCGCAGCTCGGCATCGTCGTACTGCCGGTAGCCGTTGCTGTCCCGCTGCGGCCGCACGAGACCCTGTTCTTCGTAGTAGCGCAGGGTCCGAGTGCTGGTGCCCGCGCGTGAGGCCAGCTCGCCGATCAACATGAGGCCGACGTTAGGCCTTCACACCGGTGTCAACGCAAGGCCCTTGTTCTAAGGTCGAGCCGGCCCCGGCGCGGGGAGTACATCGGTGCGGAAATCTGCGCGACCGGCTCTCCTGTCCGGTCCGGCAGCGGTGAACTGGAAGTTCGTGCCGACGACGGTGTCATCTATGTGGCGCCGACGCTCATCGTGCATTACGTCGAAGAGCACGGCTATCTGCCGCCGGAGCCGTTCCTCGCCGCGCTCAGGAAGCGACTGAGCTGATCATCAGGGCGCTGCGGAGGCCGGTGATGTCGAGGACGCGCATCAGGAACTCGCCGACGTTGGTCAGTGAGAGCACCGAGCGGGCGTGCTGAGCCTTGCGGCTGAGCACCACCAGGGTGCCGAGACCCTGCGAATCGCAGAATGTGACGCCCGCCATGTCGAGCACGATGCGGGGCGGCGGCTCGCCCAGGGTCTCATTGACGATGGCGGACAGGTTGGCGACCGTGAGCACGTCAATCTCACCGGCGAGGTGCAGGACGACCTCGTCGGGCGCACGCTCGACCTCGATGGTCAACTCCGGCCTCTCCACGGGCTCAGCCTATCGCCCGTGGTGGGGATCTGCCCGTCGGGCGCTCGCGTAACCGGGCGTTCCGGACATGCTGGTGTGACGCACGTACGACGTGAACAACCCTCTTGAGACGACCGAGGGGTGCCGCTGACAGAATGGGAGCCGCTGTGACCACCTCATACCGCGCCGAGGGCCTCCCGTACCCGCAGGACGCCCCGGTCTCCCAGGCCCTGTTCGACCGCGCCAGCGCCATCGTGCCCGGCGGGGTCAATTCACCCGTGCGTGCGTTCCGAGCGGTCGGTGGCACGCCCCGATTCATGTCGTCCGGCAAAGGTCCGTGGCTCACCGACGCCGACGGCCGCCGCTACGTCGACCTGGTCTGCTCGTGGGGTCCGCTGATCCACGGCCACGCGCATCCCGAGATCGTGGCCGCCGTGCAGGCCGCCGCCGCCCTGGGCACCAGTTTCGGCACGCCCACGGCCGGCGAGGTCGACCTGGCCGAGGAGATCGTCCGGCGCGCCGGGATCGACGAGGTCCGCCTGGTCAATTCGGGCACCGAGGCCACCATGACCGCGATCCGGCTGGCCCGCGGCTTCACCGGCCGAGCCAAGATCGTGAAGTTCGCCGGCTGCTACCACGGCCACGTCGACGCCCTGCTGGCCGCGGCCGGCTCCGGCGTCGCCACCCTCGGCCTGCCCGATTCACCCGGCGTGACCGGGGCGACCACGGCCGAGACGATCGTGCTGCCGTACAACGACGTGGCCGCGGTCGAGGCGGCGTTTGCCACCGACGGCACCGAGATCGCCGCGATCATCACCGAGGCCGCGGCCGGCAACATGGGCGTGGTCCCCCCGCGCGACGGCTTCAACCAGCGCCTCGCCGAGATCGCCCACGCGAACGGCGCGCTGCTGATCGTCGACGAGGTGATGACCGGTTTCCGGGTGTCGGCCGGTGGCTGGTCCGGGCTCGACCCGGTCGATGCCGACCTGTTCACCTTCGGCAAGGTGATGGGCGGCGGGCTGCCCGCGGCCGCGTTCGGCGGGCGCCGCGAGATCATGTCGCGGCTCGCCCCGGCCGGCCCGGTCTACCAGGCCGGCACGCTCTCCGGTAACCCGCTCGCCTGCGCGGCCGGCCTGGCCTCGCTGCGGCTGGCCGACGACGCGACCTACAAGCGGCTCGACGAGCTGTCCGCGACGGTGGGTGCGCTGGCCTCCGTCGAACTGAACAAGGCGGGCGTCCCGCACCGGCTGTCGTACGCCGGGAACATGTTCTCGATCTTCTTCACTGAGACCGAGGTCGTCGACTACGACACGGCGAAGACCCAGGACGCGGCCGCGTTCAAGGGCTTCTTCCACGAGATGCTCGCCCGCGGCGTCTACCTGCCGCCGAGCGCCTTCGAATCGTGGTTTGTGTCGACGGCGCTGGACGACCAGGCGCTGGAACAGATCGCGGCGGCGTTGCCGCACGCAGCACGGGCCGCAGGGGGTACGGCATGAGCAGGACCACGGTGCACGTGCTGCGGCACGGCGAGGTCTTCAACCCGACGAAGATCCTGTACGGGCGGCTGCCCAACTTCCATCTCTCCGAGCTCGGCGTGCAGATGGCCAAGGCGGCGGCCGAGTCGCTGGCCGCCCGCGACATCACGTACGTGGTGGCCAGCCCGCTGGAGCGGGCCCAGGAGACGGCCGCCCCGATCGCCGCCGAGTTCAAGCTCGACGTGGCCAGCGACGTGCGGCTGATCGAGAGCGCCAACTACTTCGAGGGCAAGACGGTGGGCGTCGGCGACGGCGCGCTGACCAACCCGCGGCACTGGTGGGTGCTGCGCGACCCCATCACGCCGTCCTGGGGCGAGCCCTACCTGCAGATCGCCACCCGGATGTTCGCGGCCGTGCAGGCGGCCCGGGTCGCCGCCGAGGGCCACGAGGCCGTCTGCGTCTCCCACCAGCTGCCGATCTGGACACTGCGCCGGTACGTCGAGAAGAAGCGACTCTGGCATGACCCGCGCCGTCGCCAATGTGGCCTGGCCAGTCTCACCTCGATTCACTTCGAGGGTTCTACCGTGGTCGGTATCGACTACTCCGAGCCGGCCGCGCACCTGGTGGCCCTGTCCGCGTCCGCCAAGACCGCCAAGGGAGCTTGACCATGCGCCGCCCCACCGTCGTCCTGACCGTCGCCGCGCTCGCGGTGGCCGGCCTGGCCGGGTGCGGCGGGGAGAACTGGGCGAAGAAGTGCACCACCACGGGCACCGTGGTGGAGTGCGCGCCGACCCAGCGCCCGCAGGTCAAGGAGGTCACCGGCGAGCTGCTCGACGGCGGGAAATACGACATCTCGCAGGACCGCGGCAAGGTCGTGGTGGTCAACTTCTGGGGCTCGTGGTGTGCGCCGTGCCGGGCCGAGGCCGATGACCTGGAGAAGACCTACCAGGACACCAAGGCCAAGGGCGTCACCTTCATCGGCGTCAACTCGCGCGACGACAAAGACTCGGCCCGGGCGTTCGAGCGCGGCCGGGTGACCTACCCGAGCATCTACGACTTCGACGGCAAGGTCGCGTTGAAGTTCGACGTGACCCAGACCAGCACCCCGGCCACGCTGATCCTCGACCGGCAGGGCCGGATCGCGGTGGCACTGCGCGCCGCCACGACGTACACCGAGCTGCAGCCGTTGGTCGAGAAGATCGCGGCGGAAGCGACCGGGTGATGGGCGAGAACTTCGCGGACATCGCCGGCAGCGGCCCGCTGCTGCTGGCGGTTGCCGTCGCGGCCATCGCCGGCCTGGTCAGCATCCTGTCGCCGTGCGTGCTGCCGCTGGTGCCGGGTTATCTCTCCTATGTGACCGGGCTGGCCGGGGCCGACCTGGACGCCGAGCGGGCCGCCGAGGTGCGCCGGAGGACCGGCCGGGTGCTGGCCGGCACGCTGCTGTTCGTGCTCGGCTTCGCGATCGTGTTCACCCTGCTGGTGACGCTGGTGGCGAACATCGGCTTCACCCTCAAGACCCACCAGGAGACGCTCGACATCGTCCTCGGCGTACTGGTGATCGTGCTCGGCCTCGGTTACCTCGGCTGGATCCCCGGCCTGCAACGGGAGATGCGGATCAGCAAGCTCCCGGCGGCCGGCCTGATCGGCGCCCCGATCTTCGGCGGTATCTTCGCGCTGTCCTGGTTGCCCTGCACCGGACCGACCCTGACCGTGGTGATCGCGCTGGCCACCACGAGCGGTCAGACCAGTCGCGCGGCAACTCTCGCCCTCGCGTACAGCCTCGGTCTTGGCATTCCGTTCGTTCTGTTCGGTCTTTTCTTCCGCAAGCTGCTCGGCGTCTTCCGGGCGATCCGCCGGCACAGCCAGTGGGTGACCAGGATCGGCGGGGCGCTGCTCATCGCGGTCGGCATCGCCCTGGTCACCGGGGGTTGGAACCACTTCCTGGTCTGGCTGCTGACCACCTTCGACTTCGGCGGAGGGACACTGCTGTGACCGTGGTGGAGGAACGGCCGGCGCCACCCGCGGCTCCGCCGCCGCGGCGCCCCAACCGCCTGTGGGCTCTGTTGCGCAACTCGTGGCGACAGCTGACTTCCATGCGTACGGCGTTGGTGCTGCTGTTCCTGCTGGCCGTCGCCGCGATTCCCGGCTCGATCTTCCCGCAGCGCGCGGTCGACTCGCAGCGGGTCACCGAGTACTACGCGGCGCACCCGAAGCTCGCCCCGGTGCTGGAGCGCCTCGGCGGCTTCGAGGTCTACGCATCGCCCTGGTTCGCTTCGATCTACCTGCTGCTGTTCACGTCGCTGATCGGCTGCGTGATCCCGCGGCTGCTCGACCACATCCGGGCGCTGCGCCTGGCCCCGCCGGACGCCCCCAAGCGTTTCGACCGCCTGCCGCAGTCCGCGCCCTCCGTCGAGAGCGCCATGACCCCGGCCGAAGCGGCCGCCATGCTGCGCAAACGCCGCTTCCGCGTGAAACTGCGCGAACATGAGGACGGCAGTGTCACGGTCTCCGCCGAGAAGGGCCACCTCAAGGAGACCGGCAACCTGATCTTCCACTTCGCGCTGCTCGCGGTGCTGATCGGCGTGGGCTTCGGGCACTGGTACGGCTGGCACGGCAACCGCATCCTGGTGGCCGGCGCCGACCAGGGCTTCTGCAACTCGCTGGCGCAGTACGACGACTCGACGCTCGGCCCCCGGGTCGACGCCGCCGACCTGCCCAACTTCTGCCTCACCCTGGACAAGTTCGAGGCCAGCTACCAACCGGACACCGGTCAGCCCAAGGGGTTCGAGGCCACCGTCGGGGTCAGCGAGAACGACGGCCCGGTCAAGACCCGCGAGTTCACGGTCAACGACCCGCTGCGGCTGCACCACGCGAACGTGCACCTCATCGGGCACGGCTACGCGGTCACCGTGCGCTTCACCGACCGGTACGGCGCCTCGCAGACCAAGACCGTCCCGTTCCTGCCGGTCGACGGCATGTTCACCAGCGAGGGCGTGGCCCAGTTCCCGGACGTGAACATCGACCCGAAGACCGACCGGCGCGACCCGGCGCTGCAGATGGGCTTCGAGGGCCGCTACCTGCCGACCGTCGGCACCGGCGCCACGTCGACGTACCCGGCCGAGAACGCGCCGGCCCTGTTCCTCACCGCCTACCGCGGCGATCTCGGTCTGGACGTGGGCACGCCCGGCTCGGTCTACTCTCTCGATCAGGGGCAGATCGAGACCGGCGACCTGAAGAATGTGAGCGGCGAACGCCCGCACGAGCTCAAGCTCGGCGAGACCTGGACCCTGGACGACGGCACCAAGCTGGAGTTTCTCGGCACCAGGCCGTATGCCACGCTGGCGATCCGCTACGACCCGACGCAGTCGCTGATCCTGGTCGGCGCGGTCCTGGGCCTGATCGGACTGATGCTGTCGCTGGGCGGCCACCGTCGTCGCGTCTGGTTCCGCGCCCTGCCAGCTTCGCCGGATTCCTCCGGCGGTACGTTGTTGGCGGCCGGTGGGCTGCCACGCACCGACTATCCCGGTTTTGCCGACGAGTTCGCGGCGTTGGTGAAGGCCGCCGAGGAAGGGAATCCCTGATGGCGGAGCTGTCGAATCAGTTGATGGCCGTGACCGTGCTGGCCTATCTGGCCGCGATGGTCCTCTACGCCGGCGAGTACGCCTTCGGGGCCAAGAGCCGGATCGGCCGGGCGGCCGTGCTGCCCGCCCGCGAGCTGGTCGGGGCCGGTGCCCCGGTGCCGGACGATCAGCCGCCCTCGCCGGTCGCGGTAGTCCCCAACAGCGGGCGGGCCGAGTGGGTCGGTCGCGCCGCGGTCGGTTTCAACCTCCTCGCCCTGCTGCTGCACCTGGGCACGCTGGTCACCCGCGGCATCGCCGCCGACCGGATGCCCTGGGGCAACATGTACGAGTACATCCTGTCGGCGACCTTCGTCGGGTCGGCGGTGTGGGCCGGTGTGCTGCTACGCCGGCCGGCCCTGCGGCACATCGGGCTCTTCGTCTCGCTGGCGCTCGTGCTGCTGCTCGGCGCGGACGGCATGATCGCCTACACCCCGGTCGGCCCGCTGGTCCCGGCCCTCCAGTCGTACTGGTTCATCATCCACGTCTCGACGATCATCCTGGCCTCCGGCATCCTGCTGATCGGCGCGGTGCCGGCCGCGATGTTCCTGATCCGGGACGGGTATGACCGAGGTAAGCGTCGTTTCCCGTACACGCTGGGCAAGAGCCTCCCCGACGCGACGCTTCTCGAGCGGCTCACCTTCCGGCTGCACGCGTTCGCGTTCCCGCTGTTCACCTTCGGCGCGCTGATCGCCGGCCCGATCTGGGCCGAGGCGTCCTGGGGCCGCTACTGGAACTGGGACCCCAAGGAGGTCTGGGCGTTCATCTCCTGGGTCGTCTACGCGGGTTACCTGCACGCGCGGGCCACCCCGAGCGTCAAGCGCACGGTGGCGACCTGGATCGCGCTGCTCGGCTTCGCGACCATGCTGATGAACCTGTTCGGCGTGAACCTGTTCTTCAGCGGCCTGCACTCGTACGCCAATGCGGGCGGCATGTAGGTCACCCACCGAGCAGCCCGCCGAGGAGCGACGGCCGCGACGGCGACGGCCGCGATGCCGCGACCGACGGTGACGGCGTGACGGTCACGCTCGGCGTCGGTGCCGCGGGTGGCGACGGCGGCTTCTCCGGCTCACCACCGCCGAGGTCGCCGAGGCAGTCCCCGGCCGTCCAGGTGTCGTAACGGTTCACCCAGTTCAGGCAGAAGCCGCCGCTGCGCTGCTGCTGGCCGGGGTCGTAACCGGTGAGCGTGGGCACGTCGTCCCGCCAGTAGCGGGCAGCGCCGCCGTCGGCCGGCCGCAGCTGCACGTTGTCGACGGTCACCTCGGGCACGTCCACCAGGGTGGGCCGGCTGGCGTCGACGTGCACCTCGACGTACTGCTCCATGAAGGCGCTCGCGCCGATCGGCAGGCGCTGGGCGGTGAGGAGGTTCCACCGGTTGTTCCACCACAGCCAGGCGGCCCACACCCCGCCGGCGTCGCTGTGCAGGTCGAGCCAGACCCGGTCGCCCGGCCGCAGCAGGTACTGGTCGTAGAACTGCCAGGTGCGGGTGTTGGTGTTGAACGTGTAGACGTGCTGCCGGCCGGGGCCGGCCCAGCCGGTCTCCGCCCAGCCCGCCTCGAGCCAGGCGATCTGGCCGCCGCCCATGTTCCGCTTGGCCATGAACCGGCCGGCGATGAAGTCGTAGCTGCGGGGCCGGATCGAGCCGTCCACCACCGAGATCCGCCCGGAGACACCGCTCCACTCACCGGCCGAGTTGGCGCCGAGGTGGTGGTAGCCGCTCGGGGTGACGCCGGTGGCCGGCCGGCTCAACTGCACCCCAGACTCGAGGATGCGCCCGGCGGCGCGGCACGCACCGGGGGTGCCCGGCCCGGCCGGCTTCGTGGGCGGCCGGGTCGACGCGGGCCCGGCCGGGCAGGCGGGCAAGCCCGCCGGCGTCGGTGTGGGCCGTGGAACGGGCGCGGCCTCGGGCGTGGCTTTCGGCCGCGGAGCGGGGGCGGCTTTCGGCTGTAGAGCGGGCGCGGTTGTGGGCCGCAGAGCGGGCGCGGCGACGCCGGAGGGCGCCGAGACGGCCGGGGCCGCGACCGCCAGCAGGGCGGTGAGCGCGGTGAGCGCACCCCAGCGCGTGGCGTTCCGAACCTTCACCGGCATCTCCCGATCCGTAACGGAGCAATCGCCCACCTCAACGCGAACCGGACATGCGGAGTGACGGTGATCGCCCGCACGCGGCGAACCGGCGCCGGTGGTGAAGACTGTTATCCATGGCGCCTCGGTTCCCGTACGACGATCTGCAGAGCTTCCTCGACGCCCTCGAGGCAGCCGGTGAGCTGCGCCGGGTCAAGGTTCCGGCCGACCCGACGCTGGAGATCAGCGAGGTGGTGACCCGTACCGTCCGAGCCGGCGGCCCGGCCCTGCTTTTCGAGCGGCCGACGCGGGGCGACATGCCGGTGGCGATCAACCTGTTCGGCACCGAGAAGCGGATGGCGATGGCGCTCGGCGTCGGCACGCTCGACGAGATCGGCGAGCGGATCGGCTCGCTGATCAAGCCGGAGCTGCCGGTCGGCTGGTCCGGCATCCGGGAGGGCATCGGCAAGGCGCTCCAGCTCAAGTCGCTGCCGCCGAAGCGGGTGAAGACCGCTCCCTGCCAGGAAGTGGTGCTCAAGGGCGACGAGGTCGACCTCGACCTGCTGCCTGGGCTGCAGGTCTGGCCCGGCGACGGCGGCATCTTCCACAACTTCGGGCTGACCCACACCAAGCACCCGGAGACCGGGAAGCGCAACCTCGGCCTCTACCGCCTCCAGCAGCATTCGAAGAACACGCTCGGCATGCACTGGCAGATCCACAAGGACTCGACCGCCCACCACGCGGTGGCCGAGCGCCTCGGCGAGCGCCTGCCGGTGGCCGTCGCGATCGGCTGCGACCCGGTGGTCAGCTACGCCGCCAGCGCCCCACTGCCGTCCGACATCGACGAATACCTGTTCGCCGGCTTCCTGCGCGGCGAGCGGGTCGAGATGGTCGACTGCCTGACCGTGCCGCTGCAGGTCCCGGCGCACGCCCAGATCGTGCTCGAGGGCTACCTGGAGCCCGGCGAGCGGCACCCGGAGGGCCCGTTCGGCGACCACACCGGCTTCTATACCCCGGTCGAGCCGTTCCCGGTGCTGCACATCGAGACGATGACCATGCGGAAGAAGCCGGTCTACCACTCGATCATCACGTCCAAGCCGCCGCAGGAGGACCACGGCTTGGGCAAGGCGACCGAGCGGATCTTCCTGCCGCTGCTGAAGATGCTGATCCCGGACATCGTCGACTACGACATGCCGGCCGCCGGTGTCTTCCACAACTGCGTGATCGTCTCGATCCGCAAGCGCTACCCCAAGCACGCGCAGAAGATCATGAACGCGATCTGGGGTGCCCACCTGATGTCGCTCACCAAGCTCATCGTGGTCGTCGACGAGGACTGCGACGTGCACGACTACGCCGAGGTCGCGTTCCGGGCGTTCGGCAACGTCGACTACGACCGCGACCTGATGATCACCCAGGGCCCGGTCGACCACCTCGACCACGCGTCCTACCAGCAGTTCTGGGGCGGTAAGGCGGGTCTGGACGCCACCCGTAAGCTGCCCAGCGAGGGCTACACGCGGGGCTGGCCGGACGAGATGGTGATGTCGCCCGAGGTCGTCGCCCTGGTGGACAAGCGGTGGAAGGAATACGGGATATGACGGCGGTAGCCGAAAAGCCGGGCAAGATCACCTCCTTCCTGCGGTTGGTGGCGATCGAGCATTCCGTTTTCGCTCTGCCCTTCGCCTATCTGTCGGCTTTCGTGGTGATGCATCGCGAGGACACCGGCATCCACTGGCTCGACCTGTTGCTGATCACGGTGGCCATGGTCTCCGGCCGCACGTTCGCGATGGCCGCCAACCGCATCCTGGATCGCAAGATCGACGCGCTGAACCCGCGCACTCGGAACCGCGAACTCGTCACCGGCGCGGTCAGCCTGCGTACGGCGTGGACCGGCGCGGCCGTCTCGCTCGTCGTCATGGCGGTCGCGGCCGGCCTGCTGAACTGGCTCTGCCTGGTGCTGTTCCCGCTCGCGGTGATTCCGCTGGTGATCTATCCGTACGGGAAGCGGTTCACCAACTACCCGCACTACATCCTGGCGCTGGCCCAGGC
This sequence comes from Paractinoplanes toevensis, assembly GCF_018332695.1. Classification (GTDB taxonomy): domain Bacteria; phylum Actinomycetota; class Actinomycetes; order Mycobacteriales; family Micromonosporaceae; genus Actinoplanes; species Actinoplanes toevensis. The sequence continues at coordinate 50,983 of NZ_BOQN01000061.1, forward strand.
GGTGGCGCCGGTGGGCGCGTGGCTGGCCATCACCGGCACGTTCTCGGGTTCCGGGCCGGCCTGGCTGCTCGGCGCCGCGGTCGGCCTGTGGATCGGCGGCTTCGACATCATCTACGCCTGCCAGGACGTCGAGATCGACCGCGAGATCGGCGTGCACTCGACCCCGGCCCGCTGGGGCGTGCGCACCGCCCTGCGCATCTCCACCGTCACGCATGTCGTGACTTTCCTTCTCTTCGTCTGGTTCGGCGCCCTGGTCGGCCTGAGCTGGCTCTGGTGGATCGGTCTCGCGCTGACCGCGGCCGCCTTCGTCTACCAGCACGTCGTCGTCACCGAGAACGACCTCTCCAAGGTCAACCGGGCGTTCTTCACCGCCAACGGCTTCGTCGGCATCGCGCTGTTCGTGTTCGCGCTGCTCGATCTGACTTTGTTGTAACCGCCGGCCCATCGCCGTCCGTCTAATTTGCGTGAGCGACAACGAAGCCGAGTTCCGGGAGTTCGTCGCCGCGCAGATGGATTCGCTGCGCGGTCTGGCGTTTCTCACCTGCGGCGACTGGCACCTGGCCGAGGACGCGGTTCTCGCCGCCCTGGCCCGGCTCTACGTGAAGTGGGGCCGGATCGACAACCACGACGGGTACGCCCGCACCGCGGTGGTCCGGGCCGCCATCGACGAGACGCGCCGCCCGTGGTGGCGCCGCGAACAGTCGCTCAGCCACGCCATGCCGGAGACGCCGATGGACGATCCGGTCCCGGCCGTCGACGAGCGGCTGCGGTTGCGGCAGGCGCTGCTGCGGGTGCCGGTCAAGCACCGGGCCGTGCTGGTGCTGCGCTTTCTGGAGGGGCTCAGCGTGCCGCAGACCGCGGCGGCGCTGCACTGCCCCGAGGGCACGGTCAAGGCATACACATCGCGGGGCCTCGACGCGCTCCGCAAGATCCTCGGCACCGACCCGGGCATCGACACGGAGGTCCGCTATGAAGCTGTCTGAGCTGCTGGAAAATGCTCCGCCGGCACGTTACGACGTCGAGGACGCGGTGCGGGCCGGAAGGCGCCTGCGGCGGCGCCGGCGGACCGGGGTGGTGATTGCGGCCGTGGTGGCGGTGTCCGCCGCGATCGGGGTGCCGCAACTCACCAGCCGGGCCGCCGGACCGTCGCCGTCGCTGCCGGCCGGGCCGTCGCCGTCGGTCTCGCCGTCCCCGACCGTCGAGGCCGTCCGCGGGCCCGACCTCACCTACGCCCTCCACGGGTTCATCACCGGCCGGCTGCGAGTCGACGATCCCTACCGCTGGACCGTGGCCGGCGAGACCGCGATGATCGAGAAGAAGGGCGGGCAGGCCGACGCCCAGGAGGGCGAGGTCACCCTCTACCGGCCCGGCATCGACCCGCGGAGCACGCTCGCCGGCGCGAAGATCACCGCCACCTCGGCGATCCACGGCCGCTCGGCCTACCGGGTCGACGCCGACGGCGCCCCGATGCTGCTCTGGGAGTACGCGGAGGGTGCGATGGCCCTCGCGACGGTCCGCGCCGACGGCCCCGGCAAATGGGCGCTCACCCCGGCCGAGCTGCGCCAGGTGGCCGAGGCGCTGGAAACCGGCGCCCCGCGGCCGGTCCTGCTCGCCTTCGTGACCTCCTACGTGCCGCCCGACTACCGGATCGTCGAGGTCGCCGGCCGGTTCAGCGCGGGCCAGCTGTCGTCGGTGCAGCTCGTGCCGGCCGACGAGGCCGTCGCCCGGATCGGCCGGCCCGACCCGGACCCGCGCACCCAGAAGGGCAGCCGGGGTCTCATGCTCTGGCTGAGCCCGACGGTGCCCTCCGATCACGGTGCTCCCCGGGCCGGTGTGATCTGCCCGGAACGGGTCGCCATCAAGGGCATCCCGGTCGAGAAGCAGCCGAAGCACTGCTACACCTTCCTGCCCGGCGGGAAGAACGTGCTGGAAGTGTTCGGCACCGACGCGGATGCCGAGAGCGAGCTCCGCAAGATGCTCGACAGCGCGCGGTTCGGCTCGGTGGACCAGCCGTCCACCTGGCTCCCGGCCGGCTCCGGTTTTCCGGCGAGCGCGCAGGTCGGCGGGGAATGAGCGGGCACACTTGAGGCATGCGTGAACCATGGGTCGTCGGTGTCTCGGGAGCCTCCGGGACGCCGTACGCCAAAGCCGTGCTGACCGCCCTGCTCGACGCCGGCGAAGCCATCGACCTGGTCGTCTCGAAAGCGGCCCGGCTGACCCTGCTCGACGAGACCGGCGCGACCGTGCGCGATGCGCACTGGAAGGACGACGTCGCCGGCTGGCTGGGCCGGGACCTGGGCGATCTGAGCTATTGGCCGGCCGGTGACCTGGCCGCCGGGCCGAGCAGCGGCTCCTACCCGGCCAAGGGCATGGTGGTCGTGCCGGCCAGCACGGCCGCCTGCGCCGGCATCGCCATCGGACTGTCCAAGGACCTGCTTCAGCGGGCCGCTGAGGTCAACCTCAAGGAACGCCGCCGTACGGTGGTGGTGCCCCGGGAAACCCCGGTCACCCGCAGCCACCTGGAGCATCTGATAGCCCTGCACGACGCCGGTGCGGTCGTCCTGCCGGCAAGCCCCGGTTTCTATGGCGCCGGGGCGCAGGCGACCGCACAACAGCTGATCGACTTCGTGGCGGGAAAGGTGCTGGACGCCCTCGGCGTACCCAACACGCTGTTGACCCGTTGGAAGGGTGAGCTGAATGCTCAGCGCAATCCGTTGGGCGGACCGTAACCCATGCCAGGGTTGCTCGGACCCGCGTTGCGGGGGCGGTTGGCGGCGTCGTCCTCGCGCATTTCCTCGACCACGCCGTCGCCCTCGAGCAACGCGCGGACCTCGGACTCGCGGAACCGGCGGTGGCCACCCGGAGTGCGGATGCTGCCGATACGCCCGGCGGCGGCCCATCGCGTGACCGTTTTGGGGTCGACGCGGAACAGCGCGGCCACCTCGCCCGGTGTCAGCAGACGATCTCCAGTGTCCACAGCCCCCTCCTCGCGTCGGTCTTGGAGCGGCCGTGATCACGGTGAGTGTCGGCGTGCTCGATCGGGACGTAAAGCCATTAGAGCATTGCCCCGGAACCGAGTCCCTGGAATGCGGAAAAAGCCCTAATTGCGACAGTGATCGTTATCCTGCCGTCGATTCGTCGCTACCGGGCGTGAGTGACTATCTGCCACCCGTTTAGGGTCTGAGCTATGGACTCCATCGACCTACGGCTCATCGACCTGCTACGGGAGAATGCGCGCTCGTCGTACGCCGAGCTGGCCCGCAAGGTCGGGCTGTCCGCCCCGGCCGTGCACGAGCGGGTCGGCAAGCTGGAAGCGGCCGGAACCATCCGCGGCTACCGGGCCGACGTCGACCACGAAGCACTCGGCCTCGGGGTCACCGCGCTGATCGGTATCATCGAGGACTCCGGCGCCGACACCGACGACGTGCTCACCGCGGTGCGGGCCATGCCCGAGGTGGAGAGCTGCTACTTCATGGCCGGCGTCGAGTCCTACCAGCTCACCGTGCGGGTCGGCACGATCGCCGAGCTGGAGCAGCTGATCGTGCGGATCAACCGCACGCCCGGGGTGGCGTCCACCCGCACCGCGATCGCGCTGAGCACGAAGTGGGAGAACCGCCCCCAGCCGGGCATCAGCTCGTGATTTGCTGGGCAAGTCCCGGATAGTCCACTACGAAGCCGTCATCGTCCACGGTGAGGTCCGCGCTGAACGTCTCGCTCGCGTAGCGGATGCGATTGCCGCGCCCGCCGCTCTTGTCTTCGCCGTTCTCGCCGTTCTCGCTCAGTGGCGTGTAGATCTGGTCGGCCTGCACCACCTCCAGGCTCGGCACCAGCACCAGCGCGGCGCTGATCCGGTGCGACACGTTCGGCTCCGCCTTCAGCAGGCCCAGACGGCGGATCGGCAGCGTGTTGGTGAGCGGGGAACCACCGAGATCGACGTCGAAGGCCCCGAACAACCGATCCGGGTCCTCCAGACCGGGCAGGCCGGCCCGAGCGTGGCCGGAAGCCGATAACACCGTGTCAAGGTTGCCCTGTTCGGCGGTCACCGCGCGCCACCGGCCCGCCGCCAGTTCCAGGCGGACATTGCGCGACCAGCCGGCACCCTCGGTGGTGACATCCAGGTGGGCGGACGCCCAACCCGGCTCGGTGCGCAACTCGTAGCGACAGGTATAGGCGATCGGTTTGACGGCCAGGATCGTGCCCCGGGCATAGAGCCCGTTCCGCGCGTCGACGAGGGCGTGCTCGACCCCGGTTGCATCCTTGCGTTCCCAGAAGAGCGAGTCAGGCAGCGGCATGCCTCTACCTCTACCCTGTGCGACCGCTCCACAACAGAGAACCCCGGCACGTTCCCGTGCCGGGGTCCTCGTTTCAGCTGTGGATCAGTAGGTGCGGGCCGGGCGGGCCGTGCCGAAGCGGCCGCCGGTGCCCTCGCGCCGGTCGTTGCGCGGAGCCTCGCGGCGGAACCCGCCGGTGCGCTCCCCGTTACGCGGCTGGAAGGTGCCACGGTCGCCGCGCGGGCGGTCCCCGAACGAACGGTCACCGGTCGGCCGGTCGCCGGTGGCGGGCCGGTCACCGAACGAACGCTCGGGCCGGTCCTGACGCTCCGAGTAGGGGCGCTGCGGCCGGTCACCGAAGGAACCCTGCGGACGGTCACCGAACGAGCGGTCACCACCCGTACGCTCGCCGCGCGGACGGTCACCGTACGACCGCTGGGGGCGGTCACCGTAGGAACGCTGCGGACGGTCGCCGAAACGGCCCCGCGGACGCTCGCCACGCTCACGGCGAGCCTCCGGCTCCTCCGGCACGGGAATGCCGCTGGGCTCACGAGCCCCGGTCACCTCGGCGAGCTTCTCGTCACCCAGGCGGACCCGGACCTCGGCCGGCGCGACGCCGGCCTTGCCCATCATCGCCTGCGTGCTGCGCCGCTGCTTCGGCAGAACCAGCGTCACCACCGCACCCGACTCACCGGCCCGAGCCGTACGGCCCGCGCGGTGCAGGTAGTCCTTCGGGTCCTTCGGCGGGTCGACGTGCACGACCAGCGAGATGCCGTCCACGTGGATGCCACGGGCCGCCACGTCGGTCGCCACCAGAACGTTGGTGCGGCCTTCCTTGAACTCGGCCAGCGTGCGGGTGCGAACCCGCTGCGTCTTGCCGCCGTGCAGCGCACCGGCCCGGACACCGACCATGCGCAGCTGCTCCACCAGCCGGTCGACACCCATCTGGGTGCGGGCGAAGACGATGGTCTTGCCGTTCCGGTTGGCGATCGCCGCGGTGATCGGGAACTTCTCCGCCGGCGGGATCAGCAGCAGGTGGTGATCCATGGTGGACACGCTGGCCTCGGCCGGGTTGGTCGAGTGCGTGACCGGGTCGTGCATGAACCGCTTGACCAGGGTGTCGACGTCGCCGTCGAGAGTGGCCGAGAAGAGCAGGCGCTGAGCGTTCTCCGGGGTCTTGGCCAGCAGCTCGGTGACCTCGGGCAGGAAGCCCATGTCAGCCATCTGGTCGGCCTCGTCCAGGACGGTGACCTCGACGTCGGCCAGGTTGCAGGCGCCGCGCTCGATCAGGTCGCCCAGCCGGCCCGGCGTCGCCACGATGACCTCGACGCCACGCCGCAGCGCGTCCATCTGACGGTCGTAGGGCACGCCGCCGACAGCGGTCTTCAGGAACACACCGACCGAGCGGCCCAGCGGCTGCAGCGCGTCGGCCACCTGCATGGCCAGCTCGCGCGTCGGCACCATGATCAGGGCCTTCGGGTGGTGCGGCTTGGCGCGACCGCCCTGCGCAACCCGGGCGAGCAGCGGAAGGCCGAACGCGAGGGTCTTGCCGGAACCGGTCTGGCCACGGCCGAGCACATCCCGGCCCGCGAGGGCGTCGGGCATGGTCGCGGCCTGGATCTCGAACGGGGTGGTGATGCCCTCACGGCTGAGCACGCGGACGATCTCGGGCGGAACGCCCAGGTCGGCGAACGTCAGGGTGGGGATCGCCTCGGCCGCCGGGGTGATCTCGGCGGACTCTTCGGGGGTGACGGCCTCTTCAGTGGCCGGGACCTCTGCGTCGGCAGGGGCTTCGAAAACGGACGGGAACGTGCTGGGATCAGCGAAAGTGGTCAAGAGAACCTCTCTACGGGGGCGCATGCTCGCGAATGGCCCGCCGCGGCTGCTGTCAGCCTGCCGCTGTAATGCCCGCAAGAACGCCCGTGGCATGCTCGTTTAAGGCACGCCGCTTCAGTAACTGTCATAAGTGTACGGCTCAACGTTTAGCACGCCGACCGCATTCCGCCCCGGCAGTGGGCAGGCTCACCCCCACCGGCGCAACCTCGCAAGGATAGGTGGCCCGAGGCGGTCCGCCAAACTCAGTTGAATAGTCCCTCGATCATGTCGGTGAAAGCGCTGCCCGCCGTGAACAGGAAAACCAGGCTTACGGTCACGAGCAGACCCAGGACCACCAGCATCGCGATGGCTACCTTGAAGTTGCTGCGGCGCCGGTCGACGATCTCGTCATGCCAGCCCTGGGCCAGGATATGCCCGGTCAGCGACCCTGAATTCTCCACCGGATTCATCGACACCGGCATCGTTGTGTCGATTGTCTCGTATCCGCCCGTGCCGTACACGGTCCCGCCCGGACCGGTCACCTGACCGCGCTGCTGCGGAACGGCCGACGTCGCGTTCGGGTCGAACCCGGCGGGGTAGGCGGGTGGGGAACTGATCTGCGCGGTCGGTGTCGCGGACACGCCGAACGGCTGGGTATTCGCGGCCGGACCGGCGACCCCGTACGGGTTGGCCGGGGGCATCGCGGCGGAGGTGCGCGGGCCGGAGCTGGGCGGCACGGTGTAGGTCGGCAGACCGGACGCGGCCGGGATCGTCGGCGGCGGCGGGAAGACCGGCTGCGGCGGCCCGGGGACCGGGCTCGGACCCGGCGGACCGGGCACCGGGCTCGGCGACGGCGGGCCCGGCACCGGGCTCGGTCCAGGGCCGGGCGGCACGGGCGACGGACCTGGACCCGGCGGCGTGGGTGAGGGGCCGGGACCCGGGGGCACCGGGCCGGGCGGCGTGGGGCTCGGCACGGGGCCGGGCGGCGTGGGCGACGGACCCGGGGCCGGGCTCGGCGTCGGGCCGGGGGCCGGGGGCGGGAACGGGCTCGGCTGCGGCGTCGGGAACGGCGTCGGCACCGGGCTCGGGAACGGCTTCTGAGGCTCGAACGGGCCGGGCTCGGTCGGCTTGACCGGCTGAGGCCTCGCCGGCGGGGCCGGGACCGGGCGCGATGGTTCCGGCTTCTCGGGTTCCGGTTTCAGCGGCTCCGGCTCGCCGGGGCCGGGCCTCGGGTCGGTCGGCCTCGGGTCGGCGGGCTGCGGGTCGGCCGGCTTCGGGTCGCCGGGCTCGGGGCGGGCCGGGGTGGGCTCGGCCGGCTTGGGGTCGCTCGGCTTCGGCGACTCTGGCTCGGAGTTCGTCGCCGAACTGCTCTCCGACGGCCTGCTCTCCAGCGGCCTGCTCTCCAGCGGCCTGCTCTCCAGCGGCAGCTTCAGCTCGGTGGCCGGCTTGGCCTCCGCTGCGAGCTTGGCATCCAGCGCGGGTTTGGCTTCCGTCGTGGGCCTGGCTTCCGTCGTGGGCCTGGCTTCCGTTGCGAGCTTGGCTTCGGTCGTGGGCGTGGCTTCCGTTGCGGGCTTGGCTTCCGTCGCCGGGCGGGCCGACACCGTGGCGGTGCCGATCGAGGTCGAGGAGACCGCGGGCTTCGGGGGTTCCTCGGAATCGGTGGGACGGCCGCCGTAGACCTTGGCCTGGCCGCTCGGCCACGTCGCGGCGCGCACCGCGGCCGGGTCGGGGTTGATCGAGCCGGGCACCGAGGCACGGGCCGCGCCCGCGCCGGGCTGAGCGGAAAGCTGTCGGGACGAGCCGTCGACCCGCTCGGGCACCAGATTGCCGCCGCCCGAGCTGACCGGGCGCGCGGAGCCGGTGACCCGGCCCGGCGTCGTGCTCGCGGGCGCCGCGCTCGATGGTCCTGCGCCGGCCGGTGCCGCTGCACTCCCTGCGGGGGCCGCGCTGCTCGCTGCCGGCTTGGCGGAAACCGGGACGGAGGCGCTCACCGAGCCGATCGGGCGACCCACCGTCGCGCGGCCGCTCGCGGCCCCGCTGACGGGCGCGCTACCCGGCCGCTCGCCGGCGGCCGAAGGAGGCGCGGCCGGTGAAGTCGCGGCCAGCGGGTTCCCGGCCGAAGACGGCGTGGCCGAGGACGGTGTGGCCGAGGACGGTGTGGCCGAGGACGGTGTGGCCGAGGACGGTGTGGCCGAGGACGGTGTGGCCGAGGACGGCGTGGCCGAGGACGGCGTGGCCGAGGACGGCGTGGCCGAGGACGGCGTGGCCGAGGACGGCGTGGCCGAGGACGGCGCGAACGGTGAAGCGGACGCGGGCGCCGACGGGGCCCACAAGGCACCGGGGGCGGGCGGCGGGGGCGGAGAATACGCCTCCTGGTCGCCACCGGCCGTCGGCTTGGTGCCGTCGGCGTCCGGTGTCGCCTGCCGCTCTTCCATGAACCCTCCCGACCGCGTACCGACGGTTCGGACGTCGGGCGCTGTGCCCCCTACCGTGCCATATCCGCGCCCGTGAACACACCCGGCACCGACCGGCCCACTCGTGCGGCCGGTCGGTTACCACCGGAAAAGGCGATCTTTACCGCCTGGTGGCCGATGCTCAGTTGGCGGACGCGGACGACGAGGTCGTCGCCGACTGGGCGGCGCTGGACGACTGGGACGTCTGCTCCGTCGCGTTCGCCGAACTCGTGCTGGTCGCCGGCTTGCTCGTCTCCTCGCTGCCGCCGGTCGCCGGCGCCGAGGTGGTGGCCGGAGCGGTGGTCGGTTCCGGCGCCGTGGAGGTCGTCGGCGAGGTGGACGTGGTCGGCGGCGTAGACGGGGTCGTCGGCGACGTAGACGGGGTGGTCGGCGGCGTGGACGGCGTCGTCGGCGGAGTCGACGGGGTGGTCGGCTTGGTCGGCGGGGTCGTCGTCGGCGGCTTGGACGTCGGGTTCGTGGGCGGCTTGCTCGTCGTGGGCGACGTCGTCGGGGTGGTCGTGGTCGGGTCGGCCGGTTCCGGGTCGGGCGAGCCGAGCACCGGACCCTCGGTGGTGCCCTCGACCGAGCCGAAGATCCGGGTGGCCTGGAAGAGCCGCGACCAGCGGACGGGGGTGAGGCGCACGTTGAGACCGGTGCGCGGCGCCTCGACCATCATGCCGTTACCCGCGTACATCGCGACGTGGTGGATGCCGCGCCAGCTGTTCGAGTAGCTGAAGAAGAGCAGGTCACCGGGGAGCAGCGAGTAGCGGTCGACGACCTTGTTGCGGGTCTGCCAGTACTGGTCGCGGGAGACCCGGGTCAGCGGGAAGCCGACCGAGTGGTACGCCGCGTACATCAGGCCGGAGCAGTCGTACTGGTCCGGGCCCTCCTCGGACCACACGTACGGGTCGCCGCGCTGGGCCAGCGCGAACTCCAGCGCCTGGATCGCCCGGGGGTCGGAGCCCCGGCCCGCCTCGGCGCCAGCCAGATATTGCGCACCGAGCGCGCTGTCGGTGACCGTCTCGCTGGTCTCGGCCGCGCTCAGCTCGACGGCGTTGGCGAGCTCGAGTTTCTGCTGCGCCGCCTGCTTCTTGCTGAGCTGGGTGTTGAGCTTGGTGTACTGCCCGATCAGGTCTTTCCAGTGCTCCTTGGCCAGAGTCTGCTGGTCGAGGGTGAGCTGGACGGCCGTCTCGGCGGAGCTGATCTGGCGAGCCGTGGCCTGCTCGGTGGAGGCATCGCCGCGCTGCAGGCGGGCCAGGTCGTCGAGGCCGGCCAGGCCGGGTTCGAACGCGCCGGGCGGCAGACCGGCCGCCTCGATCATCGACTGGGCGGCCGCGCTGGCGGCGGCGGTGCGCGCGTCCTGCAGGGTGTCGGCAGCCTCGGCATACCGCTGCTCGGTCGCTTTGTACTGCGTCTCGGCGAGATCGCGGTCCTGGCCGAGCTGGATCAGATCGTCGCCGATGGTGGCGATCTCGGCGCGGCCCTTTTCGATCTTCTGCAGGACCGGGCTGGTCGCGGAGCCGGTGAGCGTGGGCGTCACGACCGGCGTGGTGGTCGCGGTCTGGCCGGGCAGCACCAGGGTGCCGAGCGCCATCGGCCGGGAGCCGACGTCGGGCACCGCGGGAGCGGCGGGCACCTGCGGCACGGTCGGCGCGGCGAGGGCGGGCACCGGGTTGAACAGGGCGGCGATGGCGGCGGTGGCGGCAGCAGAGAGCATCACGGGGCGCCACCAAGGGCGCGCCGTGCGTATCCGCCGGTCTCCGTGACGTCCAGTAGCCATGTGCTCCCCGTCCGCGACGATCGCTCGCCGCTTTTCGTCCCTCTAAAGGCTTACCTCATTGCTCCTACGGCTGTCGATTGATCACAGATGAAAGAAGGCTGGGAATCCGAACAACGACACCGTGAGCTGGACCGCCCGCCAACCCTGCGGTCGCGTTCTTGTCGGGGGTGGGACGTAGGCTCAACGACGAGTTAAGGGAAGGGGCACAGATGGATGCCGGACAGAAACGCGAGCTAGAGGCCAAGGTCTACGCAGGTGAGAGGCTGACTCGCGAGGACGGCATCGCGCTCTACGAGTCGGACGATCTCGCCTGGCTGGGCCGGCTGGCCCACCACAAGCGCACCGAGATGAACGGTGATCGGGTGATGTTCAACGTCAACCGGCACCTGAACCTCACCAACGTCTGCTCGGCAAGCTGCGCTTATTGTTCCTTTCAGCGCAAACCCGGCGAAAAGGATGCGTACACGATGCGCATCGACGAGGCCGTGCGCAAGGCCAAGGAGATGGAAGACGAGCAGCTCACCGAGCTGCACATCGTCAACGGCCTGCACCCCACCCTGCCCTGGCGCTATTACCCCAAGGTGCTGCGCGAGCTGAAGGCCGCGCTGCCCAACGTCAAGCTCAAGTGCTTCACCGCCACCGAGGTCCAGTGGTTCGAGAAGATCAGCGGCCTGCCCGCCTCGGAGATCCTCGACGAGCTGATGGACGCCGGCCTCGAGTCGCTGACCGGCGGCGGCGCCGAGATCTTCGACTGGGAGGTCCGGCAGCACATCGTCGACCACAACTGCCACTGGGAAGACTGGTCGCGCATCCACCGGCTGGCCCACGAAAAAGGCATGAAGACCCCCGCCACCATGCTGTACGGGCATATCGAGGAGCCGCGGCACCGGGTCGACCACGTGATGCGCCTGCGCGAGCTGCAGGACGAGACCGGTGGCTTCGCCGTCTTCATCCCGCTGCGCTACCAGCACGACTTCGTCGACTCGCAGGACGGCAAGGTGCGTAACCGCATCCAGGAGCGCACCAGGATGGCCGCTCCCGCCGAGTCGCTCAAGACGTTCGCGGTGTCCCGGCTGATGTTCGACAACGTGCCGCACCTGAAGAACTTCTGGGTCATGCACGGTCTGTCGGTCGCCCAGCTCTCGCTGAACTTCGGCGCCGACGACCTGGACGGCTCGGTGGTCGAATACAAGATCACCCACGACGCCGACTCGTACGGCACGCCCAACACCATGCACCGCGACGACCTGCTCGACCTCATCTGGGACGCCGGTTTCCAGCCGGTCGAGCGCAACACCCGCTACGAGGTGGTCCGGGAGTACGACCCGGCCCCATCGCTGGCCTCGCGCCGCAGCGAGCCGGCCACGGTCTGGGCGTAAATGGACATCTCGGTACGGCGTACCCTCATGGGGTCATGACCGAGACCAAGAGTGAGCGGCGCCCGCGCCGCGACCCCAACGGGCGCCTGGCCACCATCGGCGACCTGGTGGGCACCGCGCTGGCCGGGCTGGTCATCGGCGCTGTCCTGCTGCTGGCGTTCGAGGCGATCCTGTCGCTGACCCGGGTGTCCGAGTTCGGCGGCACGAGCGGCTGGCTGGCGCTGATCCTGCCGCTGTGGCTGTTCACCGAGGAGTTCCGGGCGGCCCGCGACAGCGGTCCGTACCGCTTCGTGGTGGCCGTGCTGGGCGCGGGTTTCGGCCTGGCCGTCGGCATGAGCCTGGTCGGCGTCGCCGCGCCGGTCTTCCCCGCCCTGGTCAGCGGCCTGGCCGGGGCCGGCGGCCTCACGGTGGTCTATTGCGTGGTCTGGTTCTACGGCCTCCGGTGGCTGAGCCACCGAGCGGGTTAGGAAGAAGAGAGAGATGAGTCCCGCCGTCAAGTACACGCTGGGCCGCCTGGGCCTGTTCGTGCTGATCCTCGTGCTGCTCCTGCCGCTCCCGCTGAACATCCTGGTCAAGGCGATGCTCGCGCTGCTCGTCTCGGCGATCCTCTCTTACTTCCTGCTGTCCGACTGGCGCAACCAGATGGGCGAGCAGTTGGCCGGCGCGGCGTCCCGCCGCACCGAGGAGAAGGAGCGCCTGCGAGCCGCCCTGGCCGGCGACGAGCAGGCCGCAGCCGCCGGCGACCGCCTGACCCTCCAGGACACCCCCGACGCCGAACCGGCCGCCGCCGACGAGAAGAAGTAGGCGTGGGATAGCGTGCGGGGGACCGCGTCTCAGCGAAGCCGGTGGGAAACCGGCGCTGTCCCGCAACTGTGATGCCTTTGGATTTTCCAGGTCTAGCCAGGTCGCCTGGACGCCGGTCGCGAAGTAGCGCTCTCGGGGAGGGGCGCCTCGCGGACGGGCCGGGGTCACCGGGTTCTGTCGGCGAAGCACCACCGGATGCCCGGCCGACTGGAGGACCTGATGAAACGTGTGCTTGTCGCGGCTGCGACGGCTGCTGCCCTGCTGCTCGCCGGGGGGTGCGGGGGCGGCGACGGCGAGACCACCACCACCTCGGCGCCGAGTGCGGGGGCGTCCTATCCGGTCTCGGTCGGTGCGGTGACTCTCGATCGCCGACCCGAGCGGATCGTGTCGCTCACCCCGACCGCCACCGAGACGTTGTTCGCGATCGGGGCCGGGAAGCAGGTGGTGGCGGTCGACGACCAGTCGAATTATCCGGCCGACGCACCCAAGACCAGCCTGTCCGGGTTCAAGCCGAGCGCCGAGGCGATCGCCGCCGAGAACCCCGACCTGGTGGTGCTCTCCAACGACACCGACAAGATCGTCTCGCAGCTCGGGAAGCTGAAGATCCCGGTGTTCCTCACCCCGGCGGCGGCCGGCCTGGACGACGCGTACGGCGAGATCGGGCAGCTCGGCCTGCTCACCGGGCACGTGACCGAGGCCGAGGCGCTGCACCAGCGGATGAGCACCCAGATCGACAAGATCATGCAGGGGGTGCCGGCCCGGTCCACCGCGCTGAGCTACTACTACGAGCTCGACCCGACGCTCTACTCGGTGACCTCGAAGACGTTCGTCGGCTCGATCTTCGCGAAGTTCGGGATGACCAATGTGGCCGACGCCGCCGACCCAGACGGCGCCAAGGGCGGTTACCCGCAGTTGTCGCAGGAGGCGCTGATCACGGCGAATCCGGACACGATCTTCCTGGCTGACAGTAAGTGCTGCCAGCAGAGCGCACAGACGGTAGCGGCGCGCACCGGCTGGAAGACGATCACGGCGGTCAAGGCCGGCCAGATCTACCCGCTCGACGACGACATCGCGTCGCGCTGGGGTCCCCGTACCGTTGATCTCGTACAGGCTGTGGCCGATGCGGTGGCCAAGGTCCCGGCGTGACCCTGGACCGGGTCCGGCCGGCCGGTCTGCGGCCGGTCTGGCTGGTCGCGGGCCTTCTTGCCGTGCTGGTCGCGCTGGTCGCGGGCCTCGCCTTCGGCTCGGTCGCGCTCCCGCCGGCCGGGGTCGCGGCCGAACTGCTCAACCTCATTCCCGGCGTACGCCTCCATAGCGGACTCACCGAGCGGGAAATCGCGATCGTCACCGAGCTGCGGTTGCCGCGTGTGCTTCTCGGCTTGCTGGTGGGCGGGATGCTGGCCCTGGCCGGTGCCGCCTACCAGGGTGTCTTCCGCAACCCGCTGGCCGATCCGCACCTGCTCGGGGTGGCCGCGGGGGCCGGCCTCGGGGTGACCGTGGTGATCGCCTTCCGGGCGGGCACCGGTGACGCCACCTCGAACCTGCCGGTGGGGGTGCCGGTCGCGGCCTTCGCGGGCGCGCTCATCGCGGTCGCGCTGACCTGGCTGCTCGGTGCGGCCGGTGGCCGGGACCGCTCGCCGGCCACGCTGATCCTGGCCGGGGTGGCGGTCTCGTCGTTCCTGGCCGCCGCCCAGACCTACGTCATGCAGCGGCACGTCGACACCCTGCGCGAGGTCTACTCGTGGCTGCTGGGCCGGCTGGCCACCGCGGGCTGGCACGACGTGTTGATGATCCTGCCGTACGCGGCGGTGACCGGCGCGATCGTGCTGTCCCAGCGCCGCGAACTGGACGTTCTCACGGTCGGTGACGAGGAGGCGAGCAGCCTCGGCCTGCACCCGCAGCGCAGCCGTTACCTGCTGATTGTGGCGGCGTCGCTGGGCACCGCGGCGGCGGTGTCGGTCTCCGGGCTGATCGGTTTCGTCGGCATCATCGTGCCGCACACGATGCGGCTGCTGGCGGGGCCGAGCTACCGCTCGATCCTGCCGCTGTCGGTGCTGTTCGGCGGCGCGTTTCTGGCTCTGGCCGACCTGCTGGCCCGCACCGCGGGCGGCGCCGCCGAGATCCCGATCGGCGTGGTGACGGCGTTCTTCGGCGCCCCGTTCTTCATCGTCGTCCTGCGGACGACCCGGACGGCCGCCCCATGACGGCCGGGGCGGTTGTCGTTCGAGGGCTTCGGGTTCGGCTGGAACGGGCGCTCATCGTCGACGGGATCGACCTGGACGTCGCCGTCGGGGAGTGGGTGACGGTCATCGGGCCGAACGGGGCCGGGAAGTCGACGGCGCTGCGGGCCATCGGTGGGCTGCTGCCGTTCGAGGGGAGCGTCGAGCTCGGCGGGAGTCCGGTCGACCGGTTGACCCGGCGGGAGCGGGCCAAGACGATCGCCACGGTGGCTCAGTCGCCGGTGGTTCCGCCGGCCATGCGGGTCTTCGACTACGTGCTGCTCGGGCGTACGCCCTATGTGCCGCCTCTCGGGCGGGAGTCGGCCGCCGACCTCGCGGCCGTCGGCGAGGTCCTCGGCGAGTTGGACCTGGCGCGGTTCGCCGGGCGGCGGCTGGACACGCTGAGCGGGGGCGAGCGGCAGCGGGTCTTTCTCGCCCGGGCGCTGGTGCAGGGGGCCCGCATCCTGCTGCTGGACGAGCCGACCAGCGCGCTCGACATCGGGCATCAGCAGGAGGTGCTCGAACTGGTCGACCGGCTGCGGGCCGAGCGGGAGCTCACCGTCCTGACGACCATGCACGACCTGACCACCGCGGGCGAGTACGCCGACCGCATGGTGCTGCTGTCGGCGGGCCGGGTGGTGGCGTCCGGCCCACCGGCGACGGTGCTGACCGAGAAGAACCTGGCCGAGCACTACCGGGTGCGGGTGCGGGTCATCGAGGGTGAGCACGGCCCGCTGGTGGTCCCGGTCCGCGGCTGATCTCACCCCTGGGAGGCCAGGACCGCGAACATCCCGCCCTGCGGGTCCTCGAGCACGGCGTACCGGCCGATCTGCAGGTTCGTCGGTGGCTGCAGCACCTGGCCGCCCAGCGACCGCACGTGCATCGCCGTCCGGTCGCAGTCCTGCACCGCGAAATAGACCATCCAGTGGGCCGGCATGTCGACCGGCCAGTCGGCGGCCGCCATCGGCTGGATCCCGCAGATCGGCGTCTCGTCCAGCTTTGCCACCAGGTAGGGCTGGTTGCCCATCGTGCTGTGCCGGAACTGCCAGTCGAACACCGAGCCGTAGAACACCCGTGATCCGTCCAGGTCGCGGGTGTTCAGTTCGTTCCAGGTCAGCGAGCCGGGCACGTCGAAGATGGCGGCACCGCGCATGGTGCCGGCCTGCCAGACGCTGAACGGCGCCCCGGACGGGTCGAGGAAGGCGGCCATCCGGCCCTGATCGAGCACGTCGAACGGGGCGACCAGCACTTTCCCGCCGGCCGCCGCCACCCGGTCGGCGATCGCGTCGGCGTCGGTGGTGGCGATGTAGGTGCTCCAGGCCGTGGGCTGGCCCTCGCCGTACAGGGGTCCGGCCCCGGCTACCGGGCGGCCGTTGAGCAGGAAGGTGGTGTATCCGCCGAACTCCTCGCCGGCCACGTCGGCGGTCCAGCCGAAGAGTCCGGAGTAGAAGCGCTTCGCATCCTCGAGATCGGCGGTCCCCAGATCAACCCACGTGGGAAAGCCAGGCGTAGATGCGGTGGTCATCCACGGATCGTCGCATTGTGAATCTTTGATCGGTCTTAAGTGTCGATGTTCTAGCTGAACCGCCGACCCTCGTCCCGCCGATAGGCCCACAAAGCCACCCCAGCCAGGGCAATCGTCCATGTGAGCAGCGACACAACGGCGGTCGGACTAAACGGATATTCGCCCACGGCCGCCCACATGAGACGCACCGAGCCGCCGGTCGGCAGGTAGGGCGCGACGGTGTCGACGAAGCCGGGCGCCCAGCCGGGGGCGGTCATCAGGCCACCGCCGAAGGCGAGCGGCAGGAACAGCACCTGCGCCACCACCACTGCGGCCTTGGGCGGCAGCGAGTAGCCGATCGCCAGGCCCATCAGGATGAACGGGATCGCGATCAACGCCGTGGTCAGGATGGCGAGCAGGAACCGGAACGGGCTGAGCGTCGCCGCGGTCAGGAACGCCGAGATCAGCACGACCGGGAGCAGGGCCACCGCCATGAGGGCCAGACCGGCCAGGAGGCGGCCGGCGAAGCGGGGGAGCGCGCCCGCGGCGAGGGTTCGCACGTACGGATCCCAGGGCTGCACGCGATCGTCGGCGACTCCCACCCCGTACTGGAAAAGGTTGGTGCTCATCACCGCGAAGGTCAGCATCGACGCGGTGGCGTAGGTGGCGAAATGCGGGTCGTCACCGGCGTAGGGGACCACGAAGGCCAGCATCGACGCCGCCGGCCAGATCGCGCTGCCGATGATCGCGATGGGGGTGCGGGACGTCTCGATCAGTTGGAAGCGGGCGTGGGTGAGGATCAGGCCGGACACGGTTCCTCCAAAAGGCGCAGGAACGCCTCTTCCAGCGAGGCGGGGCGGATTTCCAAGTCGGTGAAGGTCACGCCGGCCGTGACCAGGTCGCGGACCAGCTGGTCCGCGTCGGGGCTGAGCAGGTGCCAGCGGTCACCCTCGCGGTCGGTCGCGGTCACCCCATCAAGAGCCGGCAGCGGTACGGCTGAGGTCAGGCTGACCCGGCGCACGGCGACCAGACCGCGTACGGCGTCGACGGTGTCGTCGACCAGCACCCGGCCACCCCCGATCACCACCGCGCGCCGGGCCAGAGCCTCGATCTCCTCGAGGTAGTGGCTGGTCAGCACGATCGTGCCGCCCTCGGCGTGGAACTGGCGGATGCCGTCCCAGAGGGCTCGCCGGGCCTCCACGTCGAGCCCGGTGGTCGGCTCGTCCAGAAACACGATCTTCGGCCGGCCGGCGAACGCCAGCGCCACGGCGACCCGGCGCTTCTGCCCGCCGGACAGGCCACCGGTCTGCCGGCGTACGAGATCGGAAATCCCGAAGCGCGAGAGAAGCTCGGCGCGCGGCAGCGGGTCGGGGTAGTGCGCCCGGACGAAGTCGACGACCTCGCCGACGCGCAGCGTGCCGGGCAGCCCGGTCTCCTGTGGAGTGACCCCGAGATGCCGCCGGCTCTCCGGCCGGCGCGGGTCGGCACCGAGCAGCTCGACCTGCCCGGAGCTGGGCTTCCGAACACCGGTCAGCAGGCTGATCAGGGTCGACTTGCCGGCGCCGTTGGGGCCGAGCAGGCCGACGATCTCGCCGGCCGCGATGTCGAGGGAGACGTGGTCGAGGGCGACGGTGTCGCCGTAGTGGCGGCTGACGTCGACGGCGCGGGCGAGGATCATGACTGCGCTCCCGGGTCGAGAAGGGCCCGCAGGGCTGCCGTGTATTCCTCGAAGGCGAGCCGGCCGCGGCGGGTGAGACGGATGAGCGTGGCCGGTGTGCGGCCCTGATGGGTCTTGGTGACCTCGACATAGCCGGCGTCCTCGAGCTTGCGCAGGTGCACCGAGAGATTGCCGGCGGTCATCCCCAGCGACTCCTGCAGGCGAGGAAAGGTGATCTTGTCAGCCTCGCGCAGGGCGGACAGTGCGGACACCACCCGCAGCCGGGCTTGGGCGTGGATGACCGGGTCGAGCTCGGGGGCGTCGGTCACCGCAGCCGCCGCCAGCCCAGGAAACCGGCCACGATCATGCCGGCCCCACCGGCGATGGCGACGATCAGCGAGTGCCAGCCGGGACCGGCCACGATGCCAACGATGTTGATCACACTGGTCCAGGCGCCCAGCACGAACAGCTGACGGTCCTGCCAGATCGCGCTGCCGGCCATGTGCAGTGCACCGGTGAGCGCGACCATGCCGCCCGCCCACAGCAGACCGGCCTGCTGATCGGGCAGGTCGTTGGCCAGCCGGGCGTAGAGCACCGAGAAGCCGAAGAAGGCGATCGACCAGGTCAGGCCGTAGGCCAGGCCGGCCTGGGAGGTCGGGCCGCTGGTGCGCCGCACCGACCGGCTGCCGGCGAAACCGGTGACCAGACCGGCCGCGATGAACAGCAACATCAGCACGGTGAGCGGCAGCCAGTCGGGCAGGTTGACGTAGACCTTGCCGTCAGGGCCGTAGCGCAGGAAGAGCAGGGTGAAGCCGATCAGCCAGGCGAAGCCCCACGGCCAATACATCAACCGGGGGTCGGGGGCGATGTGGCGGACGAGATTGGCGCGCTCACGCTCGATCAGCGCGAGCGGATCGGCGGGTGCTTGGTCATCCTCGGGGTCCATGCAAAGAACTTTACAGCACAAAGTCAAAGAGCTTTGTGCCATAAAGTAGACTCGGCGTTGTGGATCTTCGAGTTGCCTCTTCCGACGAACTCGACACGGTGCTCGCCTTCTGGGC
This sequence comes from Paractinoplanes toevensis, assembly GCF_018332695.1. Taxonomy (GTDB): domain Bacteria; phylum Actinomycetota; class Actinomycetes; order Mycobacteriales; family Micromonosporaceae; genus Actinoplanes; species Actinoplanes toevensis. Next base: position 69,926 of record NZ_BOQN01000061.1, read on the forward strand.
CGTCGCCGCCGAGAACGACCATCGGCCGGCCGACTCCCGAGCCGCGATCGCCGCCCTGCACCTGCGCGATCCCGGCGCGCTCATCCTCGCGGTCGACGGTGACGAGATCATCGGCACGGTGATCGCCGGGTGGGACGGCTGGCGCTGCCACGTCTACCGCCTCGCGGTCGCGCCCTCCCGCCGGCGGCAGGGGATCGGCCGCGCGCTCATCGAGGCGGCCGAGGAACGCTTCCGGGCGCTCGGTGGCACCCGCGCCGACGCGATGGTGCTCGACGACAACCCGGGTGCGCACGGTGCGTGGGCCGCCGGCGGCTATCGCCGCCAGGCGGAATGGTCGCGGTGGGTCAAGCCGCTGTGAGCGCTTCGGGCAACGGCTTCCGGTGTACGACGGACAGCCGTGACACCGCGCGGGTCAGCACCACGTAGAGCCGGTTGAGTCCACGGGCCTCGGCCGCCACGATGTCCGCCGGTTCGTGGACGACGACATGGTCGTACTCCAAGCCCTTGGCCACCGTCGCCGGCACCACTGTGACCCGCGCCTCGGAGTCGACGTCGTCCGGCGTCGCGTTCTCGATCCCGGCCGCCGTCAGATGCGCGCGCAGCCGGGCCACCGCGGTGTCCGCCGCGATCACCGCGACCGAACCCTCGTGCTCGAGCGCCGCGGTCACCTCGACCAGCGTCGCCGCGTCCAGGTCGTCGGCCGCCACGATGGACAGATCGCCGTCCCGGCGCAGCGACACCGCCGCCGGCACGGACACGTCGAGGGCGCCCAGCAGCCGGTTGGCCAGCTCGACCACCACCGCCGGCACCCGGAACCCGATGGTCAGCGGCACCACCGCGGCGTCCGGCTTGCCGAGGTGCGCGAGGGTGTCCCGCCAGTCCGCGGCCGCCCACGGAGCCGTCCCCTGAGCCAGGTCGCCGAGCAGCGTGATCGAGCCGTGCTCGCTGCGCCGGGCGATCGCCCGGGCCTGCATCGGCGAGAGGTCCTGCGCCTCGTCCACCACCACGTGCCCGAAGCTGGTCTCCCGCTCCAGCAGGCCGGCCGCCTCGTCGATCAGCACCAGGTCGGCCGCGCTGAACTTCGCCGACTTGACGGTCTTCGGCGCCCTGGTCCAGCGGATCGCCTCCTGCTCCTCGGCGGTGAGCAGGTCGTCGGTGGGGTCGAGGAGCACCTCCACGACCAGCGACTCGGGCGTCACGGCCGGCCAGGCCCGGTCCAGGAACTCCTTCACCGGCGCGATCCTGGCCATCTTGCGCAGCCACGTCTCGTTGGGTGAGTTGCCGGTGCGGTACTCCGACTGCCGCTGGAGGAGGCCCACCACCCGGGCCTGCACGCGCTCGCGCCCCAGTTGGTAGGGCAGTCCCTCGCGGCGGGCCTCGTCGACGATCCGGCGCAGCGGTTCGGCGTCGATCCGCCAGCGGTAGGACCCGTCCGACACCATGATCGGCTCGGTCGGCTTCCCGATCCGCCGCCACAGGGCTTTGCGGAGCACCTCTGCCATGCGTACGTCGTGCTTGATGTTCGTGGCTTTGTCGGTGTCTGTTGCTTTCACCGGTGTTCTTCCCACCAGATCGTCCACAGTGGCCTGCTTGACCTCGACCTCACCGAGCGCCGGCAGCACCGCCGAGATGTAGGAGAGGAAAGCCGCGTTCGGGCCGACGATCAGCACGCCCGAGCGTTTCAGCCGTTCCCGGTGCAGATAGAGCAGGAAGGCGGCCCGGTGCAGGCCGACCGCGGTCTTACCGGTGCCCGGCGCGCCCTGCACGCAGATCGAGTCGGCCAGATCGGCCCGGACCAGCTCGTCCTGCTCGGGCTGGATGGTCGCCACGATGTCGCGCATCGGCCCGACGCGCGGCCGCTCGATCTCCGCGGTCAGGATGCGGCTGGACGTGCCCAGTTCCTCGCCGCGATCGAGATGCTCGTCCTCGAAGCTGGTCAGCTCGCCCTTCACGAACCCGAACCGGCGCCGGGTCGACACCCCCTGCGGGTCGCGCACGCTGGCCCGATAGAACGACCGGGACAGCGGCGCCCGCCAGTCCAGCACCATCGGCTCGCCGGAGTCGTCGGTCACGTGCCGGCGCCCGACGTGATAGGCCGACTCCTCGATGTCGAGCCGCCCGAAGAACAGCGGGGTAGTCGGGTCGTCGGCCAGCTCCAGGACCCGGCGGGCCATGTGCCGGCCGAGCTGCTCGGCGGTGTAGGCGTCACCGGCGACCTTGTCACCGGTGGAGAAGAGAGCCTCGGCGCGCCCCCGCATGCGAGCCAGCGCGGCGCGCGAATCGCGCAGGTGGTTTCGTTCGGCGGCGAGTTCGGTGTCCAGATCGAAGACAGGCAAGAGTCATCCTCAACACAGGCTTTGCGGGCTGCTCGCGTATCCGAGACCGGCCACCGGCACTCGGCGCGGAGGACGTCCGCTGCGGTGCATGCTCACCACGGCCGTCAAGCGGCCCTCCACGTTACGCCGAGGTCACAGCTTGTCCACCGAATTTCCAAGTGGCTTAGCCGCGGAGCGGGCCGTTCGTGCGTGGCTGAAGAATGGGTGGCATGGCGGAGCGTGGGGTGCGGGTCAGTGATCCGCGGGTGATGCGGGCGCTTTCTCATCCGGCTCGGATCGAGATCGTCGAGTACTTGAACGACTCCGGGGCGTCGGTCACCGCCACCGAGTGCGCGAGCATGGTGGGGCTCTCCCCGAGCGCCACCAGCTACCACCTGCGTGAGCTGGCCAAATACGGCCTTGTCGAGCAGGCGCCGAGCCGTGGGGACGGGCGGGAGCGCCGCTGGCGAAGCGTTGCCGCCGGCCTGCGGATCGACCCGGACATGGACGAGCCGGCCGCCAACGCCGCGGCGCGGGCGCTGGTCGAGCTCTATCTCCACCGTGATCTGGAGCGGGCGCGGGACTGGTTTTCCCGGATGGAGCGGGAGCCGGAGGAGTGGAAACAGGTCGGAACGCTCCGCGGCAGTCGGCTGCTGATCACCCCCGGCGAGCTGACGGAGCTGATCGAGAAGATCACCGAGCTGGTCGATCCGTACCAGATCCGCGAGCGGCAGGAGTCCGCGCCGGAGGGCGCGCGGCGGGTGGCATTCAACGTGGCGGCGTTCCCGGAGGCCGAAAAGGCATAGACCGAGGCTTGCGCCGACCAGATGTGAAGGAATACTTTCGAAGTATGTCCTTCACATCTGATGAGTCGCGCTGGGCTGACGTCTATCTGGTCTCCGGGGCCCGGGCCGTCTCGGTGTGCGGCGACTTCCTCGCGGCCACCACGCTGGCCCTCGTTCTGCAGCAGCGTGGGCACGGCGGCCTGGCCGTCTCCGGGCTGCTGGTGGCGGCGAGCCTGCCGCTGGCCCTGCTCGCCCCGATCGGCGGGCGCATCGCCGACCGGGCCGACAGCCGCACCGTCCTGATCGTGGCCGGCTTCGTGCAGTCGCTGATCTGCGTCGCACTGGCCTTCGTGCACCATCCGGTCGCGATCATCGGGCTGGTCGCGCTGCTCGCCGCCGGCCTCGCCGTCACCCAGCCGACCCTCGCCGCGCTCATCCCGCGCATGGTCCGCCCGGACGACCTGGCCAAGGCGAGCGGCCTCAACCAGACCGCCGGCGTGATCGGCATGCTGATCGCCCCGGCGCTGGCCGGCATCCTGGTCGGCCAGACCGGCTCCCGGACGCCGCTGCTGATCGACGCGGCGAGCTACCTGGCCCTGATCGTGGCCGGCCTGGTCATCAAGACCCGCCGCCACCAGGCCGGTCCGGCGAAGACCGAAAAATCCGCTTTCAAGGTACGGGACGACCGCGCGCTCGCCGTCATGATCGGAGCGATGGCCGCGGTCATGGTCGGGGTGAGCGCGATCAACGTGGTCGAGGTCTTCTTCATCCGCGAAACCCTGCACGCCTCCACCACCATGTTCGGCCTGGTGACCGCGGCCTGGCCGGCCGGCATGCTGCTCGGCAGCGTGCTCTTCGGCCGGATGCCGCGGGCCCGCATCACCGTCCCGGCCCTGATTCTGATCACGGGCGGCTCCTGCGTTCCGCTGCTCGCGGGCGCCCTGGTCACCGGGGCCACTGCACTGATCCCGCTGTGGCTGATCGGCGGCGTCTTCAACGCCGGCATCAACGTCTTCGTCATGGTCATCGTCGCCGGCCGTGTTCCCGCGGCGGCACATGGCCGCGCCTTCGCCGCGGTGACCTCGGCCATCCAGACGTCCGGCCTGATCGGCCTGGTGGCGGCCGGCCCGCTGGTCGAGCACTTCGACCCCCGATGGCTGGTCGCCGCGTCCGGAGCCCTGGGGCTCGCGGCGTCCCTGCTCGGCTTGCCACTGGTCCGCCGAGAGTCCGCCAGATCACCGCAGTCTCTTGGCGGCGACGCGCAAGAGCCGGCGACGGCGATCACGCCCGCGGCGACGACAATGCCCGCGTCCGCGACAGTGCCCGCATCCGCGGCGACGGCGAAGTGAGCGGCCCGGCCCCTAAGCGCTGCCCGGCGTTTGCGGCGGCGGTGCGATGTGGGCCACCCGGCACCCCCACCCACCGGCGGATCGCAACCGGTGGGGGATAGCGTCGAGTTCATGAGTGACAGCGCCGGTCGACCCCGGGTAGGGCACATCCAGTTCCTCAACTGCCTGCCGATCTACTGGGGGCTGATGCGCTCCGGTGCTCTGCTCGACGTCGACCTGCGTAAGGACACCCCCGACCGGCTCAGCCACGAGCTGGTCACCGGCGACCTCGACATCGGGCCGATCACCCTGGTCGAATACCTGCGCCACGCCGACGACCTGCTCCTGCTGCCCAACCTCGCGGTCGGCAGCGACGGCCCGGTCCTCTCGGTCAACCTGATCTCGACCCGACCGCTCAACGAGCTCGACGGCCGCCCGGTCGCCCTGGGTTCGACCTCACGCACCGGGGTCCTGCTGGCGCAGATGCTGCTGGCCGAGCGCTACCAGGCCGAGCCCGAATACTTCCGCTGCCCGCCCGAACTTACCCAGATGCTGATGGAGGCGGACGCCGGCGTGCTGATCGGCGACCCCGCCCTGCGGGCGATGTACGAGGCTCCCCGCCTGGGCCTGACGGTCACCGACCTGGGCCAGGCCTGGCGCGACTGGACCGGCCTGCCGATGGTCTTCGCCGTCTGGGCGGTCCGCAAGGACTACGCGGCCGCGAACCCCGGCGCGGTCAAGGACGTGCACGAGGCTTTCCAACGCTCCCGCGATCTCTGCCTGGGCGAACTCGACGAGGTAGCCGCCGCAGCCGCACGCTGGGAACCCTTCGACGCAGAGACCCTGGCCACCTACTTCCGGGCCCTCGACTTCTCGTTGGGCGAACGCCAGATCGCCGGCCTGCGCGAGTTCGCCCGCCGAGCCGCCGCCCGAGGCGAAGTGCCACCCTTGCCGGTAGATGGCCCGATTTTCGCCGAAGTCTGAGCCCAAACCCCAAAATCAAACCGCGAATAGTACGGCGTTCACCGTTACGCCCAATCAGGACAGTCCCGCAAAGCTCGGGCCGATCCACGGGCTGCGCCACCGCCCCCGATCAATGCGACAAGGCGCCTCGCGGCTTGGCACCGTCGATAAAGCGGTCATCCGCCTTGGCCTGCGACGGAATCTCGAACACCGGTTGATCCAACCCCTCATCCACGCCCACAGCCACCGACTCATCCACGCCCACAGCCACCGACTCATCCACGCCCACAGCCACCGACTCAACCTCTCCCACGGCCGCGACCTCGGCCGCTGACCCCGACTCAACCTCTCCCACGGCCGCGACCTCGGCCGCCGACCCCGCCGCGACCACAACCTCGGCGTCCGGTAACGGCCCAGCCTCGTCGCGGGCCTGAGCCTGCGGGCCGCCCTGAGCGTGTGGGTCGGCCTGAGCCTGCGGGCCGCCCTGAGGGTGCGGGTCGGTCTGAGCGTGTGGGCCGCCCTGAGGATGTGGGTCGCCCTGAGTTTGTGGGCCGGGCTGCGGCACGGCTTCAGCCTGCGATGGGGGACCGGTACCGGCCAACGGCGTGGATGCAGTCTGCGACTGGGCCACTGCTCCGCTGTGGGGCCCGGCTTCGGCCTGCGCCTTGGCTTCGGCCTGCGCCTTGGCTTCGGCCTGCGGCGCGGCGCCAGCCTGCGGCTGTGTCTCCGCTCCGACCTGCGCCTGCGGCATCGCCTCGGCCTGCGCCTGCGGCACGG
>NZ_BOQN01000062.1 GCF_018332695.1 Paractinoplanes toevensis
CGGGCTACGGGGGGAAGGTCAACCTGCGTACTCGCCCTGGCCACCGCACACCTGATGCGCCGCCACGCCCACCAAGCCGGCCTAAAGATGTCCGTGCGTGAACTCCTCGACCACTCGCCGGCATCGGCGAAACCATCCTGCTGCACCACGACGGCGGCAAAGGCCGCCCCCGCGCCCAACGCATCCTCACCGACATGACCAACACCCAACAAACCCTGTTCGACCTGTTCGGCCTCGACCACTACGCCCCAACCCGCTGACCAGCACCACCACCCAGCATGGGTAATACACCACCCACCCCGCAGCACCCACCCTGAACAGCCCAGACACCAAAGTCGATCATGAAAAGTCGGAAACTCCCGCTAGTGCCCCTCGGCGATGACCGTGAGTCTCGTGGCGACGGCTTCGGTCCATGCTTCGCGCGCTTTTGCGTCCGAAAAGGACCGCTTGTAGCCCCGTCGACGCCGTCAGCGCCAGAAGAACGGAGCCGCTCGTCACGCCCAGCGAGACGGCGACGGCCTCGCTGCGTCCTCGGGCCAACGCCGCTTGCAGGATGAGAACCATGTTCGGACCGGGCTCAGCGCATTGACCAGATAAAGCGTCAGCGCTGCCACGATCGCCATCATGAGAATCGTTCCGTTTCACGCGGACACACTGACGCGCGCCCGCAGCCCCATCGGGACTGTCGGGACAGGCGTGCGTCGTCGTCGCTGCTCGGTCCGGAATGACGCCGACCGACCGGATGACTCGGAATCTACTTCCTGACCGGTTGTCGAATCACGTCCCGGTTCGTGGGTGAAGTGGAACGATGTGAGTTCAGCGACCGACCGTGCCGAACGGCTCGACCCTTGCCCGCAATTGGGCCTTGATCGACATGGCCCGGAGGCTAGCAGCGGTCCGGCCCGGTCACGCCGCGGGTTTTCCGCTGCCGATCAGGGTGTGGGCGATGTCGCGGGCGGCGGCGGTGATCTCGGCCTCGGAGGCGTCAAGGCCACGCGAGGACATCAGCACCAGGTTGACGCTGAGCAGCGCGGCCCGGACCCGCAGCACCTCGGCGATCGGGGCGTCCGGGCCGGTCAGGATGTCGAACAGCTCGGTCATCTTGCCGAACACGTTCTCCCGGCCCTTCTCGTCGTGCAGCTCGCGGATCACGTGCTGGTTGGCCATCGCGAACCTCATCACGGCCATGCCGCTGCCGATGCCGCTGCCGATGCCGCTGCCGAGGTCGACCATCCGGTCGACGGCGCGGGCGCGTAGCTCCGGGCCGGGCGGCTGCTCGCGGGCCCAGGCGGTGAGCTCGTCCAGCGCCTCGAGGTGGGCCTCGAAGATGGACCGGACGATGCTCTCCTTGCTGCTGTAGTGGTAATAGAGCGCGGCCTTGGTGATGCCCAGCCGCTCGGCGATCTCGCGCAGGGAGGTGGCCTCGTAGCCGCGCTCGGTGAACAGTTCGATGGCCACCTTGCGGATCTCTGCCTTCGTGTCGGCGCCCCGCCGCTGGCCTGCCGCTGCCATCGCTGCCCAGTCCTTCCTCGTTGCCAACTTACCGGTCGGCAAGTTAGGGTCTTAACCGGCCGGTAAGTAAGACTACCGAAGGAACTCGCCGTGACCCAACCCGCCCGCTTCACTCATCGCGAAATCATTATCACCATGAGCGGTCTCGTGATCGCGATGCTGCTCGCCATGCTCGACAACATGATCGTGGCGCCCGCGCTGCCCACGATCGTCGGCGAACTGCACGGCCTGAACCGCCTGGGCTGGGTGACCACCGGCTACGTGCTCGCCTCCACCGTCGCCACCCCGATCTGGGGCAAGCTCGGTGACCTGCTCGGCCGCCGGATCACCTTCCTCAGCTCGATCGCGGTCTTCCTGGTCGGCTCGGCCCTCTGCGGCATGTCGCAGAACATGGGCGAGCTGATCGCCTTCCGCGCCCTGCAGGGCCTCGGCGCCGGTGGCCTGATGGTCGGCGTCATGGCGGTGCTGGCCGACATCATCCCGCCGCGCGAGCGCGGCAAGTACCAGGGCGTGACGATGGCCGTCATGCCGGTCGCGTTGATCGGCGGCCCGCTGGTCGGCGGCTTCATCACCGACAACCTGGACTGGCGCTGGGCGTTCTACGTCAACCTGCCGCTCGGCGTGGTCGCGCTCGCGGTCTGCTGGTTCGTGCTGGCCAAGCTGCCGCGCGGCGCCGGGAAGGTGACCATCGACTGGCTCGGCGCGGCCCTGCTCAGCGTCTGGATCACTGCGCTCGTGCTGATCACCACCTGGGGCGGCACCGAGTACGCCTGGGCCTCCCCGCAGATCCTCGGCCTGGCCACGGTCACCGTCGCCGGTCTGGCCGCGTTCATCGTGGTCGAGCGGCGCGCCGCCGAGCCGATCATGCCGCTGTCGGTGTTCGCGAACCGCAACTTCGTGCTGGCCGGCGCGCTCAGCCTGATCGTCGGCTTCGCGATGTTCGGCGGCATCACCCTGCTCCCGCAGTTCCAGCAGTACGTGCAGGGCGCCTCGGCCACCAACAGCGGCCTGCTGCTGATGCCGATGATGCTCGCCGCGATGGCCGTCTCGCTGGTCGGCGGTCAGCTGATCACCCGCACCGGGCACTACCGGGCGCTCCTGATCGTCGGCACCGTGCTGATGACCGGCGGCCTGGCGCTGTTCGCCACCATGGACGTCGGCACTTCGCGATTCATGACCGGCCTGTTCATGGTCGTGCTCGGCGTCGGCATGGGCTGCCTGATGCAGACCACCATGCTGATCGCGCAGAACAGCTCCCCGATCAACGCGATCGGCGCGGCGACCGGCGCGGCCACCTTCGTGCGCAACATGGGCGGCTCGCTCGGCGTCTCGTTGCTGAGCACGCTCTACATCAACCGGCTGCTAGACACCTTCACCGAGAACGCCGGCGTCGCGGCGTCCCGGGCGACCGGCAGCGGTTCGGCCGCGGCGATGACCCCGGCCATGCTGCGGGCCCTGCCCGAGCCGATCCGGCACGCCTTCCAGCTCGGCGTGAGCGACGGCATCCAGGCCGCCTTCATCCTCGGCGCGATCGTTGCGGCGGTCGGCATCGTGGTCGCGCTGTTCATCGAGCACGTCCCGCTGCGCGGCTTCGCCGATGCGCCGAAGGCCGAGATCCCGACCGGGCAGGCGCCGGCCAACGCGCACTGAGCCGGGGCCGGGGGCTTGCTCGCGCCGAGCCCCCGGCCCCGCCGTTGATGCAGGTTGATGCAGAAGGCACAACGGATTCGGCGGTGCGAGGGTCCGGGCAGTAGCAGAACGTTCCAGGAACCGTTCTCGGAGCGTTTCGGCTGCTGAAGGTCCGGATTCCAGAGCAGTTCCCCGGCTTTCGGGCGCCAGCCCAGATTGACCTCGTTGACTTCGCTCGCCTTGGTCTTCTCCAGATACAGGTCAAAATAGAGCTCGTTATCGTCGTCCGGATCGCCACCCAGGAAGACGGCGCTGCAGCCACCAGCGTCCGCCTGTCAGTGGCCCAGCTGTCGCTCGGGCCTACGCCGCGAGATGGGGTACGCTGCTCTGGGAGGAACGGTACCGGAAGTCGCTGGACGCCGTTCGAGCGCACCGATTACCTCTCATAGTACGGCAGCTGGCAGCAGATCAGTGATCTGGTGATCGACTCGTTCGCGGACCGGTTCTCCCGCGTCGAGCCCCGGCGGGCGGGTCGGCCCCCGCGGTTCCGGACACCGGCAGCTTCGACGGCGATCTCACCGCGTTGACCGAGGAACTGGCCGAGCAGCTACGCAGTGCGCGCTGGGCGACGGTCTTGCCCTCCATCGTGGACGCTGCCGAACGTGAGCCCGAGTTGGCCGGGCTTCAGGCGGATCTGCATGCCCGGTTGCTAGCTCCGTTCGGTGTGGTGACCGAACGCGCGCGGGCCCGCGGCGAACTCCCGGCCGGCCAGGAACCGGTCGATGTGACCGCCGCCGTCGCCGGCCCGCTGTTCTACCGTCGCTGGTTTTCCCGGGAGCCTCTCGACACCGCGTTCGTCCGGAGCGTCGTCGAGAATGTCCTAGCTAGTGCTGTATGGCACCGCGGTCAGCGCCGCCATCGCGTCGAGCGGCCACCCGTCGGTCGGCGCGACCGGGGTGGAGTTGCTGCTCTCGTTCGCCGGTGGCATCCTCGCGGGCGCCGCCACCGCGACCGTCGTGTTGTTCGTCCGCAAGAGAATCGACGATCCGACGCTGGAGAACACGCTCAGCGTGCTGACACCGTTCGCTGCGTTCCTGCCCGCGCACGCCGTGCACGCCTCGGGCACCCTGGCCGTCGTCGTGTGCGGGCTCGCCCTCGCCCGGTTCGCACCCCCGCACATCTCCGCGGCGACCCGGCTGCGTGCCCACTCGTTCTGGAACCTCACCGCCTATCTGCTCAACGCCGCCCTGTTCGAGGGGATCAGGGTACAGCTTGTCGCCGCCGCCCGGGACCTCAGCTCTCCGTCGTGGCCGCAGGCGCTGTCCGGGATCGCGGTCGCCGGGTCTGCCGTGATCGGTGGCCGCTTCGCCTTCCTCTACGCGTCGGCGGTCCTGGTGCGTCTGCTGGACCGCCGGGCCGTCCAGCGCGCCCGCCGGGTCGGGTGGCGGCAGCGTGTCCCGCTCGCGTGGGCCGGCGTACGCGGCGGAATTTCCCTGGCAGCCGCCCTGGCGGTGCCCGCCGCCGCCCCGGACCGGGGCCTCGTCATCGTCGTGACCGGCGGCGTCGTACTCACGACCCTGCTGGTGCAAGGGCTGACGCTGCCGGCGGTGATCCGCTGGGGCCGAATGCCCGACGACGGCCGGGACACCATCGAGCGGCGGGAGGCCGTACGCCGGATGATCGCCGCCAGCCTGGAGCGACTCCGCGCCGAGCCGGCGGGCGGCCGGGCGCCGGACTCCGCGGTCATGGTCATCGAGGAGGAACTCCGCGCGCGCCTCGCTTCCCCCGGAACGCGCCTCACGGCGCTCCGCCTGGAGGTCCTCGGGGCCGAGCGCCGCGAGCTGGCAGCGATGCACGCCGGCGCCCAGATCGACGACCTTGTCTTCCTTGATCTGCAGAGCGAGCTCGACCGTGAGGAGATGACCGTGGCGCCGGCGCCGGCCGAGTGACGCGCGACCGATCACCCCTCCCGGGTCAGAGCTCGTCGCCCAGCACCAGCTTGCCCCGCCGGGAACCGCCCTCCAGAGCCGCGTGGGCGTCCGCCGCCGCCGCGAACGGGAACACCGCCTCCACCGGCACCTCGAAACGACCCTGCTCGAACAACTCCGCGGCCGCCTCGAGGCCGTCGCGGCCGTCGGGCTCGCCGGCGATCGCGCCCATGGTCAGGCGGACCCCGTGCTCGGACGCTCCGAAGTCGGCCAGCGTGACCACCGCGCCCGGATCGCCGGTCAGCCCGACCAGCTCCGCCAAGGACCCGGCGCCGGCCACGTCCAGCGCCCGATCCACCCGCGTCGGCACCAGCCGCGCGATCCGGTCAGGCAGACCGGGACCATACGCAACCGGCGTCGCACCGAGCCGGGCTACGAAATCGTGGTTGCCGGGGCGGGCGGTGCCGACGACGCTGACGCCGCGGGCCGCGGCCAGCTGCACGACGACGCTCCCGACGCCACCGGCCGCGCCGTCGACCAGCAGGGTCATCCCGGGCTTCAGGTCGAGCAGGTCGAGGGCACGGGTGGCGGTCTCGACGCTGGTGCCGGCCGCTCCGGCCTGAGGCCAGGTCATCGCGGCGGGCTTGCGGGCCCACATCGGCAGCAGCGCGAACTCGGCGCTGGCCCCGCCCAGCTTCGCGATGTCCACGAGACCGAAGACCTCGTCACCCACCGCGACGCCGTCGACGCCCGCACCGACCTCGTCGACCACACCGGCAGCATCCACACCGGGAATATGCGGCAGCACCAGCTGCGCGCTCATCGGCGTCCGTCCGGAGCGCAAAGCGCCGTCGACCGGTGACACCCCGGCCGCCCGGACCCGCACCCGGATCTGACCGGCCGGTGTCGACGGCGTTTCCGCCTCACCCAGGTGGAGCACCTCCGGGGCGCCGAACTCGTCGTACTGCACTGTCCACATCATCGGCCTACCGTAGAACGGAAACGGAACGGATGTTCCGCCCCGGAGCGAAGTGAGAAGGAGGGTCGCGCGAGATGACTCAGATGCAGCGTTCCGACGCGCGTTCCAACCGTGACCGGGTCCTGACCGCGGCCCGCGAGACATTCGCCGCGGCCGGCCTGGAGGCGCCGGTGCGTGAGGTCGCGCGACGGGCCGAGCTCGGGGTCGCCACCGTCTACCGGCATTTCCCGACCCGGACCGACCTGGTCACGGCGGTCCTCGCGGAACGGGTCGAGGCCTGCCGGCGGCAGATGCGCCGAGCGCTCGACGACACGGACCCGTGGCGGGCGCTCTCCGGCATGATCGAAGAGTTCGCCGACCGGCAGATCCACGACCGCGCGCTCAACGAGGCGCTGCTGGCGCCCGGCGGGGCCGCCGGGGCTTTCGCCGAGCAGCGGCGTGAGCACGTCGAGGCGATGAACACGCTGGTCGCCCGGGCCCGCGCCGCCGGGCGGCTCCGCGAGGGCGTCGGCCCTGAGGACGTACGCGCCGGCTTGCTCGCCATCGCGGCCCTGCGCAACCTCCCATCATCAACGAACGCCCAGGTCATCGGCCGGCTCGCCGAGCTGCTCCGGGCCGGCCTGCGGGCGTGAGCCGGCCGCGCGGCGCCGGCGTCTGATCGGGCTGACTGCGATGCGCCGGCCTCTGCCCACCGCGCCGAGCGGCAAACCCGATGTGCCCCGGCGGCTTGCCCGTCTCTTCCCGTTCCGCCTTTGTGGCTGCTCAGCTGTTGTTCCACAGCCGCCTGAGGAGGAAGTCTGACGTCATGCCGACGCCTGTCCGCCTCCTCGTCTTCGGCGGGCTGCGACTGTGGCGCTCCGGCGTCGAGATCGACGTCGGGCCGTTGCGCCGGCAGATCGTGTTCGCCGTCCTCCTCGCCGCCCGGGGCGCGGTGGTCAGCGTGGCCGACCTGGTCGACGTTCTGTGGGGCGACGACCCCTCGGCCAGCGCGACCAACCAGGTGCACCGCCTGATCGGCGAGATCCGCCGAATGTTCGAACCGAGCCTCGGCAAGCGGGAGGTGGGTGCCTGGGTCCACCCGCACGGTAACGGCTATCGGCTCGTGGCCGACGCTCGCACCTGCGACCTGACCGCCTTTTTCGACCTCGAGACGGCCGCGCGGGCAGCCGTGCGACGAGACGACAGTCAGGAGGCCACCCACAAGTTCGAACAGGCTCTGCGGACCGCTCGGGACCAGCCCTTCGCCGGCCTACCGCCGCACGTCCTCCAGTCGCCCTCGTTCGTGGCGATCGACGCCACCCGCAACGACGTAGCGGTCGCCGCCGCCGACCTCGCACTGGGCCACCCGCGGGCCCGCCAGCTGCTTCCACTGATCAACCGGTACGCGGCCGCCTCGGTCCTGCACGAGCCGCTCCAGGCGCGGCGGATCCGCCTGCTGAACGTCACCGGGCACCGGGCCGAGGCGCTCATGCACTACGACCAGGTACGCCAGCGGCTCGCCGACGAGCTGGGCGCCGATCCGTCGGTCGAGCTGCAGGCCGCACACCTCACCGCGCTGGCGCAACCGGATGAGCCGAGAGAAGTCCGCCCGGCGCAGCTGCCGCTCGGCCTAGCCGCCCTCGCACCCCACGACGACGTGCAGGCCGCACTGCGGGCCGAGCGCGGCTCCCTCGTCGTGCTCACCGGCATGGGCGGCATCGGCAAGACCGCGCTGGCGGTGGACTGGGCCCACCGCATCGCCGCCGACTACCCGGACGGACAGATGTTCCTGAACCTCCGCGGCTTCGACGCCGAGGGCAGCCATCTGCGGCCGTTCGAAGCGTTGGGCATCCTGCTCACAACCGCTCGAGGTCTGCGAGGCCAGGGCGCCGGCTACGGGCGCGGAGGTATCGGGTGAGCGCTCGGGCGGTCTTTGTACCGAAGCGGACCCGGCGTTGTTTGTCGCCCTTGCCGGTCAGTACGACGGAGTTGGTGTCCAGATCGACGTCGGGCACGAGCAGGTCACCGATCTCGGAGAGGCGTGCGCCGGTGTTGTAGAACATCCGCACCAGGGCATGGTCGCGCAGTTGGATGAAGCTGTTGCCTTGACAGGCACCGAGAATCTGCTTGGTCTCGGCGTCGCTGAGTACCTCGACCAGCTTCTGTGCGGCTCGCGGCTGCGGGAGGTCGTGCATCGGCGATCGCTCGATCTCGTTCTCCTCGGCCAGCCAGCGGAAGAACTGTTGCAGGGCCTTGTGTTTGTTCAAACCCGTGGATGCCGAGCGGGTCTCGATCATCCAGGCCTGGAACGCGACGATCTGTCGCTGTTCTACCAAGGTCGGGTTGTCGGCGCCGGCCGACTGCGGCGTTTGGTCGTGGAGGTAGGCGGCCAGTTGGCAGGCTGCGAGTACGTAGTTGTATCGAGTGGTCTCCGGATGGTTTCCGGCCCGCAGCGCCCGGTCCCAGTCCCGCAGCAGCATCGTCCACTCTTCGGCGCGCACGCTGGTCAACAGGTGCGTGATGTCCAACGTCCACCTCCCGAGTCAAGGGGTCGCTGACAGCACCCGAAAGTCCCCGAGTCAAGGGGTTGCTGACTGGCGCTCGCGCCACTCCCCAAGAGGCCCTCCGGGGGCTGCACCCGGCCTCACGAGTAAAAGGGTCACCCGAGCGGCCGGGAGGCCTCAAGCCGATCACTCGGACGATCTACACCACGGGTTGACCTGCGCAAACACTGATCGAGGGGAGCGATGCCCGTTCCGATGCCTTAGCTGAAAGCGCGGCGAGTAAAGGAGTCCATCAAGCCGGAAAAGTCTCTGCGGGATAGGTCCGAAACCGGTGCCTGAGCTGCGCAAACACTGTTGGCTGGTGCGCTTCGCGCGGTTCCATGAAGTTGCCGAGTAAAGGGCACCACGAACGGTAGACATCAATCTGCGTAAATTAAAAGAACGCCCTCGCAAGGCCTCTGACCTGCGAAGACGTTCCAAAAGTCGGGCTGACAGGATTTGAACCTGCGACCCCTTGACCCCCAGTCGCATTACGATTTGGTTAAGTAAGATCAGATTGTGTCAATCAGTACACAGATCCGGACAGACCGACAGCGCAATGCCGTCCGATTTCAACCAGTCGTGGGGAAGTTGATCAATCCTGTGACCAGGCATGTGACCACGCCCAATCAAGTGCGGCTCCTGTCAGCGGATTCAAATAATTGACGATGCCCTCAAGAGGGACGGCACCTTGCCGCACACTTGGGAGGATTCAGCTTCTTCCCGAAACAGCAAATCAGGAACGTCATCAAAACCCCGGCTCCGCAGAAGCGGCGACCATTTGACAGCTCATGAGAGGACTATCCCTCCCCGCAACCCGTAGCGGGCTTCAAATCCGCACGCTGCCTTCAGTTCCGATAATACTCCGCCGACTCGCCGTGACAATTCAAGGCTGCGAGTTGACCATGCCAACGGCGCACCCAGATTGCCACCCGCCGACCCTGCCCAGCCCCGTCTGCGATAGCGGCGATTCCTGATCGCCGCTATCGCAACAGCAACCCGAAAGGCCGCCGGTGTCTAGCGTCAGGTCGCTGATAGGTCGTCCGCGGTCAGCGGCTGATCTGCCAAGCCTGCAGCCTTGAGAGACAAGATCGCGGCGTCAACGTTGGTGGCGTAGAGGACGATGGCGAGTTCGTTTCGCGCTCGTGAGACGCAGACATACAAAAGTCTCCGGCTCCGATCCACGGTGGTGTCTTTGCCGCTAGATTTGTTGCGGCGATCGGTATCAGAAAGCTCTGCGAGCCCTAAGAGTTTGTCGTAGGAGTGGGCGGGCAATGTGCCTTCCGAGTCGTCAAGCAGGACTATGACGTTGGGAAATTCGGCGCCTTTGGTTCCGTGTTGTGTCGAGTAGGGGGACTCCCGTCTGATGTACTGCAGGTATCCGTACAGCTCGCGGACATCGCAATCCAGGAATTTCTCCAGTACCTCCTGGGTCTTTTCGCCCATTACCTGGTCTTTGTGTTCCCCGTCGGGGTCGAGGTAGCGCGAAAGTAGCGGAGTAGCTTCGATGAGCCCGTGCTTGTAGGTGTGCCGCAGCGCATCTCCTACTGAGCCTTCGCCAGCTTTGGCTACTATTGTTTGAAGTTCCCGCACGGCCTCACTTGCGGCGGTGAGGCGCTGACGCGCGACTCCCGGTTCTGTGATGCCGTCCCGCAGCGTGGTGCTGTGCTTGCGCAGGATCCGCGGTATTGCGGCGGCGCTGGCTTCGCACAGTGGCAGGATGACGTTCAGGAACGGCGCGATGGGCCAGGCTGTGCCTTCGTCGAAGCCGGCGGACAGCGCGGCGGGGGCTTTCGGCACATGGAAGGCGGCATGTAGGTCGGCGAAGCCGAGTCGGCGTGCGGCGAGTTTGTGCATGGCTACGAGGATTTTTGCGCCGCCGGGCGCATCGCTGGTCCAGGCGTCGTTGGAGGTGCGTTGCGCGAGCCAGCGGCGGACGGTGTGCATGCTGGTGACGCGGTCGGCGTCTGCGGGCAAAACGAAGAAGTACGCGTGGCCTTCTGGGGTGACCTCGTCTGTCCGGCCGGGGATTTGTTGGTCTCCGTCGCCGGCGGCCCGGACCCGGTTGACGACCTCGAGAACCTGCCGCGATGAGCGGAAGTTCTCTGGTTTGTTGATGAGGGTCCAGTCGGGTTCTGCTGGGATCCGGCCGATGCCGGTGGCATAGATCTGCTGCATGGTGTCGCCGAAGAAGCCTAGGAGGAAGTCGCCTTGGACGGTCCGATACAGGTGGATGAGGCTCTTGACGACCTCTGACTCGGTGTCCTGGCTCTCGTCGACAAAGATGATCGGGAATCGTGAAGCGACCACCTTCGCCAGGAGCGGCTTGGTCATCAGCATGTGCGGCACCATCTTGAGGATGTCCGCGTGGCCGATCTGCCCCTTGCCGTAGTCGGGTCCGATGCCATAGGTGAATCGGCGCATCGATCGCAGGCCGTCACTCTGGCGTTGGTAGCGGTCACGGTCCTGCTCCGCGGAACGTCGTTTGTCGGGTGTTCCAGCCTTGTCGATCTTCTCAGAAATTTCGGCGAGCTTGGCCGCGAGTTGGCGTTCTATCCAGGCTCCGATGTCGGACTGGAACGGTGCGACTAGATCCCACAGGAAGCCATGGATTGTGGAGACGTATACGAGCGGGTCGTCGTGGACGTCGTCGTGGATCTCGGCGGCGGCAACTTCTGTGTAGGTGATGCAGGCGACCTGTTGGGTGCGGGCACGTAGCTGCTTGCGGCGGTCGCCAGCGACGTAAGCCAGCGCCTTGACCAGTGAGGTTGTCTTCCCTGATCCTGCCCCGGCGTTGACTACGAATCCTGTTTTTCCGCGCCGGTCGAGGATCTCGCGCAGGGCACGGTCAGTGTGAGTGTCCGGTGCCTCGATTCGGCTGGTCATCCGCGTACCTCAGCTTGGATCTCGGTCAGCTGTGCACTCTCGGACGCTTCCGCGGTCACCTGATCGCGTAGCCACTCGAGGCCCTCGACGATGTAGTGCGGCCCGAGCCACTCTGCCGGGTTGGAGGTGATCAGCGCGAGGGCGAAGTTGGTCTTGTCGAGCTTGCGGACGCGTTGGTGGATCTTCTCGTGAAGCTGGTCCAAGGTCATCTTTGCTGCATCGCGCACGCGCAGGCCGAGGTTTGCCTGCTTCAGGTCTTGGCACCAGGCCAAGTTTTGCAAGGCGAAAGCCTCTTCGAAGGTGCGGCCGGCTCGGGTGTCGCGTTCGCCGTTCCACTCCACCGGTTGGCGGGTCTCATAGGCAACACGGACGTGGCCGGGGTTTTCTTGCTGCGGCGGGCACTTATCGCTGGCTGGCAGATCGAGGAGGTCGGCGACCGACCGGATGCGTGGGATCCAGGTTGCCAGCGTCTCGTTGCTCGTGACGGCGTCGTCCGTCGTAGTCATGCATGTGGCCCGGCTAGTTTGCCCGTCGGCATCATCAAGACCGTCGTCGTCGGGCTCGGATGCGCCATCGGCATCGTCCGTCTTGGGCCCATGGACGCTGTCGATGTCGGTGATGACCAGCGTCGGAAGGCCGAGGAATTCGACGAGTTCCCGGAACTTGTGAGCGAAGGCTCCACCTACCTCCAAGATCGTCAAATGGCACGACTGCAGCTCAGGCGCCGCCTGCTGAATCATCAGGGGAAGGAGAAGGCGCTCGACGTTTCCCTCGACCAGGACTGCGGCATCAGCGAAGAACAGGTCGCAGTGAGTGAGCTTGAGATACTGGCGGAGGAAGTGCCGCGTGGATTCTTCGGTGACGCCCTTGAACGTCATCAGGTCTCTGACGTCGGTGTGGTGGAGGTTGCCGTCTTGGCCGGTACGTCTGAAGTACCGGATGGGCTCGAACGACTTCTCGTAGATGACGTGCGCCGAGTGGGTGGTGACGACCATCTGCGTGGTGAAGGCTGGATCGGTTTTGGGGAGAATCTCGCGGATTTTCCGGATGAACACCTGCTGGAGTTGGGCGTGCAGATGAGCTTCGGGTTCCTCGATGAATACCAGGTGGATCGGTGGGCGCTCGCCGTCTGCGTCGATCCACCGGTGATGGAAGTCGAGGACTTCGACGACCATGTAAATGAGGTTTTTGAAACCTAGCCCGTTGTACTGGTCAGGTAGGGTTCGCTCTGTCCCGCCAGCGCCGTCGCCCGTGGGCATCGCGTAGTGGACTCGGGCTCCACTGCTGAGGACGGTCTGTGCGTTGAATGACGCTTTTACGACCAGACGTGGATGTTGGAAGCCCGGGTAGCCAAGATCGGAAAGCTTGGTCAGGGTCGACTCGAAGACTTCCGCGAAGTGCTGGTTGAGTCGAAGTTCCGAGTCCGCGATGGCGGCTATGGCCGCTAGGTCAGTCTCCTGCTGTTCGAGGTTGCGGGTGTAGAAGCCGCTCAGCTTGCGCGAGAGGTCTTGCGCCCGGCCACGGCTTTCCCCGTCGACCAGGTGGCGCTGGGCGTCGAGGAAGTCGATCCTGATCAGGTCGTCGAGCTTGCCTCCGAGCTTGCTTTCGCCTCCGCTGACCCAGTCCGGGGTGAAGCTTGCGTCGAACTCGAAGTTCTTGTTGCACTGGCCGGCGTCCAGGACTGCGTAGACGATCTCGTATTCACGATGTAGTTCACGCGTCAGGTAGTCGGTCAGGGACCGGGGCCATGGTTCGTACGCTGAGCCTTCGGCGAGTTTGGCGGCGGTGATCTTGCTGCGGCACTCTTCGAAGTTCTCGACCAGCTGCTTGCCGTTCCTGGGGCGGTAGGCCAGCCGAACCCCGACTAGCTCTGAGTTCCAGCTCAGATCAGGGAGCAGGTCGATCACCCGGTGCAGGTTGGTGTCGTCGTCTTTCAGGTTCAGCCAGATGTCCAGCTCAATCTGGGGAAGCTCGTCAGGGTTGCCGGACCCGGAGTCGAAAGCGTCGAAGACGTCCCAGCAGTCGGTGGTGAAGTCGTAGATCTGAAAGCGGCCTTTGCCCTCGCCGAGGAACAGTCTGAAGACCTGGGCTGCCGAGGTCTTTCCGCTGTTGTTCGCTCCGACGAAGACTGTTGTCTCCGGGTCAAGATCAATCCCGACTTCGCGCAGCCTGCGGAAGTTCCTCACCCGGAAGGTCTCGATGTACAACATCGCTCCGTTCGCAAGGGCGCGCTACCTGGAGCGCGCGAGCCATCGAACGATAGACCTCGTCTCCCCCTTAGCCATCCTCCCGAACTAGCACCGCCCGCTTCGGTGAAAGGTTGAACATCGAGGTGGACCGCTGGAAGTCATCGACAGCGGCCGTAGAGACAATGCAAAAGTTCACCGGTTCGGGTGATCGGGAACGGACTCAACGGCGAGGGCGATCCGGCTCTTGGGAGCGCGTGGCAGGCGGATGCTGGCTGACAGGTGCGATCGTGCGGGACGCCGGTGGCTCAGTCCCGGCGACGTTGGGCTTTTGGTCCTTCCTGCTTGCCGTTTACGATGGGTTTCGCAGACTTTTACAAGGTGCGCCACAACGGATGGTGTCGCCGGGACGAGCGACGGTAAGCCACGACATCGGTTCGGATGCTGACCATCGGTGGGACGGCGGGTCGTCAATTCTGATTCAGGGGTTGCTACGGCGCGAGACCGTTTAAGGCTGCGGTCAGTCCTCGCTGAAGAGCTGCCGCAACCGCTCAGAGATCGCGTCCATGGCGTCGTCGGCGAGCATGATCGCTTGTTGTGCATGTCCTCACCGTGAGCCGCGGAGACCGGTCCTTGGTTCAACGCCTTTCCCTTCACGCCCAGCATCACCACATCGGTCATTGCCGACGTGGCATCGTCGGCTTTCCGGCGAATGTCTTCGTCCAAGATCAGGCGAATCGATTTCCTGATCTGGGCTCGAACGGCCAGTTCCTTCTCGTCCGTGTCGAAGCCCAGCAGAGTTCCGCCGTAGCCGTGCTCGGTGGTACGTGCGATCTTCAGATCCTCGAGGTGAGTCTTCGTTGAGTCGCGCATCATTTGCCACAGCCCGTCGTAGGCCGCCTGCAAGTTCTCGATTTCGAAGGCGCGGCGACGGTCCGCAATGGCCCGCTGCCGGTCGGTGTCTTTCACCTTCCGGTCGTGCTCAATCTTGCGGCGCTCGTTGGCGATGTTCGCCACGGACGTCACCACAACGCCGGCAATCGCCGACCCGCCAGCTACCAGGCCGACCAAGAGGCTCGTATCCACGCAGGGCAACCTACTGGTAGGCCTCTCACCCGCGCTAACCATGGGAGTGCGATCCCCGCCCCGTCACCCGCCTACCGGCGCTATACGCGTTGCAGGCGCCCGCGTCCGATCCGACCGCATGATCATGGCTTTGGCTCGGACTGCCCCGTCCTGCTCGGCCTGACCGCCCCCGGAGCGTCGGGCACGAGCGGGCAGCAGGACGGTCCGGACCTGTTCGACGCGTTCGCCTAGATGGCTCCGGTCGTACGAACAGCCCGGATCGGCGGCCCCTTCGGTCAGGGCTGAGTGTCAAATCATGATCGATGTGCGCGAGTTTGGGCCCCACGCTGCAAATGCCGGCGGGTGCACGCGAGTATGTCGATCAGTAATCGGGACCGCGGATGATACAGGTCAAGTACGAGATCTACGCCTAGATGGCTGATGCGGCAAGATCATTTCGCCCCGTACCGTAAGCGTGGTGAGTGATCTTGACGCAGCTCAGGAATCGTCCGGCAAGTACGTCCGTTGGTACGCGACGGATCCGAACAGGCCGAAGTGCATCCTCGACTTCTGCGAGTCGGGACGGCTGCATGGCGATTTCTGCGGAGCTCACTACGCCCAGAAACGCCGGGGTGAGGTGCTGCGTCCCGTGCGCGGCTCGAAGGCCTACCACCAGGCGAAGTTGAATGACAAGGACGAAAAACAGTGCACGCGGTGCGGGTACTGGCTTCCACTCACAGACTTCTACGTCCGTAAGGACGGGAGCAAGGTTGTCCTTGGCCGCTCCCACTGCAACCGATGCAACATCCTCCGTCGCATGGGGATGACCGCCAAGGATTACGACGAGCGCCTGACCCAGCAGGGCGGCGGCTGCGCCATCTGCAGCAAGGTCGAGAACGGATCGAAGGGCCGTATCTGGCTCGCTGTCGACCACGACCATGGATGCTGTTCCGGGTCAGGCTCCTGCGGGAGCTGCGTTCGGGGCCTGGTCTGCGACGGCTGCAATGTGATGCTTGGCCGGGCGATGGACCGGGCTGACATCCTCCGCAAGGGTGCAGAGTATCTCGAAGCGTACGAGAGCCGTTGACATGCAGAAGCGCCCAGCCTGTTCCGGTCACCAGTGCCAGGTGTACCCGGCGATCGACCCGTCGCGGTTGCCGCGGCCGGTTACCCCGCTGTTGCGGGATTGGATCGAGGAGGGCTCAAGCTCAAAGGTGGACGTCGCATCAACCACACACGCTGAATACCCGCGGATCCTGCGCGGCCGAGTGACCGCCGCTTTCGGCGATCTACGGGTCGGGGACATCACCCGCCACGAGCACCTGGATCCCTGGAACAGGCCGGCGTTCTGCTTTCGCATCGCGGGCCAGCGATCCATGATCTCGTGGTCGCGGCTCTGGCGACCGGCATGGGCCTGGGCGAGCTGCTCGGCCTGCGCACGAGCGCCGTCCGGGTGGGCACAGCGGCGGAGGTGCCTGTGGAGCACACCTTGCGGCGCGACGGTACCTTCGCGCGCCGAAGACGCCGCTGTCGCGGCACACCATCGCCCTGTCCCCCGACGCCGCCGCCTCGTTCGCTGTACTCGTCCACAACGAGCATCCTGATGAGTTGGTCTTCACGGCGCCCGACGGCCAGGCGTGGAATGCCAGTACCTTGTGCCGCCGGCACTGGCAGACGGCCGTCTTTGCCGTGCAGCGCTGCCCGCGGCATCGTACGACCGCGGCGTCGAACGGATGGGTTAGCCGGTGGGAAGTGTCTACCTGCCGTTGCCCGGATCGGCTACGCGGCCGTCCACGGCTGCACGACCTGCGGCACTCGCACGTCGCCCACCTGATCGCCGCCGGGGGACTTCCACTGCGTCCAGCTGCGCCTGGGGCACGCCTCGATCAGGACCACGTTCGAGGTCTACGGGCACCTGCTGACGCACGGCGAACTCAACCAACTCGCGGACTGGATCGGCAACGACCTGCCGGCCGAACAGCAAGCGCGTCGATTCGGACCGTCGGCTGCGGGCCGGAGCAAGCTTCGACCCTCCAGCCGACGCGCCGAGCGGCCTAATGCTGCTCCTGGCATGCGGCTCGGCCGTCGTGGGCGTACGGCGACGAGGGCGTGGCGTAGGTGGATGATGCGTTGACCAAGCGATTCAGCGGGCGCGGCGGCGGCCTTCCTCGTCGAGATGTCTGACAGCCGACGCTGGTCATCCTGGCGGAGGACCGGCTCCTGCGCCAGCGGTGGTCACATCACAAAGGGCTTGATGTGCCTGGCGAGGGCCGCCGCAAGGCGAACCGGGGTGGCATCGCCGATGAGGCGCGCTATCTCGGTTCTCGATCCGCACCACAGGTAGTTGGGCGGGAAGCCTTGCAGGAGCGCGGCCTCATAGTGGGTGATGGCGCGATGTTCTTCCGGGTGGAGGTATCGCCCTTTCTCGGGTTTGAGGAATTCGACGCGGATGGCCGGTGCTGGCGCGTCCCATCGCATGCGGCCGAGGTCGCCGGCCGCTGCGGCTCGCGGCCCTCTGCGCAGGTAGTGGGGAGACAGCAAATGTTCCGGCAGATCACGGACGTCGCCGCCAGGCGGGATGTGCTGGTAGCGCTGCTGAGACAGCAGGGTAACCCGTCGGCCAACGTGCAGATGGTGGCTTCGGAATGTGCCGTGGACGTGCTGGCCGAGAAGGTTCGTGGTGTCGGTGGGGAAATCCCAGACGTGTACCTCGGGAGCGGCGAGGCCGCCGAGTGCGTTGTGGACGGTTACGCGGGGTAGGCCGTGTCTGCCGCCGTGGGTGGGTACGGGTAGCGGAATGCCGTCGGTTTGCGAGCCAATGATGACAGCGTGGCGACGGTCTTGAGCGACTCCAAAATCTGCCGCTTGCACGACACCGTAGGTGAGCCTGAAGGCAGTAGAGCGTTCTTGGTCGATCGTTTGGAGCATGGCTTCGAACTCGTGGCTGCGCAGGAATTGAGGTGTCGTGACGATGGCAAAGACGGTCGGCCGTGCCTCGACGACGACCCGCCAGAACTCTTTCCACAGAGTGTTGCGGGGGTCGGAGCCTCGGGCACGGCCCCAGCCGGTGAATCCTCGCGTGGGCGGGGCGCCGATGAAGACGTCGGCGTGGCCTAGCCCGCGGGATTCGACGTTCTGGATATCGCCCCGGTAGGTCAGAGATTCACCGAAGTTGGCGGCGTAGGTCGTCGCGGCGGCGAGGTCGATGTCGACTGCGAAGATCGGACGGTATCCCTCTTGAACGAATCCGAGGGTCACTCCGCCGGAGCCGGCGAATACGTCGACTACGGTCGGCTCTCTGAGATCAGTAGGCGCCGGATCGACCGGAGATTCATCCGTCACTGGCGGCCGATGCTGCGCCGACCTCGCCGGAAGATCGCGCGCCGTAACGGTCTTGCTGAGTGTGTCCAGATCGAAGGTCAGCTGTTGCTGAACTAGGCGGCGAGGCGGGCCACACAAGCTCGGCCCGCCCGCGAGCGCGTCGGCATCCCTATTTTCGATCACGTTCCTCGTGGTTGTTTCGCTCGGCGCGGTGAGTGCAATCCGGCCCACGGCGATCGGTGTTTCCATGCCGTTGCCGTAGTGGGCCGCGATCAGCAGCGTGCCTTCGTGCCCTGTGCACAGCTCGTGCGCTGCCGGCCGAAGGTCCAGGTCTGCTAGGTGAGAGAACCTGCCAGACAGAAGGTCGGTGCGCCCGAGGGTGACGTTGTCTCCTGAGGTGATGACCGTGCCGTCACCGATGCTGACCAGCCCGGTCGCATTCGCCTGTGCGGCGCGATGCCGCCGCAGTTGAGCGGTCGCGACGGTGGTGATCAGCAGTTCCGGGCCGATCGTCAACAGATCGTCGTGGTCAATCCACGCGGACGTGGTAGCTGCATCGCTGGGATACGCCAAGCTGTGGCGCTCTTCGTCGCCGAGCTTGTCACCCAATCGGGTGATCGATGCGCCCGACCGGCCGTCAGTGCCGCCGCTGGCGAAAGCCCACACAGTGCCGTCCGGGTGGGGCGCGAGACGCGTGGTTCCGAACAGCCCTCCGCCGATCACGGTCACTTGATTGTCCGCAAGCCGTCCGACGCCGTGACGGCGCGTAAACAGAACCGCTCCGTCGGCTCGCACCACGGGATTGCCGTGACATTCGGCTACGGAAACGGCCCATCGAGACCTCCGCGACTGGATGTCGACAGCAAGAATGCCCTGGTCTGTAGTGACTAGGACATGGCCCTGCGGATCGATGCCGACACCAAGGCGCAGCGACGTCGGAAGCGTGAACAGCACCTCGCCGGTCACCACCGCATTTGTGTCGGTGACCAGGCCGTCCGGCATCATGTCCGGCGTGCCGAAGGCCACGCTCGGTGGGTCCTCGGAGGAACCGATCAGGGTCAGCAGCGGCACGTACGGCTCACCGTAGAACGACGCCCGATCGTGCAGCTGGGTGAAGAGTTCCTTCGGCGGCACGAGCCCGCTGAGCATTGCCTCGAAGTGGGTGGCGTCCATGAGTAGGACCTGGAGCTGTTCACCGTCAGCGATTTCCGCGAGCGCGTCCGGGCTATATCCGCCCATGGATAGGAAGACTCCCGGAGTTCCGGCGAAACGTTGACGAAGCCGTCTCTGCAGCTTAGCGATGTATCCAGTGTCTGCTGAACGGTTCTCCCATTTCGCTTCAAGGACGTAACGAACTTCTCCGATACGGAAGACGACGTCCGCCTCGCCTTTGGCAAAGACCGAGGATTCCGCTCGATGTCCCCAGCAGCGCAGCATGTCTGCGATGAGGTCGTTGAACGCCTGGCCTCGCGACTGCGGCGTATGGCCGTCCAGCCGGCGAAGCTGCCCGTACTCCGCAATGAGGGCCTGAAGTCGCGGTCCGTTGTGCACTGTGCCATCTTGCCGTCAGTAGAAGGATGCGTCGACGCCGCGTCGCCGGGATCAACCGCCGCATGATGGTGTCAACCGCCTGTACAGCCGTGCTCCTGCGCGACGATGCTCGAAGATCGCCGGTCCGCTCCACAACTGACCGCGGAGGCCCTGATTGCCGGAAGCACCAGGCTTCGGCGCGGCCGGCCTCCTCGCCGCCCAGTAGAGTGAGGTCTCCGCCACCGCTGCGCGGATAACGGTCTCGCCCGGCGGATCCTCACCCGAGGATGTGAATGTTCCGTCGGGCCGATGACGTCGATGCCGCGGCCAATACGTAGCAGGACGCGTCAGGTGAGCTTTCTGCGACGTGGTCCGAGTGTGTCCAGTACGTCGGTGACGTCCGGCGCGAGCTGCGGTTTGGCGATGTAGTAGACCTTGGTCACCTCCTCGCTGGCGTGTCCGAGCTGGAGCGATGCTTCTTTGGTTTTGACGGCGCTGTCCAGCACCGTGGCTACTGTTTTACGGAAGATGTGCGGCGTGACCCAATCCAGTCCGACCCTGGTGCGGACCTCGCGCCACTGCCGGCCGACATTGTCGGGCGAGAGCCAGGTGTCGTTGCGGCTCTTGAAGACCGCGTCGATGCTGTGCTGACCATGGACCGGATGCTCACGGTCGTGGAAGCGCCGCCACAATACGTTGACTAAGAACTCTGGCGATCCCTCGTGTCGTCGGATGGGGCGGGCCCGGCGAGGCTGCGTCGTGTCTGGGGCGAGACGAATGGACCCATGCCGGCGACGCTGATCACGATTGGATGTGGACTGGGATCGTTGCCTCGGATGTCAGCGAGCAAGTACGCGTCGCGGTCGTCGCGGATGGCCATGCCGTGGACCCTGTTGACGGTCAAGTGGGCGAGTTGGGCGCTGCGCCCACTGGTCGTGCTGGTCTGATAAAGGCTGCCGCGCACGCCTTGGTCGTAGGCGGCGGTGATAATGGACTTGGCGTCCCTGGTGATCAGCGGCCGCGGGCCGGATTGCGGTGATTCGACCCAGGCGGAGCGGTCGACATGGTTTGACACGTCGAGATCGACCACGGCGGAGTGGCCGTCGGCCGCCAGGAAGAACCGCCGGCGTTCCAGCCAGGTGGCGTTCCATACGTTGGCTGAAAAGTCGATCTGATGGCGGTCCTCGGCACCAAGCCCGGCGCCGAGCCCGGTCAAGCTGACCAGGTTGTCGTACATCGTGCCGGTGTTGTCGAAAACCCATGCCGGGCCGTCCGGGCCGGACAACAGGCTGCTGTTGCCGGTGAAACCACCACCGATTACTTCCAGCTTTTCGGCCTGCCAGCGGACGACGGCGTTGTTGCACACCGTCAGTAGTGCGCCATCGGGTTCAACGATCGCTGTTCCCCGGCAGCCAGGCAGCGGCAAGGCCCATTGGGTGGTGCCGTGCCGGATATCAACCGCAACGATCCCGTCGCCGGTGGTGACGAGCAGGGTATGCCTGTCGGGGTGGATGCTCAGAGCCTCCGGCTCGGGCCATCCCGGACCGCCGATCAGGATCGCTCTGGCGCTCACTCCGCCGGCCATTTCCCGGATCAGCTGGTCCTGCACGGTTTCGTCAGGCGGGATGGTGAAGGCCGGAGGGGGACCGGGACGGCGTTGCAGGACCAGATCGGTCAGTGGGACATGGACCCCACCGTGCCGGGCGACGTTGGTGATCACTTCCTCGATGAGGTCTTCGGGTGGGAGGAGACCGGACAGGATGGCCTCGAAATGGGAGCGATCCAGCATGATGACGTCGGGCTGTTGACCGATCTGTGCTGTCTTGGCGGCGTGCCGGGTGTAGCCGGACATCGACAGAACGATGCCGCGGGTTCCCCGTAGCCGTTGCCGGACCCGACCGGCCAGTTTGACGATTGCGTCGCTCGATTGAGGCTTGGCCAGCCATTTCGCCTCGAGCAGATACCGGGTCGGCCCGATGCGGAAAGTTACGTCGATCTCGTCGACGCCATCCAGTCCACGTACCCC
Source organism: Paractinoplanes toevensis (assembly GCF_018332695.1). Taxonomy (GTDB): domain Bacteria; phylum Actinomycetota; class Actinomycetes; order Mycobacteriales; family Micromonosporaceae; genus Actinoplanes; species Actinoplanes toevensis. The sequence continues at coordinate 21,585 of NZ_BOQN01000062.1, forward strand.
TACCTCGACGTCGTCAACGCCCCAGTGCCGCAGCAGATCGGCGACCAGCGTGTTGAACTGCTGGCCACGGCGATGCTCAGCGCCGCGCGCAGCGTTCGCCAGTTGGCCATAGCGGGCTATGAGCGCGTGGAGGCCCAAGGTCCACTCTCGACTGGCCGAGTACCTGACCATTCAGCTCGCCACCCTCCGCCTGCTTCTGCAACTTCCGTGGGGCAGCATGCCACGTTAATCGGCATCCGCTATGTAACGGGCCGGGACCTCTGCAACCCGGGTCGGGACGATTACTCGGGTATGGGTTTCTCCGGGCATGAGGATCGCTACTGGCTGGATCAGGCGGCCTTCCATCGCGCTGAACGGCTCGTGGCGGCGTCTTGCAAAGGTGCTCTGCGCTCCGAATTAGTGCTACGGCACTTGATGAAGCGACAAGACCGACGGTCACACGCAGGGGTGACGTAGGGGGTGGTCGCAGTGTGGTCGCCGTCTGATCGGGCACGCAGAGAACGACAGACACCAACCTGAACTGGGAGGCCGTCATGAGGCCGAATCCGCATCGGGGCCGGGTCTACCGTCGCTGCGCCTGCCGAGGCGCCGACGGCAAGCAGCTCGGCGCCCGCTGCCCGAAGCTCACCAACGCCCGTCACGGCACCTGGACCTACGCCGTTGATCTACGCACCCTCGACCGCCGCAAGACCATGCGCCGCGGCGGCTTCGCGACCAAGACCGAAGCCTCCGCCGCACTGACCAACGTGCTGCAGTGCGAGCGGGCCGGCGTCAGCATCGACGACACCGAGACGGTCGCCGACTACCTGCAGCGCTGGTTCGAGGCGAAGGCGCCGACCCGCAAACCGAACACGGTCAACCGCTACCGCGCCTACCTGGACAACGATCTCATCCCCGCGTTCGGCGCGATCCGCCTCGAGAACCTCAACCACCAGCACGTCGCCCAGTTCATCCGCCGCGAGCTCGACGCCGGGCGCGGCCTGGTGACCCTGCGCCGGTGCATCACCACCCTGTCGACCGCGCTCAACGACGCCCGGCGGGCACACCGCCTCGAGCACAACGCCGCCCGCTACGCGCAGATCCCCCGACGGCCCCGCAAGGACCTCACCTGCTGGAGCACCGCCGAGGCCAGCGCCTTCCTGCGCCACTGTCACACGCCTTCGCGCGGCGCATCGCTAGCTTCGACAAGACTGCCGTCGCGCAAACCAAGCAACTCGTCGATGTAGCCTCCCTGCCGCCGGACGCCGAATTCGCCCCAGGCCTGCAAGCCTTTTTCGAAACGGCAGGGCGCCCGGTGGCAATGCCGCTCATCCGCAGCCTCTTCGAGCGGGGCCTGCAGCAGGCAGACGGCGTTGAAATTGACCTAGGGCACCAGGTCGGTATCGCTCTGGACTGAACCGTCATCGGCACGCCGGTGCGGGTCACCGCGACGCGACCAGATCCTCGGCCGGGTCCTTCTGCCGCGACGATACCGACGATCGGCGCTGCCCGGCTGCTTGCTGCGGGCATATAGCCAGCCGCCGCGAGCTCGTCCGCAGAGACCTGCGCACAGGCGTGATGTCCGAACGGCGCCGGCGCAACCGAAGCTGGAACCAGTGATACCAGCCCAATGAGATGACAAAACCCAAGCTGACGAGTCGGTAGTAAACCACGGCTCCGATCGCCGCGGGGGCCGCCGTCCCGGTCGCGAGCAGACCCAGTATCAGTGCACCATCGATGACGCCGAGCCCACCCGGAACGATGGTCACCGAGCCGGCCGACATCGCAGCACAGAACGCCAGCAGAACTGCGGTAGGGGCAGGCGGCTGATCGCCGGTGACGTAAAAACACAACCACAGCGCCGCCGCGTCGAGGAGCCAGTTGAGGACCGCCAAGGCGCCCGCTACGAGCCCGTCAATGGGCTGTGGCCGTACATCACGCAGCTGGGCCAAGGCGCCGGAAACACCCATGCTCATTGGTGCCTCCGGCCGCCGGAGCACACGCTGGCCGATGGTGAGCAGTCGGCCTAGCAGCCGTTCGATGATCGCGGGATGGGCCGCCACATACCGCAGTCCGAAGGTAATCAGCGCCCCGACAACAAGGAACAGTACGAGCTGGCGCCAGTGAGCTGCCGACCTTGACGCCAGCGCGCTGCCGGTCGTCAAAGTAGCAAGAGCAATTGTCGAGAGCACACCGGAAAGGACGATCGTCAAGGATGCCACGGCAGGAGCGGCGCCGAACCGGCGCATCTCTTGATAACTGAGCCGCGTCGAGAAGGCCGCCCCGCCGGGCAGGGTTTCGTTGAGCGAGTGGGCCGCATAAACCAAGCGGGCATTCGCCCGATACGACGACCGGACCCCAGCCGATCGAAGCAACCGCTGCTGCATAAGAGCGTACGTTGCCATCGAGGCCATCTCGGCCACGAACACCGTGGCCAGCCAACCGAGGTTCGGCGTCGGCAGGTCCCGCAACGCCAGACCTAGTTCCGGCCAGTTGATCCGCAGTTCCACGACAACGAAACCGACCAAAGCGCCCAGTGCGACATGACGCGCCCAATGGCGCCGAGCTTTCCTGCCCGGCCCGGTGCTCAACATCTCCGCCTGACTCACCGTGGCACCCTGCCTTACATCGACGAAGACCAGGCACCCGCGCCCAGCGTCAGCTTTTCCAACCAGACCAACCCGATCAAGATCCTCCGCGGAGGCGGTATTCCAGTTGGCGGATGTGATCAGACACACCGATAGGCTGCCGGGGCAGCCTTTCCTGCACAACTAGATACCCAAATTGGCGGCCCTGAACTAACTTGGCAACGGCGTGAACTTTTTCAGTGAATGAACGACACATCCTCGTGGCCCGATGCTCGCCCGCGGGCGAAGGATTCTATGAGGTGGAATCTATCGGCCCTCGTCGGCTCGTTAGTCCGGGGCGTGAAACGCGGGGACGCGCCAGCAAGGTGCCGTCGAAGTCGTCCGGCGGAAGAAATGGGCGTCCGTCGTCGCAGGGGTAGGCGTCGAGACCCCGCTGCTGAGAAGGTCTGCCGTTCGCGATCGACTATTACCCCGTCCTTGGGGCATTGGCCTCGACCTGCATCGGGTCTGGCGTCTTGCGGCAGCCTTTGACCGCCGCGTACGCGCAGGCCGAGCGGGCGGCAAGGGCTAGCGCGCGCACCAGGACCGCTGCGGAGTCAAGGGCCTGGGCGGTAAGTTCAACGATCGCCGCCCCGACGGCCCCGCCCGGCGACCTGACGGAGCTGATCCACAATTGCGTCTCCGCGGCCATGTCGTTCGGCCAGGTCGTCGACTGTCGTCCAGGGAGCGACGAAACTGGGCCCGCGGGCGACGCCGAGCACCGCAGTCGCCACGATCAGGGGCACAGCCGAGGTGAGACTCGCTGTCGCGACCAGCGACCGCTAAACGGCATCTATGGCCCTCTCAGGTTCTTTCATGAGGCCGGCTGCGGTGGCCTGCAGGAGCCGCGAGAGTCGCGGCTCGAAGTCGAGAGCGGCATGGGCCCAGCGCGGTTCCTGAGCGTACAACGCGGCCAGGGTCTCGGTGGGATGCGATATCTGCCAAAGGTGGGCCGCCATAGCCAGGGCCGCTGTGATGAGCGCCTCGGCCTGCGAGGTCGTAAGGCGACTGTTAGCCGTAATTGCTTCGACGATGGCGTCGTACGCTGCGAATGAGTTCCGCTTGTACTTTCGCGCGCGATCGATGTCGACGTCGCCCTCCAAGCTCAGCGGCACATGTGTGAGCAGGTCGCAGAACAACGGCAAAGAGGCCAGCGAGGAGCTCATCGTTGAGGCGATCTGCGCGGGCGTCCGCTCAGGCGCGCCGCGAAGCAGGTCGACGAGCACGTCACGCCATTGATTCCAGCCGCGCTCGGCCAACTCGAGCAGAAGCTCCTCCTTGCTGGCGAAGTACCGCCGCACAGCTGAAGGATGCAGGCTGGCGACCTCGGTCACACCGGCGAGGGTCACGTGGCGGACTCCGCCATGGTCGGCGGCGATGGCGCGTGCGGCGTCCAGTAGATCTTCCGCCCTGCGTTGCTTAGCCTCCGCGGAGCGAGCGCGCTGATACATGCGGCAAGTGTAACGCATGCAACGTGCGTAATCCGCCATCCGGTGCTAGCGTGTGGATAACGCATTCGACATGCGTTAAGCGGGCTCCGGGCCCGACACCGATGAAGGAGACGTTGTGCAACAACTCAACCGGCAGTACATCGCGGGTCGCATCCAGCCGTCCCGCGGCAGCGACACGCAGGTGGTGACGAGTGCGCTGAGCGGCCGGCAGATCGCCGAAGGCGTCCTCGGCGACGCCACCGACGCCGAAGCCGCGGTGGAAGCGGCGCGGCTGGCACTACCCGCCTGGGCAGCCACTTCCTTGGACGAGCGCCGGGAATATCTGCAGAATCTGGCCGACGCGTTCGCAGCCCGCCGCGACGACATGATCTCTGCCCTCATTGAGGAGTTCGGGACGACCGCGGCGACGGCCGGCTACATCGTCGATCAGTCCCAATACTGGTTCGTCGATGCACAGAAATTGCTGACGGAGTCCGTTTTCACGCAACAGATCGGTCGGGCGACGGTGCGCAAGGTGCCGCTTGGCGTGTCCGTTCTGATCACTCCGTGGAACGGGGCCAGCTGGTTCATCGCCATGAAGGCGAGCGTCGCACTCGCAGCGGGATGCACCGTGGTTATCAAGCCTAGCGAGCGTGGCATGCTCCAGGCCCAGCCGGTTCTCGACGCCATCGCCGAGGCCGGCCTGCCGGCCGGCGTCATCAACGTTGTCTTTGGTAAGGGAGACCCGGTAGGTAATGTCCTGACCTCGCACCCGGACGTGGCGAAAGTGTCGATCACCGGCTCCACTGCAACCGGTAAGACGATCGCTCACAACGCGGTGGACACGATGAAGCGCGTCACGCTGGAGCTCGGTGGCAAGTCGCCGACAATCATTCTCGACGATGCTGACCTCGCCCGGGCGGTACCCTTCGCCGTTGGAGCCGGCCTGTTCAACAACGGCCAGGCCTGCATCGCTGGCACCCGAATCCTGGTGCCGCAGAGCCGAGAGGCCGAGATCAAAGCCGCTCTGGCTGAGGCCGTCGGCGCCCTGCGCGTCGGCGATCCGCGAGATCCGCAAACCGTCATCGGTCCGGTACTCGACCGCGCACAGTACGACCGGATCCAGCACTACATCCAGACAGGCATCGAGCAGGGCGGCGAAATCCTGGCCGGAGGTCTGGGGCACCCCGAAGGTCTCGAGGAGGGCAACTACGTCAAGCCCACACTGATCGCTACCAGCAACGACCGCACTGTCGCCCAGGAGGAGATCTTCGGGCCGGTGCTCGCCGTGCTGACTTATCGCGACGAGCAGGAGGCCATCGCGATAGCCAACGACACCCCCTACGGCCTGCACGCATATATCGCGGCCGGCGACCTCGATCGGGCGACACGCGTCGCACAGCGCCTGCAGGCCGGGCGGATCATGATCAATGAGGTCGTCGACGCGCCCGACGCACCCTTCGGCGGATTCAAGCAGTCCGGACTCGGCCGCGAGTTCGGCAGCTTCGGCATCGAGGCTTTCCTCGAGACCCAAGCCGTCTTCAGCTGAACGTCGGCCGGAAGGACTGTCATGACCGACAACGCAAGCATCCGCTACTTGCTGGACCGAATCGCAATCCAGGACGTTATCGCCACATATGGATTGGGCCAGGACCTTCACCAGGGCCAGGACGAGGACCAGACTTTGATGACCCAATGGTCGCAGGTATTTTCCCCCGACGCCGTCATCGACGCCTCCGAAGTGGGCCAGAGCGCAGCCATCACCCTCGCCGACTACGTCGACTTCATGCGCGGCCGTGATCGCAAGGGCACGGAGGGACTGGGCAAGCTGTTCAGTCGCTGGCAGCACCGCGAAGGCCACGCCGTTGTCACCCTCTACGGCGATCGAGCGACGGCCGTCTCGCCGTTCCTGCACCTGCACGAGACACGAGACGGCCAGGCCAACGTCATCCACACCGGCCTGTGGCACGACCAGCTGCGGAGGCGACCCGAAGGCTGGCGAATCGTTCATCGACGGTTGAGCAACGGCTTCTTCAACACTCTCGCCCGCATCGAGGACCCCAGCGGACTTCTCGAACGCTGACACCGCCAACGCCTGGGGCGCGCTTTCCAAGCGCCCCGGGCGTTGGCGGTTCCCGCCGAAGTCTCCAGCTGCGCCTGTGCTTCCAGCCCCCCGCCGCTCCGGAGCCTCGGTTAGGGCGAACGCCTCCAGCAGCTCGAACCCGAGGGTCTCGACGTTCACCCCGATCACCCGGAGCCTTGCGCAGATGTTTCTTGGCCGCCGGCCCGGCCGCAACACGGGAGGTAGTTACGTGGAATGGCAGTCCAGATTCTTCCAGGAATCGCAGCGCCTTGCCCGACACGCCAGTGCCCGGCACGGCCACGGCCAATGTGACTGGATAAGGCATTCCAGCGAGTACGTGACGTAGAGCATTACCAGCGCAAGACCCGAGCAACGGGATGGAAATGCTGTCAGGCGAAGGGTTCGAGGCGAGCCAGTGCAGGTCGATGCCCTTGCCGCCGATGCACAACGTGGCGTGGCCGAAGACAACAGACCGTTGCCACTGCCCTGCGCGCCGATGCAACGCGAGCCCGGCACGTCCATGGATCCTCTTTTGCGCCCGCGTCGGTACCCTCGTCATGCCTTCCTGGGCAAGGGGCTAGCTGCTGAAGACGCTCTGGCCGCGGCCTTTCTCAGCCACGCCGGCTTCGGCACAGCAACCACCCGAACGTCCCGCACCGTGGCGGGCGGCTCAGCGCATCTTCAGTACATAGGAACGCTCTCTCAGTGACCCACGACTCATGATAACGCAACTCAATTGCGCTATCATCAAGATAACGCACTTGGATTGCGCTAAATAAGGAGACCTCATGCTTGCCGCCGTGGTGACCCGGTTCGGAAACCCGGACGTCTTCGCTCTGACCGACCTGCCGGACCCACAGCCCGGCCCGGGTCAGATCTCAATCAATGTCAGCCACGCCGCCGTCGGCCTCATCGACGCCTACGTCCGCCAAGGCCTCTACAGCGAGCGGCCGGGTCTGCCGCAACCGCCGTATGTGCCGGGCCTGGAGGTCACTGGAACCGTCCGAGCAATCGGCGAGGGCGTCACCGGCCTGCGCGTCGGAGAACCGGTTTTGACACTGTCCGGTACCGGCGCGGAGGGCGGGTATGCCTCGATCGAGGTCGTCGACGCAGCCATGGCGGTGAGCTTGGACGGTTCCCATATCGACCCCGCGCTCGCTGTGGCGGCCGTCCCCAACGCGGCCACCGCCTACCTCGCTCTGACTGAGGTCGCCCACCTGCGCAAGAACGAACGAGTGCTGGTGCACGGCGCCATCGGCGGCCTCGCCTCCGCGTTCCCCGGCATGGCACGGCTGCTCGGCGCCAGCGAGGTCGTGGGCACTGTTCTCACCGCCGACCTGGACGCCGCACGCGCCTCCGGGCTGCCGTACGACGAGATACTGGCCTCCGGCGACGACCTCGGCGCGGCGCGGTTCGACGTTGTCGTCGACCCTGTCGGCGGCGACGTGCGAACGGCGTCGCTGACAGCGATGGCCCCGATGGGCCGGATGCTACTGGTCGGCAACGCCAGTGGCGACTGGACGCACACCGTCAACACCAGTCAGCTCTGGGGCGGAAATCTGGCGCTGTTGGGGTTCGCGGCCGGGTTCTTCCTGCCCGCACACCCAGAACTCGCCGGAACCGCTGGAGCAGCCGCATTGGAGGCAGCCAAGCGTGGTCTGCTTCCGCTGAACGTCACCACCCTGCCGTTGTCCCAGGCCGCCGAGGCTCACCGGCGGCTGGAGGCCGGATCGGTGCGAGGCCGCATCGTGCTGACCGTCTAACTCTGCCGGGTCCAGGCACGGCGGAGTGCTGACGGCCGCGGGGCGCCGCTCTCAACGGCGAAGCCGAAGGTGTCGGCCGCGAGACGGAGCCCCGCGGCGGTGGGAGTCGTCACGTCAGTTGGCGTCCGCTCACCGAGTGCCAATGGGCACCGCGGACGCGATCCGGGCGTCCCGGACGCCTGCGGAGAGGGGTGGTGGTCCGGCAACAGCGCGTCGGCCAAAGGGGCTCCGCCGACCTGAATGGGTCTGGTCCGCAGTCCGCGCTACGGTCGAGGCTCGCAGCGGCGACCGCCTGTGCGAGTTTCCGGGACGGTCAAGTTGACGGCGCAGGCGCCGACGTGGAGCTCCCACCCTTGACCCGCTCAGGACAGGGGTATCGAGGTCAGCCGGATCGTTGACGTGCACGGTTGGCCGTCACGCCGTTCAGCCATAACGAGTGGCCCTCGGTTGCTGGGGAAGTGTCGGTAGAACGTCGCCAGAGCCACTCAGTTGCGCTTGGCGATGACCGGTCGCCGCCCATTGAAGGTCTGCCTCGCTTTGACGTTTGACCGCCGCCCTCAGTGTCGGGTGCGGCGCCAAGGGCGAGGCGCAGGGCGTCATGGGCCGATGTTCATGTGCCGCCGAACCGGCGCGTCAACGAGTCGCCGGTCGTCACTGGAATGCCAGTGCGACCCCACAGAAATGACAGCGGTTCAGGCCGTCAGCGCTCCTACGCTCGGGACCGCGGGGAAGGACTCCGCGTAAACCTAGGAGAGCCCTGTGACCTTGAAATTGGGCGTCAATCTGCCGCAGACGCAACCGTACGACTACGCCCATGACGTCATCACGTTCGCCCGCTGCGCCGAGGAGATCGGCTACGACAGTTTGTGGGCTCTCGAACGCCTGCTCAAGCCGATGGACACGAGCGGGGTACATGGGTTGTACGGCGTACCGGATCTGGGATGGCCGGAGCAGTACGGAAGCGTTGCGGATCCGCTGATCGTGCTTGCCATGGCAGCGGCCGTGACTGAGCGCATCCAGATTGGGACGGGTGTATTGGTCCCACCTCTGCACCTTCCGGTCCGGCTCGCCAAGGCTCTCGCCGCCTTGGACGCCGGCAGTGGTGGGCGGCTGATCGCGGGGCTGGGTGTCGGCTGGTCGATCGACGAGTTCGCCGCCACGGCGCCGCGCCCGTTCGCCGAGCGGGGTGCGGCCCTCGAGGAGTTCCTGGATGTCGCCTCGGCCGTTTGGGGCCCCGACCCGGTCACCATCGACACCGATCGGTTCTCGGTCGCGCCGGCGCAAATCAATCCCAAACCGGGTCGCCGGATCCCGGTGTATCTCGGCGGGAACAGCCGGCCCGCGCTGCGGCGCGTCGCCCGCCGGGCTGACGGCTGGCTGCCGAGCGCCATAGCTCCGTCGGCGGTCCGCAACGGCCTCGAACAAATCCGGCAGACGGCAGCCGAGCACGGTCGCGAGCCCGAGTCGATCAGCTGCGTTTTTCAGATTGCGTACGGAAGTACCGCGGAGGTTCCGACCCTCGGCCGGCAGCCGTACACCGGCAGCGTCCGTCAACTCGTCGAGGACATCGCCGCCCTAGCCGAGGCGGGAGTACACCACGTCTACGTCTCGCTACCGTACGCCACAACCGATCTCAAGTCGTTGATCGGCGCCGCCGAAGAGCTCCACGAGGCTGTACGCGGCGCGGGTCTGTAGCTGCCGTTAACAAGCGAAGGTCGGCGATCGATCTCGGTGAGCGACCGAACCACCGGAAGCTCGGGCCAGCGGTAGCAGCGGTCGGGAACCCGGCGGAGCGCGCAACTACGGCCGACTTCGGCTGGTCGATCGGCCTCCAATCGCACCGTGCGGCCTACCTTCCGGTCGGCACCGTCGTGCAGCCTTCCATCGCGTGAGCGACGAAGCGCCCGCAAACTCCGAGAGAACACCGTTTCGGCAGCAGCTCAGCACAGCGAGAGACAACGGTTAGCCGTCCAGGCCCACGATTCTCCTCGACGGAGCGGTCCACGGCTCATATTCGGCAAGGCCCTGATGTTCTTACTCATTGGCGCGGAGTTGCGACGCGGCTCGACCGCGCGAGTCACGCATTAGATGTGTGTATTCCGGTGCCGGCCACGACTGGCATCGCACTGACGACCTAATGTACAGCCGAGGCACACCGCGCGCAGGAACCGACATACCCGAAGAACGTGGCTGGCCGGTAAGAATCCGCCGCGCATGGCCGCAAACTCTTTGGCAGCGGTGTCCACCGCAGCTTTGTCTTCGACGGAGGAACGATGGCGAGCACTTACGATGACCTGACAGCCCTGTTCATCAACTGCACCCTCAAACGGTCACCGGAGGTCAGCAACACGCAGGGACTGATCGATCTGAGCAGCGCCATCATGCGCAAACAGGGCGTCCGCGTAGACCACCTCCGAGCCGCGGACCATGACATCGCCACCGGTGTCTGGCCCGATATGACGGAGCACGGCGCCCTGACCGATGAGTGGCCAACGCTGTATCCGAGGGTGCTCGACGCCGACATCCTCGTCATCGCGGGTCCGATCTGGCTGGGCGACAATTCGTCGGTCACTAAGCGGGTCATCGAGCGGCTGTACGGCAACTCGCACTTACTTAACGATGCTGGCCAGTACGCTTACTATGGACGCGTTGGGGGTTGCCTTATCACCGGCAACGAAGACGGCGTGAAGCATTGCTCATCCAACGTCCTCTACAGTTTGCAGCACCTTGGTTACGTGATTCCGCCTCAGGCGGACGCCGGCTGGATCGGCGCCATCGGTCCCGGGCCGTCGTATCTCGACCCCGGTTCCGGCGGACCGGAGAACGATTTCACCAATCGGAATCTGACGTTCATGACATGGAACCTGTTGCACCTGGCTCGGCTGCTGAAGGACAACGGGGGCATTCCCGCGTACGGCAATCAGCGCGCCGCGTGGGACGGTGGAGCGCGGTTCGATCTACCTAACCCCGAGTATCGCTGACCGGCACCAGAGGGCCAAGAACCCGCTCAGTCTGGTCACCGGTGCCCGGAATGCTGAGGACGGGTAGCAGGCTGGCCGCCTTCAGCCTGCTACCCGGCACCTACACCCAGCCGGTTAGCAATCGTGACCGGTACGGATACCGCGCGTGCGCGACACCAATGTGAAGTCGTCCACGAGGGCCGCTAAGGAGAAAAAGGGATGAATTACCCGAAGATGATTGCGTCAGTCAACCAGATGGAGCCTGTGCCTCGGCGGATCCGAGCCATGCTGGCAGGTCGTATCGTGGTCGACACCACTCGCGCGGTCTACCTCTGGGAGTGGCCGAACTATCCGCAGTACTACATTCCGGTCGACGACGTCGGCGAGGAATTTTTGGTCGACGAGAACCACGAGCAGCGCCTCAGCCGCGGTTTGGCACGCCGGTTTGGCCTGCGTGTCGGCGTGACCGAGCGGCCCCGGGCGGCACGGCTCTACACCGCAGACTCGATCACCGGGCTCGAGGGCCTGATGCGTTTCGAGTGGGATGCGCTCGACACCTGGCTCGAGGAGGACGAGGAGGTCTTCGTCCACCCGCGCAATCCCTACACCCGAGTGGACGCGGTCCGTTCGACCCGCCATGTGCGCATTGAACTCGACGACGTTGTGCTGGCCGAGTCCCACTCCCCCGTGCTGCTGTTCGAGACCGGTCTGCCGACCCGTTACTACCTGAACCGCAGCGAGGTCAACTTCGACGCGCTGCAGCACAGTGCCACAGTGACGCCCTGCCCATACAAGGGCCGCACTAGCCTCCCTCTTTCGTTAAGCCGCTGGTTCATCAGTGCTGATCAATTTTGGTGGCGTTTGGTGAGGTGAGTGCGGTTTCGGGCGTGGTGAGGGCCCGGCGCGGGGCCGGGTTCCTCCGGGGTGTTTCGTCGGGATTAGGGGCGCGGGTCAGCCGGCTGGCCGGGGTAGTGCGTTGAGCCGGCCGAATGCGGTTACGAGGGTGTCGGTCCAGGGCCAGTGTTCGGCGATGGCCAGGCGGGTCCGGCGGGCGGTGCGGGTGATCCGGGCAGCGACGTGCAGCAGCCGGTAACGCAGTTTCTTGGGCTCGGCCTTGGCGAGGTCGCCGTCCAGGAGCAGGGTTTGGGTCCAGGCGAGCAGGTCGATGCCGGTCAGCGCGAGGTGCAGCCAGGCCTGGTTGATCGCGAACACCCGGGACGGGAACCGGCCGAAGCCGGTGTCCTTTCCACATCGGATGCGATCTTCGACCCTGGCGTGTGCCCGATGGCGGGCTTCCAGGTACTGGATCGATCCGCCGCCGGGTGGGGTGTCGGTGGCGATCACCTGGTGCCGCCAGCCCTCGATGGTGTCGAACAGGGTGAGCTGGGCGCCGGGATGCGGGCGTTCCCGGCGGACGATGAACCGGGTGCCCTCAGGCCAACCGTCGGTGGCGACCATGCCGGTGATCTCGCAGATCTCGGCGTGCTCACGCAGGTCACCGTCGACATCGACGGCACCGATCCAGTCGGTGGCGGCTCGGATGGCCTCGCGGACGGGTTCGGTGATCGCGACGCCGACGGAGAAGCGGATGTCCAGGTGCTGCCGGTCGCGTAAGGCCCGGATGTGGGCCAGGACGCCGTGGCTGGAACCGGCCGAATCGGAGCGCAGCAGGATAGGCGTGCCGTGCCGATGGGCGTCGGGGATCTGCGCGAGGGCTTGGTCGAGGACGGTGATGTGATCGATGGTGGTGTTCGACCCGGCCCGGCCTTCGCGCAACATGCCGGCCAGGGCTTCGCCGGTGTTGTCCAGGAAGCAGAACAACGGGTGGTAGCCGAACGTCTTCTTCCAGGTCGAGGTCGCGGATTCCTTCTCGGAGTGGCACAGCACGATCGAGGCGTCCACGTCCAGGACCAGGCCGGGCACGTCCTGTCCGGCCACCGTCGGGGCCGGCAGATCGCCGCGGGTCTCGGCGTGCTGGGCCCAGGCGATCTCGCGGGCCGCGGCTCGGGCCGCGCGCAACGCGGCCAGGGCTGTCTCGTCAAGGCCGGCGAGCAGCCGCCACGCGGTCGGATCGGAGGCCACCGGCCCGAACAATTCGCTCTGGTCACGCAGCACGGCCAGATCGGCGATGGCCTCGCCGCCGTCGGCGAGCATCACCGCCAGATCCACCGCGATCCGGCCCGGGTCGTGTCCGCCCTGCCGCTGCCGCAACCCGGCCAGAGCCTGGCTGAACGCGCTGGTCAGGCCAGTCGCATCGGCGAGATCGGCCAGCAGCCGGGCCCCGGCGTGACCGACCACGCCCCGCCCGCCACCGGTGACCACGATCTTCGGACGTGTTGCGGTAGCCTTCACCCTGCAAGTGCCTTCCGTGACGGGTTGAACAGGACTCTCGACAAGCCCTATTTTCCCTGATCAGAAGGCACTTCTGCGTTTCCAGCCCAATCCGTGGACAGCCCTTAACGAAGGGCCGAGGCTAGTGATTACTGGTCGGTGCGCACATCAACCGGTGTTCACCCGGACCTCGCATGGTCGTATTCATTCCCGACTGCCAGTGTTCAGGCAATCGCAGGGCTGGTGTCCTTCTATAACGAAAAGGTCGATACCTACCTCGACGGACAACTGCTTGAGCGTCCGAAGACCCACTTCGTCAATTAGGCACGCGCCATGCCAACCTCTGGAACTGGGCCGCCGGCCTGGGCTCGGGCCGGCCGCGATGGGGAATCAAGCCGGCTCACTGTCGCGTCTAGGAGGCGAGGCCGGTGAAGCGGTCCACGTAGCGCTGATCGGCGTGAGCGAGGTCCAGCAGGACGAAGAAGTCGGCCGAGCCGAAGGACACGTCATGCGCCGGTTCACCAGCGACGACGGCTCCCAGGCGGAAGTAGCCGCGCAGCAAAGGTGTGGGAGCGGTTACAGGCGGTCCCGGCTCAGGCGGCGCAGTCCACGGGACGTGGGGGTGAATTCTCGGCTGCGGTGACATGAGCCCGCGATCGAGGATGTACTGTCTTGTCGCTGCAGCTTGATGCCCACCGTCGCGCAGGGTGACCGATGTACATCCGCCGAACCAGCGGCATTGACTGGTACGCGCCCACCCCAGGATTCCTGCCCATATGTGGGCGATGACGGCGCCGTTTCGGTGCTCAGGGTGCACCGCGAGCCGGCCTATCTCCAACAGGTCGGGAGTAATCACGTGCAACGGCGATAGGTCGAAAAACTGCTCCGAGTAGCGGTGACCGGCACGGACCGCCTGTTCTGGACGCAGCATGCGGCAGGTTCCGACCAGAGACCGTGTCGGACGATGCGTGATCAGTAGGTGATCGCAAAACCAGTCGAACGTATCGGAGTCGCGTTCGGAATCGTCGTCGCCTCGCCTGAACTCCGTGGCAAACACCCGCTGGCGTAACTCCTGCGCGGCAGCGATCCGCTGCGGCTCCCTGGTGACCTCTGATTCGTACGGACTGATTGATACGTTGGACATATTCGTTACGTCGTTCGAGGCGACCTGGAGTTCAGGTCGTCGGCACGCGTTCGGAGAGCCGTGAGCGATCTGCTGCTGCGGATGGAACGTTCAGTAGGGCACGGAGCCCCGAAGCGGAGGAATACCGCCCGTACAGCCAGTTCAGGCCAATCAGTGGTGGTCGCTGGCCAGCACATATCCGCGGTGTCCTATGCGACCGTTCCGCGCAAGGCTCCGTGCGGCGATTCGTCGCCAGGGTTCCCGGGCGAACATCCCCGCCGTTTGCCGCGGCAGGATCTCGCTGCCTCACGGGCGGATCGATCAGGAGCGGAGTCAGCAGCACGGTGGCGGCGCTGCAAAAGCGCTACACGCCGCCACCGTGTCGGCTACCGCCGGCTGGCGGTCGCTTCCGTCCCCTGGAAGATGTCGTCGGTCGTCTCGTGCAACCCTGAGGTTGTGCACCAGTGAGTAGTCGCCTGCGGCGCCCGCGTCAGCAGTTTGGGCCAGTGAAGCTCGTCCTCGCTGCGGCGGCAGGCGTACAGGTCGGCCGTGACGACACGAAGACAACAGTGGGTTGGCCGTTTACTGGCGGGCTTCAGGGGTGCACGGAGAGGCCATAGCCGGACTCGAGGCGCAGGGACTCAATGAGCACGAAGGCGTTGCTGTCGGTGTAGACGTCGGCACCGGCCAGCACCCCCGTGTACTTGGCGACGACCGGGGCGGCCGTGGCCGCGACGAGCGCGTCGAAATACGTCTTGGTCACGGCCCACTGGTTACCCGGATACCTCTGGGCGAAGGGAGTGCGATCAACCGTGTCGATCGCGTGCTGGGCGCTCGCGGTGAGGTCGTCCATGTACTGCTGATGCAGCGAAACCTCACGCCGGCTGCCGAGCTTGACGTGCCCGGCGATGAAGGTGTCGAAGCTGTAGTCGAGTGCGGTCGCGGGTACACCGACGAGTCCGAGGATGTCCTGGCTGACGTTCAGCGCCGCGAACGGCACCCAGGACGGGATGACCACGTCGACGAGCATGAGCGCCCGATGGTGCGGGAAGTGGACGAAAATGCTGTCGATGGTGTGGTTCGGCCCGTGATACGCGAGGTCGACGCGTTCGCCACCGACACGCAGCACGTAGCGGTCGTCGAAGACGACGTCCGGTACGGGGCGCCGGGGGTCCTTCAGGCCGCGCAGCACGCGACGGGTCTCCGTGTGGCCGATGCGCACCACGTCCTTGCCGAAAAGGCCCGAAGCACCGATATGGTCGACGTGGAAGTGTGAGTACACCAGGTGAGTCACCCGGTTGGGCCGGCCGGATGGCAGTGTAACCGAGTCGATGGCGCGCTGCAGGTTCCCGCCCATCGAAGGTGGGGCGTCGAAGAGCACGACGCCGTCCCGGGTCGTCAGGAAGGCGGCCACGTACCCCGCGGCGTCGGTTACCCAGTACAGATTCCGGCGAATCGGTGCGACGTAATAGCCCTCGGGTCCGATGGCGGGTCCTTTGGCGAACGGCGGGATGGGCGCGAAGTCAGGCAGATCGGAGGAAGCCGGGGTGTCGGCGGCGAAGGCCGCGCCAGCCGGCAGGAGGGTACCCAAGGCGGGGATCGCGGTCATCGCGAGAAGGGCTCGGCGAGAGGTACCGGAGATCGGTTTGTCGCTTGATGTCATGGCGTTCTCCTGGGGTGGATGAATCGAGTGGGCCTGTGCAGCCGCGAGGCCGTCGTTTGAGACCTGTCCCAATCGGCGCGGTGCCCTCATCCCCGGCCAGCGTGTATGGCCGAGGATGACCGTCCCGTTCTGCGTCGTCGCCGCATGCGAGGGGGTTCAGGAGGCCGAGCAGGCACTGGAGGTGAGCCGTCCTGGTCGGCGGTCCCACTCTGCGGCTGCTTGCCGGTCCTTGTTAGCGCAGGCCGAAGGCGTACAGTTTGTTGTTGTTGATCGTCGGCGTGCCGTCGACGAGGCACTGGGTGCCGCAGTATCCGGAGCCCCAGTAGACGGAGCCGTCGGCGATCGCGGCGCCGCCTGTGACCGAGCCGCCGCTCGCGAAGCTCCACTTGATTTGACCGGTCCGGGCGTCGAGTGCGTACATGTTGGTGCCGGTGGGGTCGAGCGAGCCGGCGTAGACGACTCCGTTGGCGGAGCTCACGAACGAGGTATCGAACGAGCCGCCCGGGTCGGGCGTCTGCCAGAGGATGCGGCCGGTTGCGGGGTCGAGCGCGGCCCACGACCCGGCCGTGGCCGTCCGGCCGGCGTAGGGTCCTGTACCGCCCAGGACGTACGGCTTGCGCGCGGTGTCGCCCTCGGCCACGTAGATGCGTCGGCCGTCGGTGGCGGTGCCGTATTCAATTCCGCCGTTACCGCCGTTGCCCGCGGGACCACCGACGGTCTGCCAGGCCACCTTCCCGGTCGCCGGCTCGACGGCCCAGTACACGCCGCTCTTCTGGCCGATACCCAACAGCTGGCGCCGGTGGCCGGTTGCGGGGTCGACGGTGGTGAACAGGTTGGGGCCTGCCCCGAAGTCGTAGTCCGGGCCGGCCGGACGGGGAACTGTCCACAGATCGCTGTCGATCGTGCGGACGGACCAGGCAACGTGGCCGTCGCGCAGTCGCAGCGCAAGGATCGAGTCGAGGTAGTTGTCGGGGGCCGACGGCGTGCATCCGGTCTGGTCCGGTGCCTCGCAGATGCCGTCGGGAACGGTGTAGTTGTTGCCGGTGCCGACGTACATGAGGCCGCGTACGGGGTCGATCACCGGGCTGGAGGACCATACGGCGTTGCCCGTGTAGTAGCCGGGCAGGTTGGAGTCGCTGTCACCGTTGTTCGACGGCACGGTGTAGGTCTTCCACAGCATTCGCCCGGTTCGTGCGTCCAGTGCCACGATTTTGCCGCGGAACGTGCTGGCCTCCACACCCTCGCCCTTGGAGGAGACACCCTGGTAGATGATGCCGTCGTGGATCGCCGGCGAGCCGGTGATCATGGACGCCGGGTCGGTGTCGACCTGGGTCGACCACACGAGCTTGCCCGTGTGGCGGTTGACGGCGAACACTTTGGCGCCTGCCGCGCCCGGGCTGAGGATCCAGCCGTCGCCCAGGATGAGGTTCTGGCCGTCGAGGGCCGGGCTGGTGCGGGACACGTCACCGGCGACGCCGGTGTAATCGGCGATGTCCTTGGACCACAGGACGCGACCGCTGGTGGCGGCGACGGCCCATAGCTTGCCGCCGTAGTCGGGCACATAGACGACCCCGTCGACGACGGTAGGGGTCGCCGAGACGGCGCCGGCGGTGGTCAGCGTCCAGCGTGGCTTCAGACGGCCGACGTTGGCGGCCGAGATCTTGTGCTCGGCGGCCTGGTGGTGGGTGTCGTTGATGTTCTGTCCGGCCATTGGCCACTGTTCCGGACCGGCGTCCCGGTGGGCCGGTGTTGACGCCAGGCTCGCGGTCAAGGCCATGACCACGGCCGCGATCTGCGTGAATGGCATGGGATCTCCTGCTCTCACTTCTTAGCTTGCTTGCTCATGCATGTGTTATAGGGTGAGGACGATCTTGCCCCGGATGTCCCGACGTTCGGCTCTGCGGTGGGCCTCGGCTGCCTCCTCCAGTGGCAGGACAAGACCGACCCGCGTGACAGCGCGGCCGGCCGCCAGGTCGGCGAGGATGCCGGCGAGTTGGTCGCCGCGCGGCTGGACGTGTAAGCGGTGCGCCTGGACGCCGGGTCGCGAAGGAGGCTGTTCCGGTCCGCTCACCGCGATGAAGACGCCGCCGTCGCGGACCACCGGCAGCAGGTCGCCGCCCGTTCCCGCCACATCGACGACGGCATCGAAGCCCTCCGGAACGGCCGCACGGGCCGCCGCCACCAACTTCTCCGGGCCGCCGTCACGCCGGAGGACGACGTGGGCGCCCAGCGCGGCGACGAAGTCCTCGTCGCCCGCCGAGGCCACCGCGACGACGCGGCCGCCGAGCGCGACGGCATGCTGTGTGGCGAAGCCGCCGACCGACCCGCTCGCACCCGTGATCAGCACTGTCTGACCCGCGGAGATGCCCGCGAGGTCCACGGCCTGCGTGCCGGTCTCGGCGCCGAGCGGCACCGCGGCGGCGAGCACGTCGTCCAGCCCGGCGGGAACCTCGGCGAGCCAAGAGGGGTCGACAGAAATAACCTCGGCGTACACGCCCTCGTGGGTGGCAAGCCACGGGACAAGCCCAGCTACCCGGGCTCCCGGGCGGAACGGCCCGTCGCCATCGACGACGGTTCCGGCGAAATCCGCACCCAGGACGAACGGCGGCGCGAGATCCGGGAAAGCGGCCTGCAAACGCCCGGACCGTATGGCGAGGTCGAGCGGATTCACTGCCGCTGCCTTCACCCGGACCCGGACCCGACCGGGTCGCGCTTCCGGCTCTCTGACCTCCGCGACCGAGAGCACGGCGGGATCGCCGAACTGCCGTTGCTGGATGGCTCTCATGACCCTCTCCGATCCGTTGTGGATGCGGCCAACATAGGCAGCAGTTACTTGCTCAAGCAATGAAAAACCAAGGAGATCCATGTCACTTGCGTGCGCAAGCATTAGGATTACTCTGCGGGAAGGTCTGCCACAAGAGAGGACGTGCGTCATGTCGGAGAACGCATCCACCGACGTCATCGTGGTTGGGGGCGGGTCGGCCGGTGCCGTGCTCGCAGCCCGCCTCAGCGAGAACCCGCGGCGGCGTGTGCTGCTGCTGGAGGCGGGGACGGCCTATGCGCCCGGGGCGTACCCGGAAAGCCTGCGCAACGCCGACGTCGTCGCCGACCCGGCCCACGACTGGGGTTACACCGCGCGCGGCGGCACCGGCTCCCCCACCATTCCGACCCCACGCGGCCGTGTCCTGGGTGGCAGCTCGGCAGTCAACGCCGGGGTGGCCATCCGGGCCCGCGCCGAGGACTTCGCCCGCTGGAGCCGCTACGGCATCGACGGGTGGTCGCAAGCGGACGTACTACCCGCGTTCCGGGCGATGGAGAACACTCCCACCGGCGACGACCGCTTCCACGGCCGTACCGGGCCGCTACCGGTGCGCCAGCGCACGGACGCCGATTTGACGCCGGGGCTCCGAGGCTTCGTCGAGGCGTCGGTGGCTCAGGGCTTCAAGCGGGTCAGCGACTTCAACGGCGACGACCCGGCCGGCGCGGGCGGTTACCCGCTTACCGTGCTCGACGGCGTCCGGCAGAACACTTCGCTGGTTTACCTGACCGAAGCCGTACGTCGACGCCCCAACCTCACCATCGCCGGTGACATCACCGTGGACCGCGTGCTGTTCGAAGGCGCCCGTGCGGTAGGTGTCCGCACCGCGGACGGCACGGAGCAGCGCGCCGGCGAGGTCATCCTGTCCGCGGGAACATACGGCAGCGCGGCCGTCCTGCTGCGTTCCGGCGTGGGCCCTGCGTCGGACCTGGCGGGACTGGGCATCAGCACGGTCGCCGACCTGCCGGTCGGCAAGCGCCTGCACGACCAGCCCTTCTACTACAACGCGTACGCGCTGGCGCCGGACCACCTGCAGATGTCACCGGCCGTAGGGGCGTTGCTGTGGATCGCCTCCAGCGAGGCCGCCGAGGATGAACTCGACCTGCACATCACCGCCACCCACCTGATGCCCGGCTCGTACAGCCCGACCGGCGGGGCCATCGTCTTCGCCGTATCGGTGGTGCAGCCCGAGTCCCGCGGCACGCTGCGACTGGCGAGCCGCGACCCCGAGGCGGCGCCGATCATCGACAACAACTATCTCGCCACGCCGCGCGACCGGCGCCGCATGCTGGAGGGCGTCAAGCTCAGCAGGGCCATCGGACGCAACGACCGGTTCGCGCCGTACTCGGCCGGCGAACTGGTGCCCGGCGATACGGTCTCCGACGACGACACACTCGCCCAGGTGATCCGGGACAACCTCGCCGTGTATGGCCACCCGACCTCGACCGTGCCTATGGGCGGCCCGCAGGACCCCTGGGCAGTGGTCGACGCGCGTGGTGTGGTCCGGGGCCTGAGCGGGCTGCGTGTCGTCGACGCCTCCATCATCCCCGAGGTGCCGTCGACGGTCACGAACCTGACCACCATCATGATCGCCGAGCGGATCGCCCGGCTCGAATACGGGTCCTGACCATCGATGAGCTCCCCTACCCGAACCATGCCGGCCGTGCTGTTCACGTCCGGCCGTCGAACCGTTCTCGCCGAGCACCCGGAACCAGAGCCGACGCCCGGCAAGGTTCTCGTCGACGTCGATCTCACCGGCATCTGCGGTAGCGACCTGCACGCCGCCGACCTCGAGGTCTATACAGCCGGCCACATCCTGGGTCACGAGGTGGCCGGCCGGGTCCGCAGCGTCGGCGAGGGTGTCAGCGGCTGGCGGCCCGGCATGCGGGTCGCGATCAACCCGAACGGCAACATATGCGGCACCTGCCGCTGGTGCCGCGCGGGCCAGTTCAACCACTGCGTACGCGCCACCCAGGAGACTGCGGTGGGCATGCAGCAGGACGGCGGTCTGGCCCCGCGGCTGCTGCTCGCAGCATCCACGCTGCGGGTCATTCCGGAAGAAATGGGCCGCGTGGAGGCCGCGTGGGTGGAGCCCGCCGCCACCGCACTGCGAGCCGTACGGCTCGCCGGCGATGTCGGAGGGCGCACGATCCTGGTCACCGGAGGTGGCCCGATCGGTCAGCTCGTGATCCGCCTGCTGCGGCAAGCCGGTGCGGGGCGGATCGTGCTCTCCGAGCCCTCGCCCGAGCGGCGCCGGTTCGGAGCCGCATCGGGAGCGGACGAGGTCCTCTCACCGGCCGAAATGCCGGAAGGTCTTGCCGTCGACGCGGTGATCGAGTGCTCGGGCAACGCCGGCGCCACCCGGCAGGCCGTCGGTGCGCTGGAGCCGCGCGGGACGCTCGTGGTCGTCGGCGCCGGGCCGGGCTCCGGACTTGACCCCGCTACCATCCTGTTTAAGGAGCTCGTGGTTCGCGGCTCCTTCACGTACGTCTCCGAGTTCGACGACGTCATTCCGATGCTGGCCGACAACCGGCTGCCGGTGGCCGACCTGACCACCGAGGTGGTGCCGCTCTCCGGCGCCCTGGACGCCATCGCCTCGCTGCGTCAGGCGTCGACGATGAAGGTCCTGGTCGATCCGGCGCTGTGAGGCCGGCCCGGCATCACGGGGGTAGCGGCGGCGACGGAAACGCGGGCACGCGGGTGTCACGGCCGGTCGCTGCGGCCGTGACACCCGCGCGCCTGCGCCCGACCGTCGCCTCCACCCCCAGGACCGCCGACTCGACATGAGGCACGGCTCGATCACCAGCCTCGTAACGGAAGGCATGGTGACGCCTGATCCCGTGCTGCAGCTGCACGATCACGACGATCGGTGCCGCAGTCGGCGTGCATAGGTTTAGGCAGCACGGCTGGGCGGCGATATGGCAGCTCCGTTCCGCCACGCTTGCCCGCGCCGTCTGGTGCAATCCGCTGAATACTCGACATGGTGACGCAGCTTCGGTAGCACCACCTGAACCGGACTACCCCTGGCGCACCGGCTGCGGGTCCCTCCTGAAATGCAGGGCCCGCAGCAAATCCACGTGGCCTACCGGATCGGCGCGGACGCGCTGCTCGAGCAGGCATCCAACGACGCTGCTCCGGCCACCGCCGATTTCCCCCAGAGGCCTGCGTCGTCGCCACCGCGACGACGGGTGGCAGTGAGCCCGCGAAGGGCCGAAACGACTAGGCAGTTTGATGGTGCGCGGTGGCCCTCCAGGCGCTGGTCGTCCTGATCGACGGCCTCGCATGCGGCTGGCTCGGTCGCGGTGAAAGCGCCCTCGATGCCTGCGCTCCTGCTCCTGGAGGGACGGCTAGGTGAGCACTTGAGAGAACCTCTCGCGCGTCGCGACGAACTCGCGTCGGATTGCCCGGGGCGCCGACCATTCAGTCGTCCGGGAATGCGTTACTCATTGTCTCATCGTGCCTTCGGAGGTGCGCCTGCATACCGCCGCTGCGGCTGGCAGGCGCTCGGCACGACCGTGGGGCCACGGCAAGATATCGCCGTAACTCCACGGTCGTGCCGTCACTGTCAGGAGTTGACGACGACTACCTCGTAGGTGGGCGAGGTTGATGGGATGCCGGACTCGAAATGCGCGTTCACCGCGGCGAGGCGGTCGCCGAACAATGCGGCGGTGGTGGGGAAGCCGAAGGCAGGGCTGCTGATCACCTTGGTCTGCACGCCTTGGGTCAGGCTGCTGTTCAGCTGGAATCGCACTATCAGGTTGTCGGCAGCCCGTACCGCCCACAGCCGGTGCCCGTCAAGCACGAGACCGTCGACATTGGGTACATCAATGCCTTGGATCTCGTCGCTGGCGCCGGTAGCCGGGTTGACCCTGTAGAGCCGGCCGGTGGGGGTGTGGGCAACGATCAGCGTGCGGCCGTCGGGTGCGGCCACGATCCCGTTGAGGTTGACTGTGCCGCTTGTGTCTGCGGCCGGTCCGGTGACCATCAGCGTGCGGGCAGCGCCTAGCCTGCCGTGTCCGTCGACGGGAATGAAGAAGAGTTTCGCCTCTGCAGAGTCGGTGAGCCATGCGCCCTCGGCCGTAACCGCCACGTCGTTGATGAGATCGCCGTCTGGGGCGAGTTGGTAGGTCGCTAGAAGGGCGCCGGTACGGAGGTTGTAGACGTACGCCTGGCCGCTGAAGCTGCCGGCGACGAAGAGCAAACCGTGGCGGACGTCAGCCTTCAAGCCAGCCGCCTGGCTTCCATCGGGGGCGTCGATGAACTTCTCCACGGCTCCGCTACGGATGTCGCCGCGGAAGATGTCGCCGTTGAACAGATCAGTCGCGTAGAAGGTCGGCCCCGCGCCAGCGGCTACGCCCTCGGCGGACGTGGCCCCTGGCAGGCCGATAACCCGGGGAACCCCGACCACGCTGTAGGTAGCGATGGTGGCCGCGGCGCCAAGAGCCGGCACCGCTGAGGCACCAAGAAATCCGAGCGCCAGTACCGGCACCACCGCACCCTGCAGCAACCGAGCGATTCGAGGATTTCTGTTTTTGCTGGACACGTCTACTCCAGTCATTGATGGAACGGAACTCGCGGTCTTTGCGGGCACCGCTGCGAGCGAGCCCTACGCCAGAGGCTGGGCGGGACAGCCTGTACTCCAGCGCCGGGCCGGTGTAACGACAGCTACGCCAGCGGATGGCGTAGCCGGCACGGCCTTGCTGGGGATTTGCATCACGGCCGCATTGACGACTGCCGGATCGCCGGGCAACGTATCCCAGAGTCAATGGGGCTTGCGCGATCGAGGGCGCACAGCCGTTATGCCGGGCTGAGCAGCACATCTCGGAGCGGTCACCGCGGCGCAACCCGCAGCGCCCATTTGGCCGCCGACATATGACGGCCGGTCCCCGTTTGCAAGCTCGTACGCCTCGGTCGAGTGACGTTTCGCGGAGCGCCAGCGGCAACGAAGTAACACCAATTTGCGTAGGCGGGCCGCGCGGGGTTCCAACCCTGTCGGCGCCACCGGGCTCGTCGCGCCGGTGACGCCGATCATCGACGAGTCGTCAGTCGTGGACGCTCATTTCGAAGCCCTGGTTGAGCCGGGCAGACTCCAGCAACGCGAACGCAATCGACTCGGTGTTGACATCGACCGCGCCGAGCCGGCCGAGGTACTTCTTGATTACCGGCTCCGCCGCGACGGAGGAAACATAGTTGAGGTGATGCTTCACCGCCGCCCAAGCGTTGGCGCCGTATTTGGCATAGAACGGCGTCGGGTCGACGGTGGTCAGTGCCCGCCGGACCTCGATGTTGAGGTCGGCCATGTACGCGTCGTGGAGCTGTACGTCCCGCCGGGTTCCGACACGGCCCAGGTGCCCCCCGAGAAAGTGTTTCCAGGGAAGCTCGAGCGCCTTCGCCGATGCGGCGACGGAACCTGGCACATCCTCGCTGAGATTGAGGTTGGAGAACGGGACCCAGCCGGGGTAGGCGATGTCGACTAGGACGAGCGCGTCGTGGCCGGGCAGGTGGATATAGATGTTGTCGGGGGTGTGGTTCTCGCCGAACCAGTGAAGTTCGATGCGCTCACCGCCGATGTGCAACGTGCGGTGGTCGTCGAAGGTCTCCTCCGGCGCCGGCTTCTTGGGGTCGTTGTCGCGCTTGAGCAGTCGGCGGGTTTCGCTGTGGCCGATACGGGCGATGTTTTTGCCGAAGATGGAAGAAGCGCCGGCGTGGTCCGAGTGATGGTGCGTGTAGATGAGGTGTGTGACCTTGTTGGGTAGGCCGAGGGGCTTGGTGACCTCGTCGATCGCGCGCTGGATGTTGTGCCCGAGGGTCGGTGGGGCGTCGAGCAGGACGACCCCGTCGCGGGTGGCGATGAACGCGGACAGGTAGTCGGTGTCCGTGACGAAGTAAAGATTGCGGCTGACCTTTCCGACCGCGTAGCCCAGGCTGTTGACCGGCTTCCCCAGCGATGACGGCGGGATCGGCGCGTAGTCCGGCAGGTCGTTCGGGTCCTCGGCAGTTGCCCCGGCCGAAGCGAATGCGGCGGCGGGCGTGGCGAGGGCCGCCGCGGCGGAGCCGGCCACGGGGGCCGCGGCCAAAGCTGCGGCGCCGGCAAGGAAGCTTCGGCGTGTGCTGTTGTCCATCCCTGGACTCCTTCGAAACTGGTCTCTTCACGTACTTGAAGTCACCGTAAGCACGCTGATTTGCTTTCGCAAGCAAGTCGTTCCATTGGTCACAGTCGAAGTGGCCCGAAGCCGGCCGCGACCGTCGGTACTCCGTGACGAGTCTTACCAAGGGCTTACGTGCCGTAAGAGCCTCTGAGTGCCCGGACACCAACACGCGTCCGAGGAACACCGATGACTCAGGAAGCAGACCGATGAACAACACCACTCGCGCCGCTGCCGTCGCCGGCGCCGTCCTGGCCGCAACGGCCACCACCGCCGGGCCGGCCTCGGCGTCGACCAGGCACCACCCGGCAGGTGGGGTCTTCGTCCAGACCAACGCACTGGACGGAAACTCGATCGTTGCTTTCGACGAGCACCTTCACGCGCTCGCCACGTACTCGACCGGCGGCCGCGGCGGTCTTCAGACCGGAGCGGCCGCCGACCCCCTCGCCTCGCAGGGCTCACTCACGCTCGATCGGGAACACGGCCTGCTCTACGCGGTCAACGCCGGAAGCAACACGATCACCGTCTTCGCCGTACGCGGTGCCCGACTCACCCGGCTGCAAGTGACCGGATCCGGCGGGGTCTTCCCGACCAGTGTCGCCGTGCACGGCAACCTGGTCTACGTCCTCAACACCCGCGACGGCGGCTCGGTCCAGGGCTTCCGCCGCATCGGGGACCGCCTGGTGCGGGTGCCGTCGTGGCACCGCTCGCTCGGCCTCGACGCCACCGCCACCCCGGAGTTCACACACTCCGCCGGGCAAGTCGCGTTCACCCCCGACGGCCGGCATCTGCTCATCACCACCAAGGCCAACACGAACGAGATCCTCGCCTTCGGCGTGGACCACACCGGCGGGCTGACGCTCGCCGCGGCGCACAACGTCGAAGCGGGCGCTGTTCCCTTCGCGGCGGCCTTCGACCGCTGGGGTCACGCCGTCGTCGCCGAAGCCGGCCCGAACGCCGCCGCCACCTTCTCCGTGCATCACGACGGCAGGCTCACTGCGCTGTCCTCGTCCCCGACGGGTGGCGCAGCGACGTGCTGGATCGTGGGCGTGAACGGCGTCTTCTACCTGTCCAACGCCGGCTCAGCGACCATCAGCGCCTTCCGCACCCGCGCGGACGGCTCGCTGGAAAGCCTGGGCGCTGAGGCCACCGACGGTCCCGGTGCCGTCGACGCCACTGTTTCCCCCGACGGGCGGACGTTGTACGCCCAGACCGGCGGCGGCACGGACGGAGTCACCAAGTTCACCATCGCCCGAGACGGACGGCTGCACCGTGCGAGCTCGACGACGGTGCCGGGCGGCGCCAACTCTGAGGGCATTGCCGCCTTCTGACCCGGCCCGCGGTAGGGGCCGCATCGGAAGATGCGGCCCCTACCAGCAACGGCACCTGTCGGACAGTTTCAGTCGCACCACGTGCCGACCAAACCACGTGCTGGCCGAAGGCGGCCGGCAGGCCGGATGGATCTCTGCCCTGTAGTTGCAGGGCGGCCGAACGAGAACGGCCACGCCGGCTCCGCATCGGTCTCCCGGCATCAGCTCTGACCAGTAGACGCTCGTCCGGCCCCTTGTGCCGGCTCTCGTCGTTATGCCGCCACCTCCGGGCCATACGGTCTGGTGCGTCGGATCGGCTACTCGACGATGGAAGGTCCGGAAGCACACCAGCCCCTTTGGTGGGCGTGCGCCCCGAGGCGTCCCGGCCGAGCAGCAAAGCGTTGACGAACGGTCGCCGACGTGGCTACCTCTCCGAGCTCACCTTGGGCTGGCCGCCTTGGCCGCATCGGTGCTGGCTTGGTGTGCATGTCGTACCACTCACCGCAGGCCTTTGACGAACGTGCGGTCAGGGTCGGCGGCGATGCTCACCTCATCGACGGCGGCAGTGCGCCCGTCCTCGGCCACGAAGGCGACTCGCACCGGGCGCTCGTCGGCGACGCGACGACGGCCATATGCGGGCGGGTCCCCCGGCGAGCGTAAATGGTCGTCGCCCCACTGCTGCAAGGCCCCGAGTACCAGGCGCAGCTCACGCCCTGCAACGGTCAGGTGGTAGTCGACCCGCGTGCGCGCACCCGCCACGCGATACTCGCGAGGTTCGAGCACACCAGCGGCCACCAGGGTCGTCAGTCGCGCCGTGAGGACCTGCGGCGAGAGGCCCAGCGCGGACTGGAAATCGGCGAATCGGGTGGTGCCGGAGTGCGCCTGCCGCAGGATGAGCAGACTCCAGCGCTCTCCCACGACTGCGAGGCTTCGCTCGATGGAGCACAGCGCGTCGGGCGCAACATACGGTTTGCGGGCAGTCACGGCCGCGTCATACTTCGGTGGGCTCGACCGGTGTTCCAGCGATGCGAGCCCCCAGGTCGAGTTCGAAGTTGCCGGGCTGCTGGAAACCGGCCGTGAAAAGCCGGGCGAAACGCTCCTGCATGCCAGGCCGTCGCAGGCTCCGGCCGAACGCCTGATGGCCCGGCGGAAACTCGGCTTCCGGCGGCAGCGAAGCCACATCGACCAGCTCCTTGGTCTCACGGACCGCGGTCTTGTCGAAGCCAGCCACGCGGCGGGCGAACGCGTCGGTGAAGGCGTCGAGCTCGGCGTCCGGGACGACACGGTTGACGTAGCCGTACGCGGCGGCCACGCCGGCCGGGAAGTCGTCCGCACCCAGCAGGATCTCCAGGGCCCGGCCCCGGCCGACCAGTCGAGGCAGCCGTGCCATAGGGCCGCCACCGGGCACCGCTCCTGCGGCGACCTCGAACTGGCCGAGGACCGCACGGTCACCTGCGAACCGGACATCCGTGGCGAGTACGAATTCGCTGCCCGCTCCGCGGGCCCGGCCGCGCACGGCCGAGACAGTCAGCAGAGGCAGGCGGCTCAGTCGGATGAGATTGTCGAGGTAGGGGTCAAGTCCTGTCGGCGTGGGCGGCAGCGCTGCGATGCGATCGCGGCCCGAGCGCACGTCCCAGTGCGCCATGAAGTAGTCCGGGTTGCTGCTGGTGAACACCGCAACGGTCAACGCGGGTTCCTGCTCCATCCGGGTCAGCAGTCCGGCGAGCTCGACGACGGTGTTCTCGTCAAGCAGGTTGAGCGGGCCATTGGCGAATGAGATGCGCCAGTACGCGGAGGAGATCTCGTCGACCTCGAATTGTGTGCTTGTCATGGTCTTGAGCTAACCAGGCTGGCTTCCAAAAAGGTAGTCAGGGTGACGATGCCCGCACGCAGGTAAGACAACGAGGAACTACCGTCGACGCCATGTACATCAGTACGCGTTTCGCGGCGTCAACACGCTCGTCACCCTCGGCGTATGCGGTGGAAGGCTACTGCGCTGAGAAAACCTGCCTTCTCGGTCAGAACGAGGCCGAAGTCACCCGGAGTCCACTTTCGGCTGAGCGACGCCCGATGGTCCACCTCCGCACCTTCCGGCCCGCCCCGGGAAGACGGTCTTCGCATTGGACGGGTACAGCGGCTGGCGGTTGATCGCAGGCTTGGTGTCGGCTGCTCGATCGCCGAGTCCACCGAGACGTGCCGCCTGGCGTCGAGCGGGATGCCACCCTCATAAAGTCCCGGCCGGCGCCGCGACTGCCGGGGTCGCCGAGAAGCTCAGGCGTGGAAAGTGCTGCGAGCTTGCTTGTCAGCGACGGATGAGCCTGTTCTTACGTAGGGACTGCGGTCTCGACGCCGATCCGGGTTTCGGCGGACGGTTGAGCCGCAAACGACGCGCGGAAGACCCCGTCGAGTTCCGTCAAATGCGCGGCATTGGCGACTACGCGGTATCCAGGCCCGTTGTAGGAATCGAGCACCGTGTCGGATGTCATGAGTGTCCTTCAACCGGCTGCTGCCGTTGCTGACAGCACGTCGGCAGGGGTAAGCCGGCCCGCCGTGCCGCTGGCGTAGACACTGACGAGAAGGTGGCCGGTGGGGTCTATGAGGAAGCCGGCGGGTTGGAGGTACCGGGGATCGTCGTTGTCGAATGCGCCGGTCAGCTCGGCTATTTCGATGGTGTTGGCACTGTGTCCGACTGGATAGGTCAGCCCCAACGCTGCAACCATCGTGGTCGTGACCGGCTCACCGTCGACGGAGAGGGCGAACACCCGGACGCCTGCGGCGGTCAGCTCGGGCATAGCTTGCTGAAACGCTGCCAATTGCACGTTGCAGTCAGCGCACCAGGCGCCCCGGTAGAAAAGGACGACACCCATGTCGCCCTCGAGCGCACCGGGTAGCTGCAGCGAGGCACCGTCGGGCAGCCTCAGGGTCACGGCCGGGAACTCATCGCCGGGATGCAGCATTGTCATGACGGCGATACTCCGAAGGCCCGGTTCAATCGCTCGACGCTGGCGTCATCGAGCGTGATGTCGCGGACAGCCAAGTTCTCGGCGAGATGCCCGAGGCTCGATGTCCCGGGGATGAGCAGGACGTTCGGAGCCGCGCCGGCCACCCAAGCCAGCGCCACCTGCACCGGGCTGATGCCCAGAAGGCGGGACACGTCGCGTACGTCGGGATGCGCGACGATCGACTGCCGCTGGCTTGCCGGAAATCCCAGGGGAGTGAACGGCACGAAGGCGATGCCCCGATCCGCGCATAGCCGCAGCACCGCGTCCGAGCCGCGCTCAAGCAGGCCGAACGAGTTCTGCACGCACACAACTTCGGTGATTGTCAGAGCCAGTAGCAGCTGCTCGGGCGAGACGTTGCTCAGACCGACGCCGTCGATCAACCCGTCGTCACGGGCCTGCGCCATGACTTCAACCTGATCGGCGAATCGTGCGTCGGCCCCGCGGCCGCCCATCACCCGCAGGTTCACGGCGGCCAACCGGTCGACGCCAAGGACCGTCAGGTTGTCCTCGATCCCCTGGCGTAGTGCTCGCGGGTCATCCCAGGCGACGACGCCACCAGATGGTGTCCGACGGGCACCGACCTTGCTCACCAGCACGAGATCCTCGGGGTACGGGTACAGAGCGTCGCGAATCAGCTCGTTGACGACCCTCGGCCCGTAGTAATCGGCGGTGTCGATGTGGTTGACGCCACCCTCCACGGCCCGGCGCAGGACTTCCAGCGCTATGTCCCGGTCTGCGGGTGGCCCGAACACTCCCGGCCCGGCGAGCTGCATGGCGCCAAAACCCACGCGATCGACGACGTGCCGAGCGATGGTGAACGTCTCCATCTCAACCTCCTTTGCTTGTGCAAGCATAGTAACTGGCCGGGTGGCGGTCGAGCAGCGGGTCACGCCGCGCACAGCGAGGTAGGACTCCCAAAGGACGGGCGATGCAGCTGCGCGGCTATCGACTTCGTACGCTGGTGCTCGTGCCACTAGACGACACCTCTGCGCAATGGCTCACCGAGCTCGGCGCTCAGGGCACTGTTCGAGATGACGCGCACGCGCGGCTGCACGCGCTCCTGCTACGGGCCGCGCGGGCCGAGGTGAATCGGCGGTCGAGGCGGCCAGCGATCGTCGGCGTCGAAGCGGACGACCTCGCCCACCAGGTCGCGGCCGACGCGATGCTCGCCATTCTCGGGAAGTTGTCCACCTTCCGGGGTGAGAGCCGATTCACCACTTGGGCGTACAAGTTCGTCGTCCTGGAGGTCTCGGCCAAGATCGCCCGGCACACGTGGACGAAACAACCGCTGACACCGTTCGACGAATCCGACTGGGAACGAATACCGGACACTTTCGGTCTCTCGGCCGAACGAGAGGCCGAGTGGCGAGACTTGCTCGCCGCTTCTCGCTTCGCGATCGAAAATGAGCTGACCGAACATCAACGACGCGTTTTCAAGGCCGTTGTGCTCGACGGCCGGCCACTCGACGTGCTGTGCATCGAGTTGGACACCAACCGCAACGCGATTTATAAGACGCTGTTCGACGCCCGCCGTAGGTTACGCAAGACACTGGTCATCAAGGGCTACCTACCGGAGGATCGATGAAAGGCCGGGTTGGAGACCTCGACACCTTCTTGCGCACCGACCCGCGTGACGTCGGATGCGAAGAAGTCATCGAGATGCTGCACGTATATGCCGACCTACACGCTGCCGATCCCGAGGATGCCCGCGCCCGTTACCCCGGCATCGACGTCCACCTCCGAAGCTGCGGGCCATGCCTGACCGACTTCGAGGGCCTGCTCGAGCTGATCTCAGGCTAAACGCGGGCCTGGAGGGACGCGGGCGACTCGGACGACCGGCCCCGACCCTGTCCGTACCCGGGCTGAGCTCGGGGACCTTGTCGAAGGTCTCTTCCGGTAGGCACTGCCCGCGGTCACCTTTCACGATCTCCGCCGCCGGGCTCGGTGGACTGGACTGGTGAAGCAACCAGATCCCCCAGCCCGACGGCAGTCCGTGCGCGCGATGCACGCAGCCCGGGGCCGCCGGAAACGTGCGGTCACGGGCGTTCTCACCGACGTCCCAGAGCCCACCGGTGCACGAACGACTTGTCCGTACCGGCGAGGACGCCGATGGCAGCGTCGACGACAGTCTCCTCACCGGCCGGGGCGGTGCCGGCAGTGACGACCGCCGCGACCTCGCGGAACAGCCCACCCAGCCATGCCATATCGGTGACCTCACCCGCCGCCCCTCGGCGCCAAGTTAGGTCATCGCCTTCGCGGCCTCGGCCTGCGGACGACGGCGCCCACCGCGTGCCTGACGGTGAGCAAATGCTGGAGAACGGTGGAACCGATGAAGCCGGTGCCACCGATGAGAAGAGCGCGCACATTCCTTTCGCTCCTCGTCGTCGCTGACCGATACACTCATCGACATTTGCTTACGCAAGCAAATATAGACGCTGGTATGTCGCTGCGGCCCTCTGCGACAACTACACGGGAGCAGGCCTGGAGGTTCGATCCGGCCGGCCCGCCGCCCGGGAGGCTACGGTAGGGAGCGACATTCCGTCGTCACGCGCCAGCAGGGACCGCCATGCCCACGAGCACTCGATTCGCTGTTGCCGTTCACACGCTGGTCGCCCTAGGGGTCAGTGGAGACAAGCCCCTGCGCTCGGAAGATCTGGCGTACTCGGTCAACACCAGCCCGGCGGTCATCCGCGGACTGCTTTCTCGACTGAACGGCGCCGGCCTGACCACCTCTCAACTGGGCGCCGGAGGCGGCGCCCGGCTGGCTCGACCCGCCGAGAGCATCCGACTGCTGGACGTGTATGAGGCGGTCGAAGACGGCGCCTTGGTCGCGGTGCACCGCACGCCACCACAGCAGGACTGCTCGGTCGGCGGCAACATCCTCGGCGCTCTCCAGCCGGTGCTCGACCGCGCCCGCAAGGCGTTCGAAGCGGAACTGGCCGCCGTGACGATCGCCGACCTCGGCGCCGAGGTCGCCCGGCTCGGCAAGTTCACCATGCCCCTCGAGTGGTGAGGGTGACTCTGACCACGGAAACATTCGGGCCGAAATGTAAGTGTGTCACTTACACACTGATATAGTTCGAGCATGCAGGTGCCCGTCCCGGGCTACCCCTCGAACACCGGAGTCATGATGAGCAACCCCACATCGGCCGCGGACCTCCTCAAGCGCAGCCTCGACACGTTCCTCGCCAAGGACATGCGGGGATGGGCCGACCTGTGCGCGGAGGACGTGGTCGCCGAATTCCCGTTCGCCCCGGAGGGTTCCCCGTCGCGCTTCGAAGGCAGGGAAGCCCTCTACGAATACCTGCGCGGCTACCCCGACCTCATCGACGTCAAGGAGATCCCCACGCTCAAGATCTACCCGACGGACGACGAGAACACGGCCATCGCCGAGTGGAGCGTGACCGGATCCGTACTGACCAACGGCAACCCGTACAACATGAGGTACGCGACCTTCGTGACCTTCCGCGACGGTCAGATCATCAACTACCGCGAGTACTGGAACCCGCAGGTGTTCCTGAACGCGCTGAGCGGCCAGAGTTTCTGAGCCCAGACTCTGCCGGTGCCGCCCGAGTGTTCACCCCGGGCGGCACCGCGGTCATTGTGCCGCCGAGCCCGCCGGCTTGCCGGACGATGAGGCGGCTGTTCTGGGGCTCCGCTTCCTGCCCGATCCGGGCCACGTCGGTTGCTGGAAAGGGTACCGCTGGCCGTTCGCTGGTGTCGGCTTGTCCTCCAGCGCGGCCAAGGCGTCCCCCATCATGTGCCGGTGGACTCGGCCGTCCGGATCAGCACCGTCTCGCGATCGGTCACGCTGTTCACTCATTGCGAGAGGCGCCGCGCGAAGTCCGGACGATCGGCTGGAAACGGTAGTGGTCAGACCCGCAGCCGTCGAGCAGATACAGGTGGTGGAGGGCGGCCAAGATCGGGTGGCCTGGTCGGTGCAGACATCCAGCGCAGCGGCCGCCGTCATGATCGGGATGTCGGCTAGTCCAGCGCCGTGAGCAAGCGAAACGCGGCCGCCTCCCGGCACCGGAGCCGTTTGAAACGGCCGCCTGGCCCGTTTCGACCGCCTCGAGGCGGTCGGCGTGGGTGGCCTACGGTGACGTGAATTCCGCGACGAATGCCCGTCCGGCCTCGGCAAGCGGCAGATGTGCCTTGCCTGCGATCCGGTTGGCCATGACGCGCAGGAGCGACGGGTAGCCGCAGGCGTGCGTGCCAAGGCGCTCGACCGTGCGCGATTCGCGCGCGAGGCGCGGCTCGCCGATCTGGCCCGCGAGAAGCGCAGATGACTCAGCCCGACTCAGCAGTCCCACGGTGATCCTGGGGCCCGAAGTTCATGTGGTCAGTCCGATTCCGACGATTGGGCCGCAGGCGATCCGCTGGTTCCGCCGGCCGGCACCCCCAACAGCGCGAAGGCCGCCCGCTCCATCGTCGGAAGGTCGAGGTCGGTCAGCGGGAGTCCGAGCGTGGCGGCGTACTTGGTGGCCCCGACGAACGACCCGAAGACCATGGAGATCAGCATCAGGGGATCCCCCTCGCGCACCACACCGGCGTGCTGCGCGGCACTGATCACCGCCACCAGCCCTGAATGGAGTTCCCGCAACACCGCGGCGGCTTCGGCTCCCAGGTATCCCGCATGCATCTGGAACTCCATGAAGGCGAACAGCGCCGGGTGGTCGGTCGCGAAGGCCACCAACGCGTGCCAGATGTGACGCAGCGCCTGCTCCGGCGGGGCCTCGCGCACCTCGTCGGTCAGCACCGCCCGGATGAGCGCCTGTTTGCCGGCCACGAAGACGGCCTCGCCCAGCGACTCCTTGTTCGGAAAGTACCGGTAGATCGTCCCCACGGCCACATCGGCCCGTTCGGCGATGGACGGGATCGCCGTGCCGCCGAATGTCTTCTCGCTGAACAACTCAAGCGCGGCGAACAGAATCCGCGAGCGGCGGCTGTGCGAGGAGAAGGGCGTCATCGGGGCAACCACGGGCGACATGAATGAATCTTCAGCAGCGACGAGCGGCGTGTCAACGCGCCGATCACCCAGCCCGGGCCGGTCTCCCCGATCGGCCTCGAATCGAAGAGCAAGCGTGTCCGTGAAACTGGCGTCCACCTTCCGCCATACGGAGCCACGACTACAACCACGACGTGATCGCTTTGGCGCGCGGGCGGGTGCTGGTTCGTCGCCGGGCTGGGTGTCGGCTGGGTGTCGGCTGGTCGATCGACGAGTTCGCTGCGACCACGGCCCGCCCGTTCGCCGATCGCTGCGCGGCCCTCGACGAGTTCCTCGATCTGGCCTCGGCTGTGCGGGGTTCCGATCCCGTGACTCTCGACACTCGTCGGTCATTACACGCATCCACGGTTCCGCTGCCCTCACCAGCTGCCGCGCCCAGGGCCGCACCGGCTCTGGTGTCACCGCCGCCTTGCCGGCTCCGCGTCGCTGCCGCCCGGATCGACCCCAAGCCGACCGGCTGCGTGCCGCCAATCCGGCCGGACGAGCCGTCCGGCCTTGCGTTGGGTGGCCCACGGACCGACGGACGGCCACCCAGCTCCATCCTTCGGCGGCCGTCCGTAGTGAGCTGGACCAAATCCGGCAGGTGGCCGAGTTCGGGCGGGATCCGACGCTCATCGGCTGCGTCTTCCAGATCGCATACGGAAGCACCACCGAAGTCCCTGCGGCGGACCGTCAACCTACACCGGCAGTGTCCGTCAACTGGTCGGCGCCGCGGCGGTACCGATCGAGGCCGGGGTCGGGCCACGCCTACATTTGGCTGCCCTACGCCGACGCCGCCCCCAAGTCGCCAGTCGCCGCCGAGGAGATCCGCCAAGCGGTACGGGACGTGGGGGTTGTAGCCGGACGCTGTGGTGCTTCTGACATTGCCCTACTCACGACAAGCCATAACATTGCTTGCAAAAGCAAATGTGAGGTGAGGTATGTCAGACCCATCAACTTCCCGCGTGGCCGTGGTGACCGGCGGCGCCGGCGCCATCGGCGGCGCGATCGTGCGCGAACTGGCCGACCGGGGCCATCGGGTAGTCGTCGTCGACCGCGCTGGCGACATCTCCTGCGACCTCGGCTCGGAACAACAGGTGCGGACGGCTGCCGCAGAGATTCTCGCCGAGTACGGCCGCGTCGACGTGCTCGTCCACGCGGCCGCCGCCACCGATCTGGTGGAACTCGATTCCCTGGACCTGTCGGTGTGGCGGCGGGTTCAGGCGGTCAACGTCGAATCCGCTCTGCTCCTGAGCCAGGCTTTCGTGCCCGGCATGCGGGAGAGGCACTTCGGGCGGATCGTCTTCGTCACGTCCGACACGATCTGGAAGCCTCCGAGCCCCGACCTGCTCGGATACATCGCCAGCAAGGGCGCGCTTACCGCGCTGGCCCGCTCCCTGGCGACTTCCCTCGGCTCGAACGGCGTCACGGTCACCACCGTGGCCCCTGGGCTCACCCGAACCGGCGCGACCGCCTACCAGCCCGACGAGGCATTCGCCGCCGCCCAGGCGACCCAGGCGCTGCCCCGCCCGCTCACCCCGCACGACGTCGCCGCCACCGTCGGCTTCCTGGCGAGCGACGCGGCGGAGGCCCTCACCGGACAGGTGCTGGTCGTCGACGGAGGAACATTGCTGCGCTGAATGGCTTGGGCACAACGGCGGGCCGAACGCCTCTATCAGCACACCAGGTCGTCGGCGGCGGACGCGCCGGTCGGAAGCGGTAACTCGCGGAACTACCCCAGATCCCGGACCTCCGAACCGATCAGCTTCTGCGCCTCGGCGAAGACCGCCGCCGACCGCACCCCCACCACCCGGCGATCCGACTCGGACGCCGCCCGCAGCTCGGCCTCCTTGACCTCGAGATAACGGCCGAGAATGTCGCGGATCTCGTACCGGGCGACGCGCTCCACCAGCGCGCGAAGGCGATGGGTAGCATGCGAGACCGAGGCCAGGGAAGCCTCCCGGGACGCCTGTGACTCCCCCGGCCGGTTCAGCGCGAAAACCGCGTCGCTGAGGTCGATCATGTGATCCTGGATCTCGTACAGATTGGTCCGCTGGTCGGCGGCACGCGCCTGTGCCCGCTCGAACGCGGCCGCCCGGTCCTGTTCCCGGTCCCGGCGCCGATCCGACATCCGCTGACCCGACAGCGTCAGCAGCCCACCAAGAACCAGCGCGACGGCCGAGAACAGCTCACCTTCCCACGACGACACATCCGGCCTTTCGCTCGTGCGAGGCTCCTACCGAGCCACTCACCCATGTACTTCGCGCGGTCGCAAGCCGAGTTCAGCACGCCCCGCCTTCAAGGTCGCGGCGACGCCGCGCAACGGCCGCGAAGCACTGATGTCCGATGCCGTGGGCCCGAGATCGAAGTGCAGCCACAGCTGGTCGGTGGGCCGCCCGGTGGTCGGCGAGGCTTTGCAGGGTGGCGTTCGGGCGGCAGAGGTGGCCGGCGGTGACACGAGATACGGCCGGAGGCTGAGCGAGGCAACCCATGGCAGTAAGCCAGAAGTAGTGGATCTGCCGTTACATCAGCTGGTGGTGCTCGGCCACGGGGCTCAAGTTGTTCACGCGGTTTGGCCGCGAACAGGCGGACAGGCTTGTGCCACTCGAAGTAGCCGGGGCGGTCCCCCGGACCAGACGGGCATCGACCGACTCCCACAGCATGACCTGGGCTGAGCAGGCTTCTTCAGGGCCGCCACATTTGCCGCCGACGACACAGTGATGTGGTGTCCCCGCTGCAGCGGCAAAAGACGCGGGTAGGTCGCGGCACGGACGCCGACGATGGCCCGGCAAGCGGCCGCCGGTCCCAACGTTTGGATGATAGCTTCCATCGGCCTCGGGCTCGGCGGTTGCCCGGTCCCGCCGAGCTAGAAGGTGAGGTGGGCCCGCGCCTGCCCTGGCCAGGAAGTTCGGTCGAGAACAGGCGAGGCCCCGCTGCAGCCCGCAGTGCCGACGGCCGACAGCGGCTGGTCATAATGGTGCGGCAGCTGGCGGTCGGGGCAGCAGGTCCGCCACCTGTGGCGCGTCCCGGACGTTGTTGATCACGATCAACGTCAGCCCGCCGTCCAGCAGCGTGCGGTAGAAGCCGGCCAGGGCTGCCGCCCGGGCGGCACGCGCGCCTGGGTGATCGCCAATCCCTCCCGCTGCGGGTCGGCGGAATCTTCGAGACGATCGACACGTTATCGTTTCGGCGTGAGCCTTGCCCCGTTGAATGCCGATGAAGAACGACTGTGGCGATCCCTGCTCCGGATCGTCGCGACGCTACCGCGTCTTCTCGATGAGGACTTGGTGCGGTCGACCGGGGTGTCGCTCTCCGAGTACGTCACCCTGATGAACCTCTCCGAGGCCGAGGACCAGGAGATGCGACTGACCGAGCTGGCACTGGCCGCCGGCCTGTCGCTGAGCCGCATCAGCCGCTTGGTCGAGGACATGCGGGTCCGCGGCCTGGTCACCAAGCGCCGCGCCGCGGCCGACACCCGCGGATTCATCGCGACCCTGACGCCGGCCGGACTCGAACGTCTGCGGGACGCCTACCCGACCAACCTGGCCAGTGCCCGCCGCCGCGTACTCGATCACGTGGCTCCCCGAGCGGTCAGCGGGAGCGGTCAAGTTCTTGCCGCGATCGCCGAGGGCATGGACGACGACTCTGACGACATCTGACCCGAGGATGCGGGCGGATGCAAGCTAAGCCGGGTGTCCCCTCGCCCAGACCGGGTGGTGTTTCATGGTCGCCGACCAACGATCACGCCACCACAGTTCGGCTTCATCTCCCAAACCAGCAGTTGAAACTGCGACGACCACAGTGACGCGCCGACCGCCGACTCCCGTCGCGCACAGCCAGGGCTCCGACACCTCCGACGTTGACGCTGCCACGGACGACGAGCGCGTGTGGGAAGGGAGCGTCCGGAAGCACGGACATGCCAGCGCCAGCCTTTCGCCGTGCAGCGCGGCACGCCGGTTCCCGATGGGAATCGCCGCGCCGTTCCGGTGGACCCCGCGCCCGGAGCGGGGCCGATGAGCTTGTCGGCAAACCACGCCGGGACCAGCTATAGCTGTTCGTAACCCGGTCGGAGATTCGGTGTGTCGGCACCACCCACATCTGAACAAGCGGCACGGCTCGTCACCGGCGATCGTCGAACGGGGTCAGACCGGGAAAGTAACGCCGGTCAGTCGCTCCGCTGCGCTCCATACGTCCCGCTGAAGCGCGGCGTCGTGGGAACGCCCGCTCGACGAGGCGAGCACCGGGTGGCCCCGAAACCCGCCCCGCTGCCCCGGCCCGTAGTACTGGCCACCAGATACCGCCGGATCGGTGGCCGCACGCAGCACCGGCAACGCTCCCATC
This sequence comes from Paractinoplanes toevensis, assembly GCF_018332695.1. Lineage (GTDB taxonomy): Bacteria > Actinomycetota > Actinomycetes > Mycobacteriales > Micromonosporaceae > Actinoplanes > Actinoplanes toevensis. The sequence continues at coordinate 60,148 of NZ_BOQN01000062.1, forward strand.
GCCGGTGTCTGATTTGCCCACAATTCGTACGCCCGGACCAGCCACCGCAGAGCCGCGGGTGAGTTCCGGGCTAGCTGGGTGCGGGTGATACCCGGATGGGCGGCGACCGCGATCGTGCCTACGCCCGCCGCCGCCAGCCGCCGGTGCAGCTCGTAGGTGAACAGCAGATCCGCCAGCTTCGAGTCCGCGTACGCGCGGATCCGGCGGTAGGGGTGAGGGGACAGTGAATCCCCCACGCTGATCCCCGAGTTGCGGTGAAAGAGACTGCTGACGGTGACGACCCGCGACCCTGGCGCTTCGACCAGGTGGTCGAGCAACAAGCCGGTCAGGGCGTACGGCCCGAAGTAGTTGACCGCCAGTTGCAGTTCCAGCCCGTCCTCGGTGGTCTGCTGCGGCGTGAACATCACCCCGGCGTTGTTGATCAACATATCGATCCGCCGGTGCCGCGCCCGCAACGCACCGGCGGCGTCGCGGACCGACCGTAACGACGCCAGGTCGAGCCGCTGCACCGTGACGTCGGCGCCGGCTCGCAGCGCCCTGATCCGATCCGCCACCGCGTGGCCCTTGTTGATGTCGCGGACAGCCAGCACCACGGAAGCGCCCCGCACCGCCAGCGCGGTCGCGACCTCCCGCCCGATGCCGCTGGTGGCTCCGGTGACGACGGCCACCTTCGCGCTCAGGTCAGGGACGTCCTGAACAGTCCATCGGGCCGCTTCCACGTTGGGCTCCCATCTCGGGGTGTCGATCGGTTTCCCCGCATACGTCGGCCCGCGGCGCACATGGTTCAAACGGTGATGTCACATCGCTACGAATGACCTCAGGTAGCTCGGCCTGAACTCCGAGTGATCCTCACCGACGACTTCTGCGAACCGGCGCACGATCGCCCGACGCGCCACTGGGATGTCAGTGCGATGCCGGTGAAAGCCCCACCGGTCGGCAAGTGCTGCGACCTACGTTCGGTCATGCGCATCCGAGCGCAATTTCCATGGGCAAGGCGCCACCCGTGCCCCCATGTTTCCGGTTTCCTACCAGGTGGTTTCTCGAATGCTCCAGCAAGCGACGACCGGCATCACCCTGCCCGCCGGCGGCCCTTTCGCCCCGACCGGCAACGCTCGCCATGTGCGCATGCACCATCTCCACCAGACGCACTCGCGTCCGCTGCTGCGCTTCATCCGCACCCTCACGCGCAGCGAACCGGGAGCTGCTGAAGACCTGCTCCAGGAGACCATGCTGCGTGCCTGGCGGAACATTCACATGATCCCCAGCGAGACGGAGAATGCGCGCCGATGGCTGTTCACGGTCGCGCGACGAACCGCGATCGACTCGCTCCGGATGCGGAACACCCGGCCGGTCGAGATCGGTATGCCGGACATGACGACGAAGCCCACCACCGACGACGCCATCGACATGGCGCTCGCCACGCACGAGCTGCGGCGCGCTTACGCCGCGCTGAGCGAGGCGCATCGCGTCGTGCTGACTGAGATTTATCTGCGCGGGCGGACCGCGGACGAGCTTTCCGTCGAGCTCGGTGTTCCGGTCGGTACGGTGAAATCGCGAGCCCACTACGCCGTCCGGGCGCTGCGTACCGCGGTGTTGAGTGTGAGTGACAGGTGACGGAACGCGGATCCGTTGCGGGAAAACAGGCCCCGGAACGGCCTCACGGCCGGCCCGTGGCGGACGCGCCGTCGCTGCCGGAGCCGTCACAGCAGCCGTCAACAGTGAGCACTGGGGCTTGCAGGTCAAGGCGACAAATCGTGGCGAGAACGCGGACGCCGACCAGCGCACGGTGTCTCGCTCACGGCGAGCCGGCCGGGCGGGTTCCGCGGTGGCTGGCCGCGTTCGGAGTGCTGGCAGCGGTACAGATGATCGTGTTCGTCGCCGTCGCCGGGGCGCTGCGGCCCGGGTACGACGCGAACCGTCATTGGATCAGCCAGTTGTCGCTCGGCCCCGGCGGGTGGGCCGGTGCGCTGAATCTGGCGACCGTCGGGATCTGGCTGTTCCTGGCAGGACTGGGCCTGCGGTCACAGGTGAGTCGGTGGGGCTTCCGGCTCTTGCTCGGTTGCGGGGTGGACCTGGTCCTGATCGCGCTGTTCCGCACCGACGCCGGCATCGGATATCCGCCGGGCCTGCCAGCGGAGCACAGCCTGCACGGCCTGGTTCACAAGGTTCTCTCTCTAGGACTGGCCGGTGCCGGAATCGGCGGAGTGATCGCACTCCGCACCGCGCTGCCCTTTCGCCGGTCACCGGTGGCCGGCCTCGTCACTGCGGCGCTGATGGCCGTGGCGTTCGCCGCGGGGGCCGTCCTGGTGTCGTTGGACGCGAACGGCGTACTCAGCGGAAGCCCGAGTGGTCTGTTCGAGAGAGTGGCCCTGTTCGCTGGGCTGGGCTGGATCGGTGCGGTCAGCGGATGGGCTGCATGGGGTTCTTCCGGCCGTCGTCCCGCCGCAGCGTCGCCCACGGATCGGCCTGAGCCAGCGCGTACAGCAGGCGTAGCACGGGATGCAGCCCGAGATGGAGCCGGGCCGTGAGCCACGACCGCGGATAGGCGCAGGGCGAGGCGACATCGCGATGCATCCGATAGCTTCGCTCACCCATCAAGGCGTATCGGCGGAAGTCTCGGAACCGGTTGGCGATACGGCGAGCCGACGTGAACACCCGCAGACCTGGCACGAAGGCGATACGCCCGCCCGCACCGTACAGGTGGATACCGCGGTCGATGTCCTCATGCACGTCCGGCCGGGCGCACAGCGACTCTCTCACTCGGCACCATCCGTCCGCGCGGATCGCCATGTTGGCGCCGAACAACCAGTCGATCCGCCGCCGGCTCCACGCTCGCCGGAACAGCGTGTCGACCCAGCCAAGCAGTGGCGCCAGGCGAACGTCGTAGTAGCGCACCGAGCCGGTCACAGCATCGATGGATGGGTCGGCGAACTCCTCGCGGACACAGCGGGACCAATCCGGCGGCAGGCGTGTGTCGGCGTCGATGCGCCCGATGACATCTCCGGTCGCCGCGTCGAACCCGGTGTTCCGGGCGTACTGCACTCCTTGCCGCTGCTCCATCAGCACCTGGATCCGGTCCGCGTACGAGTCCAGGATCCGCCTGGTTCCGTCGGTGCAGTTGTTGTCCACGACGATGATCTCGTGCACCCGCTCGTTCTGGCCGAGGATCGCGTCCAGGCATGGACCGATGAACCGTTCCTCGTTGTAGACCGGTATGACGATGGACAGGCGCACATGTTGGAGCGTCACTGCCTTTACGTCGCACGGGGATCGGGCAAGTTCAACGAGCGGTGCCGTGGCCCGTCCGTGACGATGGTGTTGCCCGGTACGGGTCGAGAGCCTTCTTGTCTGGCTTACCGTTCGGCGTAAGGGGTACGGCGTCAACAAATGTCACTGTCTGTGGGACGGCTTTCGGGCCGAGCCGGTCGCGGACGAGTGCACGGAGTTCCTCGACCGGTGGCACCTGCCCCGGCTCCGGCACCACGAACGCGTGGACGGCCTCACCGCTGTCCTCGTCCGGTCGACCGATCACGTAAGCTTCCGCTACCGCCCGGTGGGATGCGAGCGCGCGCTCGATCGGCCCGGCGTACACCAGCTCCGCCTGTACGATGATCACGTCGCGCGCTCGGCCGGACAGCCGGAGGTATCCGTCCAGGCGGATCTCGGCGAGGTCGCGGGTTCGCACCCAGCCGTCGACGAACACCTCGGCCGACTCGGCCGGGTCGTCCCAATAGAACTGAGCCTGAGCGGGTGTACGCACGAAAAGCTCACCCCCGCGGACCTCGACGGCTACGCCAGGCGGCGGCTGGCCGACCGATGACAGCAGGTCCGGCCGGGCGGTCAGCTCGGCAGGTGTGATCATGGCGATCGGACCAGTCTCGGTCTGGCCGTACTCGTGGAAGATCACGGGACCGAGCACCTCGAGCGCCTCGGCCAGTCGACGTGGTTCGAGGGGAGATCCGCTGACCATCAACGCTCGCAACCGGCTGAGGTCCTCCGGCCGCTCGCGTTGAGCCCGGACCAGTTGGTGAAGCCGGCCCACCGTGATGACACCGGCCGTGGCCTGCAGCCGGGAAAGCGCCTCCGGGTAGATGGGCGGATCAGCCGCCACCAGGACGCCACCGGCCGTCAGCGCTAGCACCGAGTACTCGAGCATCACGGCGCTCGACAGCGAGCCGAACACCAGGAATCGGCCGAGCCCACTTGCGATCTCGCGAATCGCCGGCGGCCATCGGTCGGGGTACGCGTTCCAGCCCTGGCTTATCGCCGCGTACGTCCGGCAGCAGCCCTTTGGCTGACCGGTGCTGCCACTGGTGTAGAGGATCCACGCGACGGCCGCCGGCCGGCCAGCGGCCGTCAACGGCAGTCCGTCGTCCGGCGAGGTCAACAAGCCGGTCAAAGAGGACTCGTCGATCAGGCGGCCACCCGAAGTGGACAGCACGTGTTCGAGCTGATCGGCACGCACTCCGGTGACGCGGGCTCCGACGGCGAACGCCGCGACGATCACAGCGAACGCCTCCGGGCTGACACCCAGGTGCAATACGACACCGTCGCCCGGGCCGACACCGCCCGCGCGGAGCCCGGCCGCGACGCGACGGATCATCGCTGTCATCTCGTCCCCGGACACGATCCGGTCGCCGAGCTCGAACAGCGGTTCGGTACCGCGTGCGACAATCGTGTCGAGCAGCGGTTGGGGCCAGATCGCGTCGCGCATCCGGGCGGTCCTTTCAAGGTGGCCTTGCGCCAGCTGGCGCTTCACGGGATGGTGCCGAGTTGATAGCCCAGGCCGTGAACGGTTCGGACGATCTTCCGGCCGAGCTTGCGGCGCAGGTAGTAGACGTAGGTTCCGACGATCGACGCGGCGGTTGCGTCGCCGAAGACACTCCTGCGCAACTCGGCCCGGGTGTGTACGGCGTGCGGGCGCAGGGCCAGGGTCCGGAGAAGGGCGAACTCGCGCTCCGACAAGGGGATTCGGCGGCCGTCGGGCCAGACCACGTCGCGCACCGCGAGTTCGAGGTAGCCGTCACCGATGCGGACGGCTTCGGCCGAGCCGGTAGCCCGGCGGTGGAGGGCGCGGACGGCGGCGACCAGTTCCGCCGTCTCGAACGGCTTACAGAGGTAGGCGTCCGCGCCGGCGTCGAGAACGGCGATGCGGTCCTCCACCACGACGATGTCGGTAAGGACCAGGATCCGGCTGGGCACAGTCCGGGACCGGAGGCGAGTCACCACCTGGATACCGTCCAGCGCGGGCAGTTTACGGTCGATGATCATTAGGTCGTACTGCCTGGTCAGCCCGAGATGCAAGCCGCTGTGCCCGTCGCCGGCCTGGTCCGCCTGGTAGCCCTCGCGGGCCAGGCAAGCAACTAGACGGCGCCGCAGGTCTTCGTCGGCCTCGATCAGCAGGAGCCGGGAGGGGGCCGGGAGGGCGGGCGGCGTCACGCCGACCGAGGGGGCCGAGCGTCCGAACGGGATGAGGTCCCGGCGCTGGTTCAATGTCACCGCGGTCTCCTGGCGCCGAACGGCGCCGAACGCACGTTTTGGGTGGAGAAATGGCGCACGACTTCCGGCCGGGCCAGTCGCCCGGCTGCGGGCAGGCCGCTGGGTGCGGTCCCGCGATCGCCGTATCCGACGATCGCGGGAATTCTCCCGGCCGGTGCCGCCCGTTCAGAACGGGAACTGGCGCTGTTTGCTCGTGGAGTTGATCCAGATCACGTCGGTGAAGTCGGCGATGCTGTCCGGACCGGTCCGTCCCCATCCGCTGTCCCGGACGCCTCCCATCGGCGCGTGGATCTCGTCGTTGACGGTCGGCGAGTTGACGTTGACGATGCCGGCCAGGATCCGTGGGGCAAGCTCGAAGCCCTTGTAGGCGTCGCCGGTGAGGATCGAGGACGTCAGACCGTACATGGTGCGGTTAGCAACGTCGACCGCCTCGTCCGCGGTGTCGACCGGCTCGACGATCACCAGGGGGCCGAAGGTCTCCACGTTGGAGGCGACGGCGTCGTAGGACACGTCGGTGAGCACGGTCGGCTGGTAGACCCGGCCCTCGTGGGTGCCCCCGGTTCGCACCACCGCGCCGTGAGCGACGGCGTCCTTGACCCGATCGTCCATCAGCATGACCGCGGCGTCAGTCACCAGCGGGCCGATGATCGTGCGTGGGTCGAGCGGGTCGCCGGCCGGAAGGGTCTTGACCCGTTCGACGAACTTCTCCATGAACTCGTCATAGATGCCCCGCTGGACGATGATCTTGCGGGTATTGAGGCAGATCTGGCCCTGATGGAAGAACGCGCCGAACGTGGCCATTTTGACCGCGTAGTCGACATCGACGTCATCGAGAATGATCATCGGGTTGTAGCCGCCGAGTTCCAGGACGGTCCGCTTGAGGGTCTCCCCTGCCCGCTTGGCCAGCATCTTGGCGGTTTGGACCCCGCCGATCAGGTTGATGACGCGCACGTCGGGACTCGCGAAGAACTCGTCGCCGATCGGCGCCGCGCCCCCCGGGCGATGGGTGACGACGTTGATGACCCCTGGCGGAAAGCCTGCCTCCTCGGCGATCTCCGCGACGATGAGCCCGGCGGAGATCGGAGCGAATTCCGACGGCTTCACCACCACGGTGTTCCCCGCTGCGATCGGCGACAGGACCGCTCGCCAGGAGAGGATGTTCGCGCCATTCCAGGGCGTGAAACTGGCCACGACACCGAGCGGACGGCGGACACCGATCGAGTGCGTGTCGGGCAAGTTGGATTGGATGACCTCACCCTTCGGCAGGAACACCCAGCTCGCGGCCTGTTCGAGGGTCGCGGCGACCAGGTCCTGCTGAAAAGTCGAGAAGGGCAGAGTGCTGCCGGTCTCCCGGGCGAGGATTTCGGCGATCTCGTCGCGACGGCGCCGGACGATCTCAGCGGCTTTGAAGAAGAGCTTGGCCTTCTCTGACGGCGGCATGGCCGCCCAACTCGGGAAGGCCGCGGCCGCCGCGGCGATGGCCGCCCGGGCATCCTCGGCGGAGGCGTCGGCGACGCGCGCGTAGAGATGCCCGCTGTACGGCTCATAGTCGTCGAACAGCGCTCCGCCGGATGCCTCCAGCCATTGCCCCCCGGCGTAGTAGCGATAGCTGCGAGCGGCCGCGGGAGCGACGATGTCGTCCTCGGACACAGTTGTGGTCATGGTCTTCTCCCCTGCTGTCATCAACGTCGACGACGCGTGCTTGGCAACGAAAATCTAATCTCATCGACTTGCTTACGCAAGCAATATTGGTCACTCTGTCGCCACAGCAAGGAGCGGGATGCAACACAGCCCCACGCTCCCGGAGGGCAGCCCCGCTTCTCCCGCCCAGAAGGCCCCGGCGGCCCCGCGGAGGATGCGGGCTGCAGCTTCCCCAGGACGGCAGGTGAGCGTTCAAACGGCCGGTCAGTGACAAACTCCGCGTCGTGGCGGGCCGGCGTACATGGCCACAGCTTGGCAACGAACCCACGCGCTGCGCTTGTCGTCCCGTGCGACGGAAAGCTCGGTGTCCCGAGTCATCGGCCCGGACCGCTGCAGCGAGACCTCTCGCCGAGGAGGTCTCTCACTACCGCCACGCGACGGGGCGCGGCCTCGCTCAGCTTGAGCACGCCGGGGACTGTGGTCAGCTGCGCCTCGATCACGAACGGAGGCCGGACAATCGACAGCTGGATGTGATCCAAGCACGCCCGTCGCCGGGTGAGCACGAACACCTCTTCAACATTCACTTGCTTGCGCAAGCATTGCCTTGTACTTTGAAGATCCGGGGTCACGTGGAAGGAGCGGTCGCATTGTCCGACGAAACGATCCCCGCCGACACGAACCAGTAACCGTGCGCCGCCATCAAGGCGACCTCTCGAAAGGCTCTCTCTCATGAACGTCTTCCTGTGGATCCTCGCCGGCCTGCTCGCCGTCGTCATGCTCGCGTCCGGCGTGCAGAAGCTCATCAGATCCAAGGCAGATCTTGCCGCGTCTGGTCAAGGCTGGGTGGACGACTTCCCGGAGGGAGCGGTCAAGGCGATCGGGGCTGTAGAGGTTCTCGCGGCCATCGGGCTGATCGCTCCGGCCTTGTTCGACATCGCACCCGTCCTCGTCCCACTCGCCGCCTCCGGCGTCGTCCTGGTGATGGTCGGCGCCGTGATAACGCACGCACGTCGCCGGGAGTGGACCAACATCATCGTCAACGTGGTCCTGCTGGCGATAGCTCTGACCATCGCCGTCCTTCGGTTCGGACCCCAGAGCTTCTGAACAAGCTCCATACAAGTCCCCCCGACGCGGCAGGGTCACCCGTCCTTGCGGTGCCGGTCACCGCCCGAGCGGGCACGCCTTATCGCCATGACCACGATTGCGCCTCTCTGACCCTCGCCGGGGCATTCGTACTGCCAGACCAGCATTTTGTCGGCGTTGTCTATCCACCGCGGAGCACGCACCCGCAATCGACACAGGAGCACACCATGGGCATCGAAGAACTCTTGCCGCGAGACGTCGCGGACCTACCCGACTACGCACCGATCCCGGAGTCCGAACTCGGGCCGGCTCTCAACGCGAATGGCTATCACGTCGGCCAGGTCCACGGAAATCTCTACTACGTCACCGAAGGCGTCTACCAGGCGCCGTTCCTGGTGACGCCCGAAGGCGTGGTGCTCATCGACGCCCCGCCGACCATAGGTCACAACATCCAACGCGGCATCGACGACGTGGCGCGCCAACTAGGTCTGCCCAACAAGGTCACGCACTTCATCTATTCGCACAACCACACCGACCACGCGGGCGCTACAGCCTTGTTCGGCGACGACCTGGTACGTATCGGCCATCGCGAGACCCGCAACCTCCTGCTGCGCGCCAACGACCCGAACCGGCCGGCCCCGCACGAGGTGTTCGACAGCGAGTTGTCCCTGACCGTCGGCGGTGAACGGCTGGAACTGGCATGGCACGGAACCAACCACAGCCCGGACAACATCTTCATCAACCTGCCGGAACACGACACACTGGTCGTGATCGACGTGGTTCTGCCCGGCTGGGCCCCGTTCGCCAACTTCAACCTGCACGAGGACGTGCAAGGGGCCATGGCCGCCGCCAAGAAGATCAATGAATACCATTACTCGCATCTGATCGCCGGTCACCTCGGGCGCATCGCCACGCCCGTCGACGTCCGGATCCAGCAGCAGTACAACGCGGACCTTGAGGAAAGCGTCAAGACCGCGCTGTCGACGACCGATCCCACACCGTTCTTCGTCCGCTACAGCGCGAACCCGTGGGCAGGCTCACGGCACTACCTCGAGGCAGTCGCCGCAGCAGCGGCCCGCCCGATCGTCGAGAAGTACACCGGTGTCCTGGCCGGCGTAGACGTCTTCGCCCTCACGAGCGCTTTCCAGATGATGCAGTCGAACCGGCTCGACATCGGCTTCGGCTCGTACATCCACCCATGACCGGATCGGCTCCGGTGACCAGGTAAGCGGCACGGTCGAGCCGTCGACGCCGGGCGGGAGCGTTGGCGGACGCGTCGCCCTGGACGCGGCCCGCCGTTGTCCCGCAACGCCAGCGCCGCCATCCGGCTCGACCGATTGTCCATTTTCCGGCAACTCTCAGCAGAGGTCGACGCGTCATGTTCGCTGCGACCGCCCATACCCATCGCGCAGCGAAATGTCTCCGCTGAACGGGCTGGTTCGGCGCCTGGACCATCAATCCAGCGGGACGGAGTTCGCGCCGTCCGAACGTGGGTGGCCCAGGAACCGCGATGGAGGTCGACGTCTTGTGCAGCGGGGTGACGACCAAGTGTGGTCTGAACCACCTTGCAGACCCCCTTCCCTCACTCCATAATTTGCTTGCGAAAGCAAGCTCACGAAGGGTTACACCATGACCAACATCGGCATCATCCTCGGCAGCACCCGCCCTGGCCGGAACGGAGAGGCCGTTGCACGATGGGTGCAGTCGGTCGCGTCCGAGCGCACTGACGCTCGATACGAGCTGGTCGACCTGCTCGACTACAACCTGCCCCACCTCGACGAGGCCATTCCCGCGTCGGCCGGTCAGTACAGCCAGCCGCACACGCAGCGGTGGGCGGAGAAGATCGCATCATTCGACGGGTTCGTCGTCGTGACGCCGGAGTACAACCACTCCACGTCAGGCGCACTGAAGAACGCGATCGACTTCCTCTTCGCCGAGTGGAACAACAAGGCCGTCGGCTTCGTCAGCTACGGCGCAAACGGCGGCACGCGGGCGGTCGAGCACCTTCGCCTGATCGCCGGCGAACTGATGATGGCGGACGTGCGTGCGCAGCTGGCGCTGAGCCTCATCACGGACTTCGAGAACTTCAGCACGTTCGTCCCGAACGAATACCACAAGCAGAGCCTGGGCACGGTCCTCGACCAGGTCGTCGCGTGGAGCACCTCGCTGAGCCACCTTCGCGCTCCGGTCAGCGCCTGACAACACAGCCACTCCACACGCCGGAGACCGGGACCGACCCGCGCCCAGAGCGGGACAGGCCCGGTCTTCGGCCGCTGCGATGACGGGCCAGACAGAGCTAGATCAGGTGGTGCCTTTAGCCGGACGGCGGCGAAGTCTCGGCTACACGCGTTCCGACTGCTCGTCGGTGTCGGTGACAATCGGCTGTCTCAGCAAAGTTTGTGGCGCCCGCACAGTCTCGGCTCGCGCCGATCCGGCACGATCGGTCGCGCGCCGCGCGACGGAACGTCCTGTTCAGGTATTGGAATGGCGTGCATCGATCGCGATCTCGGGGGCGGCAGGTTCCTCCAGGCGTGGCAAACTCGCCGCACCAGAGACCAGCAACAGATTGAGGCGACCGTCGCGGTCGAGGCCCTTGCCAGCAGGCCTATACGGGCGGCGAACCGAGTTCAGCGACATTCCACTCCACCTCGAGGTCACCGCGAACGGCCTGCTGGACTTGCACGGGATACCGCCGGCACCCACAGCAGGAAGGCGACATACAGCTTCAGGACATCGCCGGACCTACGCGGTCAGCAGAACCGAACGAGTTCTGCGCAGTATCCATCACGGGTCATGCCCACACGGCGAGAAACGTCGCTGAGCCTCCCGGTGAAGGAAGCTCAATTAGGCTTGCCCGCGCAAGCATGTTTAGGAGGAATCGTGGAACTCGGACTGGCGATCGCCGACTTCACCTGGCCCGGTGGCAATGCGCGGATCGGCGACACCCTGCATCGCCTGGCGAGTTCAGCCGAGGAGGCTGGGTTCTCCCGTATCACGGTGATGGATCATCTCTGGCAGGCACCCGTCGTCGGCGCGCCCGAACGCGAAATGCTCGAGGCGTACACGACACTCGGCTTCCTGGCCGCGGCTACCCAGCGAGTCCAGCTGCTCACCCTGGTAACTGCGACGACCTACCGCGACCCGGGCCTACTGGCAAAAATGATCACTACGTTAGACGTGTTGTCGGGCGGAAGAGCTTGGCTCGGCATCGGCATCGGGGCCGGATTTAATGTCGGTGAGGCGTCTGGCCTCGGCCTGCCTTTCCCCGCCACGGCGGAACGGTTCGAACGACTCGAGGAGACCTTGCGCATCTGCCACCAGATGTTCCGCGGCGATCAGAGTCCCTTCCGGGGGAAGCACTACTCGCTGGGCCGTACGCTGAACTCCCCGGCACCGATTCGCAGGCCGCCGATTCTTGTGGCCGGTTCCGGGGAACGCAAGACGCTGAGGCTGGTCGCGCAGTATGCCGACGCCTGCAACCTCTTCGCCGGCCCTGACATCGAACGCAAGCTGAACATCCTGCGACGCTACTGCGTGGAGGCCGGGCGCGATTACGACGCCATCGAGAAGACGGTGCTGCTGCCGCTCGACCCTGGCCCCGGCGGCCGCGGTATCAACCGGTTACTCGCCACTCTGCAATACTTCGCCGATCTCGGTGTGGACACCGTTTACGGGCCGGTCCCCGGCGTTCACTCACCAGAGGTAATGGAACTGTTGCGCGCTCACGTCATCCCAGCCACCAACGAGATGGGTCAGCGCCGCGACCGCTCGGCAAAGTTGGGGTAGCGCGCCCGCCGACGTCGCGCTGGACTGCGCTCAGGCGGGCCAGGTGGCGGCCACTTCTGCTATCCGACGCGACACTCCCCCGCCTTCTTATGGACGATCTCATCGCCCCAGGGAGTCGCTCGCTGACCGAGTACGCCCATCCATGCACCTATCGGACTCCGGCGACCGGCCGATGCGCCTGACAGATCTCGCGAACGTGGTCGACCAGCCTGTAGTCAGTCAGACGGACCGAGCGATGAAAAGCTTGCGCGGTCGGCCTGATGTCCACGCGGCGCGCTTCGAAGACAGCTAAAACATCGCGACGGTCATCCCGGCCGACATGGACAACTTGAGAGGCGGCGGCCCGACCACGTGCTGAGGCAACTGGGCCGGCGGCCAGACTACGGCGAGACATTCCCGAATGTGTGGGACTTACTTACGGCTCGTCGGTCGCTTACGGGCCCGTCGGCAGGACCGCCACCGAGTTGCTGCTGAAATACGATGCGGTGAGAATCGCAGTTCGTGACCGGGATAAACGCCGAGCTCGGCCGAGGAGGCTCGGCGCCTCGACGAACCAAGAACGCCGACATGCTTCAGCATTTGCCGGGCGTGGCAGCTCGAGCTCCCGCCCGCGCTGCCACGCCCTGACAGACTGAGCAGGTAAAGTGACGTTCCTCGGGTCGGCCCGCCGTCTCACTTCATCGCGCCCCCTCGCACGTCGACCCTGGTTCGGTCTCCGGGTGGACCGGCTACCCCACGGAACGACGGCCACCGGTCCACCCGACACATCGTGCGGCCCGCACGCGGCGGCCACGGTATGCGGGGTTCATTGACCGGTCCGGTCGTCCCTAACTGGCGATCACCGCCCCGAAAGCCAATTCGGCACCGCCAGGCAGCCAGGCGTAAGGCGTCAGGCCGCCTTGGAGGCGGCCGACATCTCACGGCGCAGTACGGGCAACACTTCCGCGCCGGCAAGATCGATCATGTCGTGGACCGTCTTTTCGGGAACTCCGCCGGCGTCCATCCCGAACAACTGGCGTCGGTACGGTCCGAAGCTGTCGCGGAACGTCATGACGTGTTCGACGATCTGCGCCGGGCTGCCGACGCACAGACCCGTGGAGCGGGCCGCTTCTTCCAGCGGGCCGGAACTGCTCAACACCGGATGGGAATAGTAGTAGGGGGCGTACTCCTGGAAGGCGTCCTGCGACCTCGGACGCACGTACATGGCACCGCCGGCACCGACGATGGCATCTTCCGGACGGCCCTGACCGTGCTCGGCCCATCGGCTGCGGTAGTACTCGACGTACTTGGCGAAGTAGTCGATGGTCATGAACAGGTTATTGACGAAGAACCCGTCGCCGTAGCGCGCGGCCTGTTCCGCGATCTGCGGACTGCGGATCGAGCCGTGCCAGACGAAGGGCGGAGTCCCGTTCATCGGTCGCGGAACAGCGGTGAATCCTTCGAGCGGCGTCCGGAATTGTCCCTCCCACGTGACGACCTCTTCGTCCCACAGGCGACGCAATAGAGCGTAGTTCTCGACTGCCAAGGGGATTCCGTGTTCGATCTCCTGCCCAAACCATGGGTAGACCTGGGCAGTGTTGCCGCGCCCCAACATGAGGTCCACCCGTCCTCCGGACAGATGCTGGACCGTCGCGAACTCTTCAGCGATACGGACGGGATCGTTTGTGGTGATCAGGGTCGTCGAGGTCGACAGGACGATGCGTGAAGTCCGGGCGGCGATGAACGACAGGATCGCGGCGTCGGCGCTGGAGACGAACGGCGGGTTGTGATGTTCGCCGATGGCGAAGACGTCGAAGCCGGCCTCCTCGGCATGCACGGCGATCCGGGCGATCGCGTGGAGCCGTTCGTTCTCGCTGACGGTCCTGCCTGTCATCGCATCGGCCGTGAGATCCCCGACACCGAAGATTCCGAACTCCATCACACTCTCCTAGTTTGCTTGCGTAAGCAAGTGTAGCGTGTAGTCGGCGGTCGCCGTTGTCAAGCACAGGAGAGTGGTCATGTCTGTCTCGTCGAGTCCGTTAGCGGGCGCTGCCGTGCCGTGGTGGGAAACCATCCTTACGTCCTATCCGAGCACGGTGGCGCTCGTGGCCTCCCGGACGGCCGCAGGGGAACCGGTGGGCATGCTGGTCAGCAGCTTCGTCGCAGTTTCGCAGACGCCTCCGATGATCGGCTTCCTGGCGGCCACTCAGTCGTCGAGTTACGCAGCTATCTCGGCCGTTGGTCGGCTCACGGTGAGCATCCCCGCCCTGGACCAGCGGCCGGTCATCCGCAGTTTCGGACGCAAGACCGCTGATCGTTTCGCGTCGTCCGATTTCATCGCATCACACAACGGCCTGCCGCGCCTGAGTGAGGGCGTCGCGTGGATGGACGCCACCATCATCGACGAACGCACCTACGGGGACCACGTCCTCGTCATCGCGGCCGTGGACGCATTCGGAACCGGCCGTCGCAGCGAACCGCTCATGTACCGGCACGGCGGTTACGGCGGATTCGCCGCGCCGGCCGCCTGAACAGCCACGACATCCGCCGCAGGTCACCGGTACTTCAGAAGCGCGGCGGGCTCACCGCCCTGCTCCGTTTCTTTGGGCGTGCGCTGCCATTTTACAAACGTCCCAATGGCACGCAAACCGAGTCACCGAGATGTAGTGGCGATCCCTACTCCCCCAAGGGGACGACGGCCAACCGACCGAGCTTCCTCGTGAACCCGATCGGCGAGGCGCCAAGATCATTAGATCGGTCCCCGACGGCAACGACGGAGATGATTGCCACCGTGATCGCCGCCTCGACGCTCCATCAAAAACCGGCTTGTCCCGGCGCCAGCAAGCGGAAGCGTTGTCGCCTACCGGAGGAAGTCGGGTCCGCGCGGGCCGAAGTCCTGCGAGGCGAGCCGGGCGAGCAGCTGCGCCGGCTTGAGAGAGCCGTGTTGATCCAGGGCTCCGATCTGCGCGGCGCCAGCTTTTCGCCCGCTCTGTGCTGGCCCCGAGGACCGACACCCGGCGTCGCAGGCAACAAGCGTTGATCCGCGCCCCAAGTGCATAGGGTGTGCATCATCACCGACGGTTCTGCGCTGCCCGAGAGTGCGACGGCAGTCCGGAAACGCCGCGCCCTAACGGTAGCCTTTCCGGCCCGTACGCATGGCGGTTTATGCATCCGTTCAAGGCAGCTGGGCGAAGCGGCGCAGACAGCGCGAGAGGGGTCGACGCGGTGGTGGCGGCCATGATCAGGCAGACGATAGGCTGTTCAAACCGATCACGCTGCTACGGTAGCCGGCTGACGAAGCACGGAGAGCGCAGAACTCCAAGCTACAACTTCGTCCAAAAGGTTATTGAGCTGTGGCAGCTGGTAGGAACCTGGTTTGAAAACGCTGTAGTTTTCGAAATCGGTGTTAAGAGCCAGGGTAACCTGCTGGCGCACGTCAGCCATTTTGAGTTCGCCCGCAACCAAGCGTAGATGTTCAACGGCGCGGGCACCGCCTACGACGCCGTAAGACACGAAACCAACCGCCTTGTTGTTCCATTCAGCAAACAAATAGTCGATCGCGTTCTTCAGAACACCAGAGGTGCCGTGGTTGTATTCGGGAGTGACAATCACGAAGCCGTCAAAAGATGCGATCTTTGCAGCCCAGCTCTTGGTGTGGTCGTTCTGGTACTGACCCATGGACGGCGGTATCGGCTCGTCGAGGTGCGGCAGGGGATAGTCGCGGAGATCGACCAGCTCGTACTCGGCATCGCCGCGCTCTGTAGCGTTCTGGTGGACCCAGCTAGCAACCTGCTCGCCGTTG
The DNA here is from genome assembly GCF_018332695.1 of Paractinoplanes toevensis. Lineage (GTDB taxonomy): Bacteria > Actinomycetota > Actinomycetes > Mycobacteriales > Micromonosporaceae > Actinoplanes > Actinoplanes toevensis. The sequence goes on from NZ_BOQN01000062.1 coordinate 75,938, forward strand.
CGGTTCGGACGAGTGCTGCCAAGAATGATGCCGATGCGAGCCATAGACCGCTCCAGTCACGTAGTCGTTGACGAGTCCCGAGGCGCGACGTTACGGGCCCATCGTTGCAGCGATCGGACTTTCCAGAATCTCACGTCGCCGCCAAACGGCCGGAATCGACTTCAGGACGATGATGTTTGCGCGGTGAGCATGCCGTGTCGACCGTGTGGGTAGAGCAGGGACGGCATAACCTGTCCCTTGCCGAGGCGTAGACGTCAGACACGCAGGCGGATCTCAAGGGCACTCGCGTCGGCGCAGGTGCAAAAGCGTCACCTTTCGCCATACCTGTCCACTACTCGGGCCTCGCAGTCCACCCCTGCCGAGGGACAGGCCGCGATCGCGGCGCCCTTCCCGACCATGCCTTGATCGCGCGGAGCAGGAGCTGCCGATATCTGGGAGCCTGCATGTTGCGATCGACACGACCATCGGCGGTTCATAGCCTGCCGCACGACTCGTAGCCAGCAACCCGAGCGACACCATCGTCTACCGAACCTGCGGTATCGATTGGACGCTAACCAACGTGCAGGCCGTGGGAGACGGCATTACCGGCGCCCCGGGGTAACCAGCGCGTACCGCGAGCCCCGCGACGGCAACGAACATCCCGGCCCTTTTGCGACGTTGCTTCGGCCGCTGACCACCCGAGGACGCCGGCTCACGCCCACCGCCTGTTACGGGGCATTCGTTTAGCACGCAACTCGCTCGTTCCGGTTTGGGCAGGCCAGACCGACGTGCATCCAGTTGCCAGAGAGATGTCATTGAACGCACGTAGCTTTGCAGCCGGCGGTGTGTTCACTGACGTACTGACAACATTTCAACGAAGCCAAGGCGTGTACATGTCATACCATCCGATACCGTGCTCGACCATTACATCGGCGTGGCCGACAGAGCGGTAGTCGACCACTTCCCGATAGCCGTATAGGTGAAAATTCACCCACGGCAGTGGTCGACTTTGGGGTCGAGCAGAAGGAGTCTCATGTCCTTATTTGGAACTTCTACTGCCGATTCCTCGATCAGTTCGCGCAGTCCCGCCACTTGTGGCATACCAGCGTGAACACGGAGGGCACAGTGCGTGCAACCCTGGGTGCAGCTCAGCGTGCAGTCATTGGCGGCGCCAGTGTGGTATTCGGCGTCAAGGCAGCTCTTCTCGACACCAATGATCGGACTATGTAGCTCGAGAACGAGTTTCACTGTGGCACCGGCGATCTGATGTTCGTGCGCTTGCGTCGAGTGACACCGCCAGGCCGACGCGCGCATACGGTCGAGCCCGGGTTATCTAAAGTTTCAATCACAGAAGGAGATATCAGTGCTGGCAGCTGACAGCAAGGCCGTGGTTTTGCAGTACGCAGGAGTAATGGCTGAGCGCCGCTTCGACGAGCTGTACAAATACATGCCGGAGAAGGTCCACTTCAACGACGTTGAGATTTCACGTGACCGCTTCGTGACGCAGTTCAGTGAGCAGCTCGCGGGTTTTCCTGACTGGACCTTCGAGCCATTGCATATCGTCACAGAGGGCGAATTTGTCGTTGCGCATCTGCGTTCGACCGGAACACACAAAGGCCGTTTCATGGGGATCGAGCCGACCGGCAAGTCGATCGCCGTGACGGAGTTCTCGATGTACCGTGTGGTTGACGAGAAGATCGTTGCAGTGTGGGTTCTTTTTGACGCCCTCTCTCTTACTCAGCAGCTGGCTTGAGCCAAAGAGGTCGCTACCGTTTAGCGGCACTCGGCCAACGCTGGCTCGCTCTGGCCTTTCCACGCCATGCTCCGCGAGATATGGGCAGATTCCTAAGTGATTGTGGAGAGCTTCTCGCGTAGGCGCCGTGGCGCCGTGACCGAGACGGTCGGGTCGGGCGGGGTGTCGCGGTGTCATCGCGCCGCGGCTACCCGCCTGACCTGAGTGACGCCCAGCGCGGCCTGGTCAACGACCTGCCTGAGCCGAATGGCCGGCCGGAGCAACGTCGAGTTCGTGCGAAACCCGCCGATCAGCGCCGCTTCGCGGTACAGCCGCAGCTCCCGGTCGTGGACAGGCCGCGGGGCATGGCCGACCGCCGACCACGCCGGGCGTGACTACGAACGCCAGCCGGAGGTCGCCGAGGCCCTGATCCGCTGGCCGTTATCGCCAAATCGCCCGGCGGATCACCCTCGGAAAGTTGCTGGGTCCCAGCACCGTTGTACCTCCACGTGGCCCTGACCTAATCTTCCATACTCACTGATAACCGATCCACCGATGTAGCCGTGTGCAATGACTTCCGTGGTGCTGCGACAAGAGGGACGGCAAGCCCCGATGAATGCGGGTAATGGCCACGCAGCAGAGGGCGCTGGGCACCACCGTCTATGAGCCCCTGCAGTAACTTCTCCACCGTTCGGCCGTATTGGGCCGGCTCCCCGTTGAGACCGACAGGTTCCGGCTTTCGCAGAGCCGCAGCGAATCTCGACCGACAAGGCTCCGCCGGTGGTTGAGGCCGTCCCGCAGTGATCGACTGGGACGGCTCTTGGACATGAGCTCCCCTGTGAGCAGCAGGTGGTGCAGGAACCGGCTCAAGCCCGGGCATGCTGAGGACGCGTGGTGTGCACCAAGCTCCGCCACTCCACGTCCGCCGGTTCCCTCCGGCCGCGTATTCGTCAGCGTGTACGTCAGCGCCGCGATCGGCCGCCAGACGGCGTGCTCGGTCAGGTACGGCAGGTCGACGAGCGGGTCTAGTTAGAAGGCGGCCAATGCCTCGCCCCCGGTGACGAGCATCACCGGGCTTGCGTGTACGGCCCGGCGCCACGCTCATCACGACGATGTGGTCCTTGCTCAGCGCGACGCAGGGCAGCGCAGTCAACGCATCCGTGAAGGTCTGAGTCGGGCGCCGAGCAAACTTCGCGTGGCGCTCGGGTTTGCCGCCATGCGCGAGGTCCAGGCTGTCGAGTGCAGTCGGCGGACAGGGCGTTCGTTGCGCCGACATGCACGAGAGCCCTGGCCCGGCCCGACCTCTTCAGGACTTCAGCGGCCGCCCGCACCTACTTCTTCCGTGCCTAGGTCACAGCGGGCGGCATCGTTGCGATCCAGGACAACGACTCGATAACCGAGGTCGACGAGTTCCCCGCCAACCGCACCAGTGGGGCAGGTGCCGACCCCAGTCCGGGCAGCGGCGCTGTGACATGTGCTCGCCACAGGCCCAGCTGGTGCCCTATCCCGCGAATGGCCGGTTGCCGACGGGGCGGAGCGCACGGCAGAGTGCGCCGGGAGACCGCGGACAAACTGGTCGGATCGAACAAATCGCTGGCCCCGCGGATGAAGAGGGGTAAGTTCGGTCACCTGTTCGCACACTAACCAGTTGTGGGGAAGCCCGTCGATGGTCGCGGCGATCTCGCCCCTATTACGGACAGTGATGCAGTCATAACAGACGATACGGCATCTTCTTGACAAAGCAACTAGAGCGAATGAAGATTCATTCATGCTCGTTTGCCGTCCCACCATGACGCCATCGTCAGCAGACGATGGTCGCTCGCTGCTCCTCGGTGCGCACCGAGTGTCGGCAGTTCGATGTCGGAGCGACCAAGTATGCGGCGTACCACGAACTGCTCTGGCCGAGTTCGAAGGTGATGGCGATCGAGCAAGCGGTCGCTCCGCTGCTGCGCGTTTCGAAACGTTGATCGCGTCGAACCGGCGAGACGACGACGGATCGACAAACATCTGAAAGGCGATGATGAGCGAGTCCGTCCTGACCGCCACGCGATCACGGGAGGCCGGATCGCCGGACGTGCGCTTCCAGATACTGGGGCCCGTTCGCCTGTGGCGCGACAACCAAGAACTAGACGTAACGGCCCCACAGCGACGCGTGCTGCTTGCATTCCTGCTGGCCCGAGCGCAGCGCTCGGTAACCCCGGGCGAACTCATCGAGCTGCTCTGGGGACCCAGTGCGCCTGCGCATGCGATTAACAGTCTGCACCGCCATATCGGCGGTCTACGGCGTCAACTCGAGCCTGGCCTGCCGAGTAGGGCGGGTGGCCGGTGGCTGACCCTACGTGGGGGTGCCTACCGCATGGCCGTCGACGAAGGCTCTCTGGACCTGTTGCGATTTCGTCGATTGGTCACGCAGGCGCGGCAAGAGGAACCCGGACAAGCTCTCAGCCTTTATGCTGAGGCGCTTGGCCTGTGGCATGGCCCGGTTGCTGCCAACCTCGACCCAGGTAGCCGCGATCACCCCGTGTTCGGAACCATCGAGCGAGAACATGCTGCTGCGGTAGAGGGCTTCGCGCGGACCGCTCTGCACCATGGCGAGGTGTCGATGGCTCTGCCGATGCTGGTCGAGGCCGCAGAACGTCACCCCCTCGACGAGGCAGTACAGGCCCAGCTGCTGATCCTGCTGGCCGCCTCGGGAAAGCAGGCCGAAGCGGTCAGCCGATATGAACAGATTCGGCGTAGGCTTGCCGACGAACTGGGGGTCGACCCGGGAAACGCTCTACGCACCGCTTACGAGCAGGTCCTCCGACAGGAATTCCTTATCCCGGCCGAGGGCGCAACGGCGCCGGCGACCCAAACAGCCCAGAACATCACCGATACGCCGCGCCGCGAAGCGGTTTCCGCACCGAGCCGCCCTGCACAACTACCACTTGACCAGCGCATATTCGCACCCAGACCAGAAGTAGTCAGTCAAGTACATACGCTGGTACAGGACGCGGTAACCTCAGGTCCGGCATCGGTAGTCGTGGTCCTAGAAGGCATGCCAGGCATCGGAAAGACGACGACGGCAATCCACCTCGCGCATAAGCTGATTGATCAATACCCCGACGGGCAGCTCTACATCAATCTGCATGGCTTTGACGAGAATGACGCGGCACTCACAGCCGAGGAAGCTCTGCAGAACCTGATCATGGGCCTCGGCGTGGATCAGGGGAGCATACCCGCGGGCCGACAGGCCATGGCGGGGATGTATCGCACACTGCTCAGCGGGCGCAAGGTGCTGGTGGTCCTGGACAACGCGCGTGACATCGACCAAGTCAGCGACCTCCTTCCGGGGGCCGCGGGGTGCCTGACACTGGTGACCAGCCGACGACGGCTTACCTGGTTGCGGGCGACCGCCGGCGCCCACGTGATCTCGCTCGATCTGCCAGACCGCCAACAGGCCCGCTCATATCTAGCGCCGTACATCGGCCACGATCGCATCGCAGATGATTCCCATGTGATAGACGCGATCATCGATCAGTGCGGCCGGTTACCGCTGGCATTAGCAATTGTCGGGGTCCGCGCCGCTTCGTACCCCACACTGTCGATGAATGAGCTTCTCGCCGATCTCAGCGCCGCCCCCGAGCGGCTCGACGCATGGCAATCCGATGGCGTGCCCGGCGGTGTCCGCGCCATATTCGCCACCTCCTACCGCCAACTGTCGGCAGCTGCGGCGCGGATGTTCCGGTTGTTGTCCTTGCACCCAGGTGCGGACCTGACAGGCCCGATAGCCGCCAGTCTCGCAGCAGTCCCGACTCGCGTTGCGCACGCCGCGATGCAGGAGATACAACAAGTCGGCTTGATGCGCGAGGACCGCCCGGGGCGATTCTCCTGGCATAATCTTGTCCGGTCCTACGCAGGGGAGCTACGCGACGAACTCGAACCTAGCCTGGAACAACAACGTGCCATGGAGCGGCTGCTCCTGCACTATTGGCACACCGCGTCGAAAGCTCCCCGGCGGCATGAACCCTCTCTCGAAGCGCCACCGTGGAGTCCAGAATCCCCCGGGGTGACCCAACAAGTATTCCCAGACGCCGAGGCAGCGCTGTCCTGGTTCGAAAGCGAGCAGCACACCTATCACTCGATGATCCGCTACGCCGCAGAACACCAGTATGCCGAGATAGCATGGCGCCTCGCCTACGCGTTGCGCCCTTATCAACAGCTGCGAGCGCGATGGCAGGATTGGCTGGACCTGGCAACGGTTGTCCTCCAAGCAGTGCAACATGCAGATAACGCACAGGGCGCCGCCTACACCCACCACAGCATCGCCGGAGCGCTCTACTGGCATGCTCGGTTCGACGAGGCTCTCGAGCACCTGGACAGCGCGGGCAGGCTGTTCGAACAACTCGGCCTTGCCCGCGCCACGGCACACCTGCCCCTGAGCACGGCACAGGTACTGGTTGAGACGGGGCGTCTGCCCGAAGCATACGAACATGCTCATCGAGCCCAGCGGCTGCTACGCGCGCAGGGCGACGAGCGAGGCGAAGCCAAGGCCTGGTATTTCATCGCCGTCACGCACATCGGGGAAGGCTCCGTCGAGGATGCGCGTGAACCGCTCGAGTCCGCGATCAAGGGGTCTCGACGCGCGGGAGACCCAGTCGGGGAGGGGGCGGCGCTGTCACTCCTGGGCGACACTCTCAAGCAGGCCGGCAACTACGAACAGGCACTACGGAACTACGAGAGGAGTTTGGACCTGCAACGCGAAGCCGGGCACGTGGTCAACCTCAGTGACGGTTACCTGAGCCTCGCCGAGTGTCATCTGGCCCTGGGCGATGAGGAGGCGGCCGAAGACCTGTGTGCCCGGGCTTTGACGTTGGTCCCCGCGTTGGCCCTTGCCAACAGCCCAGCCGGAATTCATATGCGTGCACTGATGGAACAGGGACGACTACCGCTGGTGCACGGCGGAACCGGTGAGTGAGTCCCGCCTACGGCTTCTGAGCTGCGATGTGCATTGAGGTGACCGTCCATCGACGCCCAGATTTCCATGGAGCTTCCCCGTTACCCAGGGCGAGTGCGCTGGAACTGGCGGCACGTTAACGCAGGGAACATGCGTGAACGCGACCGACACCACAACTTGGCGGCGCACCCCAATTGCGCCCCCTCCGATTAAACGGTCCATCCGGTCGGCCTCCGCAACGACACGGGTTCGAACCAAAGGGCCTGTCCAGCCGGAGTTCACCGCAGTATCAGATCGAGACCGTGACTCTCACCATATGCTTGCTCACGCAAGTAAATGTTAGTCTCGGCTCATGACGCCTACGGAGGAGGCAGCAATGACCACTGCCCCGGTCGCCTATCGACCCCGCCATGCCGCCAACGAGCGCTGGCCTCGCATCAGTACCACCCCGTACCGGCCACGACGTCTCGCGGGATATGTGGCTACAACACAGACCGACACTCGCACGTCGCCCACGACCGAGCCGAACGGGACGAGCGATACAGCCGAGCACGAATAGTCACCGCGGCGCGCACAACTACCCTGCTCCGCCACATCCGCGCCCTGCCAATCGGCTGCACCCCATCCTCGGCTGGCAGAGATCAGTGGCCGGCGAAACTCCCAAGCAGGAGCAGCCCCGGCGACTTCGCTAAGCCGGAGCCGACGATACGGCGGGAAGGCCCGCCCCCTGCGACGCGGCGCAGTCGGTGTGGGCGGGCTCCACAACGGCAGACCCGCATGATGGGAGGCCTAGGACTGTTGCCAGAACGGGCGACTGGTGTCGAATCTGTTCGCTATCGCCGTCAACAAGGCTGCGCACACGGCGCAGTCTGCGGCGGCCGGGCGTCGCGGGTGATTCCGTACCGGGCGGGAACCGAGCCCGGCACAAAGCGGTCGGGTCGTCGGCGACGCTGCCGAGCTTGACAAGAAGGCGACCGCCTGGCCGACAGACGGTCGCACGATCGACTCACGGGTAGAGAAGCAAACACGGACTGAGGTTGCTCGCGCAAGCATGTGATAGCCTAACGGGAGCCGACCGCATAAACCCAAGGTGTGCAGATGCTGGAGTCGCCGCTCAACCCGGATGAGGAAGTCTTCTGGCGGTCTCTGCTGGTGCTTGTCGCCACGCTTCCTCGCCTCTTGGACGACGACCTCTCGCGGTCGACAGGGATCTCGCTGACGGAATACGCGACGCTCATGAACCTGTCCGAGGCCGAGAATCAGGAGCTACGGCTCACCGATCTGGCCAACGCGATCGGACTGTCGCTGAGCCGCATCAGCCGCGTCGCTGAGGACTTGCGATCACGGGGCCTGGTCAGCAAACGGCGCGCTGTGTCCGACACGCGGGGCAACATCGTCACCTTGACGCCCGCCGGCCTGGTTCGTCTGCAACAGGCTTATCCCGGACATCTGGAAAGCGCGCGCCGCCGGGTTATGGACTGCGTCGACCCGACCTGGCTCGTCCAGTCCGGCAAGGCTCTTTCCACTATTGTCGCCAACAGCAATTCGGTGGGCGAAGCGGAGGCCATACCGGCGTCGGAGCTACGGCCGGGCCGCAGATGAGCCGGTGTCAGCCCGGTTGTGGATCGGCATCGTCGTTCTTCGCGAATTCGTCCTTGTAGGGCTGACCACATTGAGATTGACGCAGTGCTTGCTCGCCACTCCACTAGGCTTCGACGAACCATGGCCGATGTATTCGACGGGCCGAGTGGTCGGCTGCTTCCGGACTATCGATCGCAACCGGCATGTCGGCACCTGCCGGACTGGCGGATGACATCCGGGTCCACGCGCACCGTCGTGCCTGCGTCCGGATGCCGCGGCGCCCGACCGGTTTACCCCGGCCCCGCGCGGCTGCTGGCCATCTGATGTCGCCGCGGCCAGGCCGGGAAGTCGAGGGCCCCGCTAATTCCCCCGGAATTGGTCCAGTGGCGCCGCGACGGCTTGTAGCGCCACTTGCCGGATGCTCGCCGCGGACCCGAAGCGGGCAACAGAGCCCACTTACCCATTGCGTACGTTGATGAATTTCCCCGACCCACCCGCCCGGGGAAATGTGCCTGCCGGATCTCGCCGTACCGACCGGATCGCTGCCAGGCCGGATCAGCCGACTCGTCGATGGCCCGCACCTTCAAGCCTGGCCACCAAGCGTCGGGCCGCCGGAGACACCGAGCAGCCTCGCCGCGATGTCCCGGCCGCTTCAGCCGCATCCGGATCGCCTGCCACCAACATCGACGCGGACGCAGCCAGGGGTTCCAGTCCGGCGATGGAGGTCGTCGTGGGAAAGCTGAACGACGCCGTCCCGGCGGTGTACATCGAGCCGGCCCAAGACTGAGCGCCGCGCACAGTGTCGCCGACGGGGAATCCCACCTTCGTGCGACCGGAGTATGCGGGGCGGACCTGCCCGTGATGGCCACCGGCCCCGGAGTGCTGGTTCTCGGTGATGTCGGGGTTGTCGCCGAAATTCCATAGCCCGCCGGTCACCACCGCCGCCTTCTGGGTCCCGGCGTACGCCGCGATCACTGCGTCGATGACAACCTGCTCATCGGCCGGAGCAAGCTGGCCGACGAGGATCAGGCCCTCGGCTTGGCGCAGCGCGTCAGCCAGCTGGCTCACGTCGTGGAGCTCCCCCAGCCAGGGGCGCGCGCCGGCCTCGCTGACCGCCTGAGCCGCCGCGTCACTGCGTACGATCGGCGGTAACTTGGTGACCGCGCGCCTGCAGCGCATGCAGGACGGCCGAGCCGATGTAACCGGTGCCACCGATCACAGCCATACGCATGATGTGTCTCCCGAACAATGTTGCCTGAGCATCTGACGTGCCGCTTGGCCCGACGGCTTTCGGTCACCTGCTGGACGGCTCAGACCTCTTGACGAAGCAAACACGAGACCACCTACTTGCCTGTACAAGCAATTAGGTGGTCTCGGTCGTCACAGCAGCAGACGACGCTTTCTAGGCAGGCCACCCCGCCTCTGGCGCTGTAACGAGGGACGCCCCGCGATGACTGCGCCTGGCGCGTATCCCGGCGCGATCATGAACCGAGTTAGCCTCAGCACATCGGCCGGGCGAGGGGGCGCCGCGAACCGCAGGACATGCCCTCTCAGAAGCTGCAAGTCAAATGCGGAGCGACCCCTGGGCCCGACGGGCTGCCACTTCTCGGGTCTCGCCAGCATTTGTCAGGTCTACTTCACCGCGCTTTCGATAAACTCAGATCCGGTCGCGTAGCCCTACAGCCGTTGCCTGCAGCGTGGTTTTCGGTCCTACGATCTACCGCCGACCCGGCGGGGTGTCGACACACTCGCCGGCTGCGTATCCACGATGTCGGCGACGTCTTGGCAGCTCACCGCGGCCGGTACACCACAGTCCTGGTCGCCAGGCTCTCATCTACCGTCTTATCCGGCCGAATACTTCACCGTGAACGCCCTGCGATCGCCGCTGCGCCGTGACCCTGTGCTGGCCATGATCGGCCTCGTGGTCCTGGCCGCCTCGGTGACCGCGGCAACGGACACAGGACAGGTCATCAACGCGGTGACCTGGCCAACGCTGACGGCCCTGTGCGGCGTCGCAGCGCTCAACGGGTTCCGCATCCGGCGCAACCCGCACAACACCACCGTCGAGCGGCGAATGTGGGGCTCGGTCAGCCTCGCCACGACGATCTTCCTAGTCAGCGACATCTGGCAGTTTGCAATGTTCCTTCGGGCTCCGGAAAGCACCGCCTCAGCGCTCGGAGGACCCGTCTACAGCGTCGGCGTATTGGCCGGCACGCTCTGCATGGTCGTTGCCTTGCTTGCCATGCCCCTACGACTGGGCACGCGACACGAGCGGGTTCGGTTCCTGCTTGACGCCGCGACCGTGCTGGTGTTCGCGGCAACTCTCGGCTGCTACTTCACCGCGACCGCGGGCGAGGCAGGCATTGCCGGGGCAGGCCGCATCTTCTCCCTGCTGTTGGGTCCCGCGATCTACATGGTGGCGGTATTCGCCCTGATCAAACTGCTTTTGATGCCCGTCAAGCCGTTCACCCCGCTCGCGGGCACACTGATGTCACTTTCCGCCGCCTTCGAAGGAGCCGCCACCGGCTTCCGCCCGTGGCTGGTCGCCCAAGGCCACATTCCCTGGCAGCAGGGCGCCACAATCATCGCTGTGGCGGCATTGGCCGCCGCGGCCCGCGTCGAGCACCTGCGCACGCGCTCCGGCCGGCCGAATCCGTCACAGTCCAGCCGCCGACCGTACAGCCTACTTCCCTACGCCGCCGTGGCCGGCACCTTCGCCTTGCTGATCGGTGTCCTGGCCGTTGACGGATGGCAGAGGCCCACCTGGATCGTTGTGGCAGGCTCGGCAATCAGCTCAGCGCTCGTAGTCGCGCGACAGCTGGTGGCATTCGCGGACAACGCCCACCTATTGGAACTGCTTGACGCCAAAGTCGCCGAGCTACACATGTCGCTCGCCGCTCGGGACCGGCTCGCCGCCGAGTTGGAACACCTCGCGTTCCATGACACGCTGACCGGCCTGGCAAACCGGGCGTTCTTTCAGCGCCACCTGGACGACCACGGCGGCAGACGCGCGGTGCTGCTGATCGACCTGGACGGCTTCAAGCCCATCAACGACAATTACGGCCACGCTGCTGGTGACGCTGTGCTGGTTTCAGTCGCCGCGAGGTTGCGCGCATTCGCCGGCCCCGGTGACCTGGTAGCCCGTCTTGGCGGCGACGAGTTCGCCGTGCTCACCGCCGGACCCCTCACCGCTGCAGAGGCTCAGACCCTGGCGGTGGCGCTTGCCACCGAAATACGGCAGCCGATGACCATACGCGGCTGCGAAATTCGGGTTGGCGCGAGCGTTGGTGTCGCCACCGGCCGCGACGGGCAAAGTGGGGCCGAGCTCCTTCACGACGCCGACACCGCCATGTACCGGCAGAAGGCCGACAACCGGCATCGCTACGGGCAACTCGGCGTCGACCTGTCCGAAGTCGCATCAAGCGGCGAACCTCTCCGTACCTGAGCTGCCCTCGGTTTAACGCAGGGATCAGTCTCAAGGCCAGGATGGGTCTACCAGCGCCACAACGCCTCGGACAACGATGTACGAGCCCAGCTCGCCGCGGCGCCCAGTTGCACCGGCGAGACCTCGTGCACACCCTGCCGCACCCCAGCGTCGTTCCAGCCCCGCAAGCGAAACCAGCAAGTCATCCCGCAGCCGAAGCTGAGCTCGCCCGCCAGCCACTCCCCCAGATGCGAGTCAACAGGGCGGACAAGACGCTGCGCAGCACCCTGCGCTCGTCAACCGGCCGACGACCGGACCAGAGGGGGCGGCTGTTTCGACGGCCGGAGGCTGACTGTTGAACTGCCGGTGCGTTCGCACGACGTCTAGATCGATTGCGACCAGCGGCCAAGCACGTCTACGGCCGATATCCACGCGGAGTTCAGCCTTATGTCTAAGTCGTCTATTTTCACGCGTATCGCTACAACATCGCCGCCCCAAACACGGCAACGCCTCATGCGACGAGCCTTGGTGCTCGGCGGCAGCATCGCTGGACTGTTCGCCGCTCGCGTGCTCAGCGACTACGCCGACGAGGTGCTGATCATCGAGCGTGACACCGCCGATGGCGCCAATCCTCGGCCTGGCGTACCGCAAGGCGGCCAAGTGCACGCCCTTCTGCCAGGAGGCCGCATCCAGCTCGACCGGTGGTTCCCCGACTTCTCACCAGAAGCAGTAGCGGCCGGCGCGGTGGAAGTGTCCATGAATGCCACCATGCGCATGTACATGGGCGACCGGCCACGGTCGGCCATACCGAGAAGGGCCGACGGCCAGGACGTCACATTGTTGATGACGCGACCAAGGCTGGAGTATCTGCTGCGTCGCCGCGTCGAACAGCTGCCGAACGTCTCGACGATCCATGGCCGAGCGACGGGCATCCACATCGAGGCTGGCCGCGTCACCGGAGTGACCTATGAACCCGCTGGCGCCGTTGTTGGGGAACTCCGCGTGGGCGCGGATTTCGTAGTCGATGCTATGGGTCGTGGCAGCAGGCTGACGGAATGGTTGACGGCGGCAGGGGTTCCAGTGCCCAAGCTCGAGCGAATTCCGATTAAGACGAACTACGTCACCACGGTGATACAGGCGGCGAATCCGGACGCACTTCCGCCGTTCGTGGGCTTTCACGGCGCGCCTCAAGGGGCCGCCACCGGGCTCGACGGCGCCGTTATCCTGACCGAGAACGGAAAGCGCATGGTGGTCCTCGCGGGCTACGACACCGACCGACCGACTCGCGACCTCGCCGACCTCCGCGATCGTGCCACGCGCGCCTACCCACCACCGTTCGCCGAGGCTCTGCAGGATGGATCCGTTATAGGTGAACCGGTCTCCTATCATCTTGCCGATAGCCGCCGCCGCGACTTCGATACCGTCGCGGAGCATCCGGCCCGGCTCGTTTCGCTGGGTGACGCGGTGTCGTCGTTCAATCCCGTCTATGGCCAAGGAATGACCAGCGCGGCCCTGCAGGCTTCGGCTCTGGCGGCGTACCTGCAAGCAGGGCCTGACCTGGATCGACCGGCTCTCGAGTACTTCCGGTCCGTGCGAACTGTCGTCGACGCCGCATGGCAGCCGTTGAGAATCGCGGACATGGCCCAGCCGCACCTGGCACACCTGCGTCCGCGTCATTATCCGATGCTTGCCCGGTTCGGAAATCTGATGCTGACCGCCTCGCAACGAAGCGTGAAGGTGCGGCAGCAACTCGACGAGGTTAGCTGGCTGATCGCGCACCCTGATCAGCTGAGTCGGCCTTCTTTTGTCCTTTCGGTGCTGACCAACGGCTTACGGCGCGAGCCAGCCGATAGTAAGTCGCAGAATTAAGCCTCGACGACGGCCAGCCGCCGACCGGCGACTGGCCGCTGCCGCCGGCTATCGGCGATGCCGCACCGGTAACGGCGCTGCGGGAAGCTACGGATCTGAGCACGGCCCGATCTCCCCCAGCGGCCACGAACATGCCGCCGATCCTGCTGCCGCCTCAGGTGAGCGCAGTATGAGTGGGGGCGTGAGGGGCTCTCGTTTCAGGCCGCCGGCTCCAGATTCCGTCCGGCGCGGCAGTGCATGCGATTAGTATTCAGGAAGCCCGCGGATGCTGCGGCCCATTTCGTCAGCCGCAGACTAGGAGCGCGTTTGCCGTTTGGCGTTCAAAATCTTGACTGCGACCTACCGGTTGGCGTGGATGGTGAATCCGTCGAACAGCAGGTTCTACCGACACTCGGCGCGGTGGTGCCGGCAGGCGACGCCCGCTCACCGACGACGATCGGTCCCTCACTCAAGCGCGGTCATTATCTCGTCTAGGAACAGCTCGGCGGCGGCCGTCAAGAGAAGGCAGCGAACCCGGACACCGCCTTGGGTACGACCGGGGCGGGTTCCATGGGACATGAGGGCCGCGATGCCCGGTGGTGGCGGTAATCTTCGGCAGGCACCATACGACTGGCCGGTCAGGCCGCCGGGTTGAACCTACGCCTGCGCGGCACGGGGTCACGCGTCGTCCGTCTGTCGGCGTAGTTTCGCCAGCGCCTTGGTGAGCAGCGCGACACGTGCATCTGAGAGACGCCGACCTGCTCAACGATCTCGGTCTAGGTGAGGTTGCTGTCGAAGCGCGGGCTGATGAGCTTCTGTTCTCGGTCGCCGAGCGCCGGTCAGCGCCGGCCCGAGCGCGATGCGCAGCTCGGTGGTGAGGCTGCCCGTCTCGGCCCCGACGGCTCGTAATGCGTCAAGATAGCGGCCACGTTGCCGGTAGCCCCGGCAGGGCTGGCTTGTTGCTGATGTCACGGTCCCAGTTACATTGGCGATCTTCATCGGAACCGACGGCGCAGGATACGGGCACCTTGCAGGAGGCCGGCCTGTCGTGCCGATCGGCGTGACATCAGGACCTGAGGGACGACGTGAATTCCTACAGCATCACCATCACCCCCGACGACGACAGCGGTAACAGCACGACCCTGACCGTGGACACCTCCACCGGACAGACGCGGATCACCAGCGTGCACATGCACGCCCCGGCCGGACTGACCGGCGCTCAGCTGCCCAGCGTGGACGTCGGACTGCTCCTGCAAGCCGTTTCCGGCCCCACGCCCACCCCCGCCGCGATCACCACCGACCCCGCGACCGTGCCGCAAACGGCACCGCACCCGGTGCCCGCGAACACCGACGTAACGGCCGACGAGTCCCCAGCGACCACCGCAACGGCGCCCGCGCAGTCCAACCCCAGGGAAACCACCGAGCACGCACCGGACGCGGCGCCCGCGAAACGGGCCAGCCGACGGAAGGCCGGCACGACCCCGGCCGCCGAGAGTGCGCAGCCACCCTCAAGCGGCACGCCTCGCGGTCGGAGCCGGTCGGCTCCGAGAAAAGGCTCACCGCGCAGGCGACCAGCCGAACAACCAGCCGCAGCCGCCGCGGGTGGTAATGCGGAGCGGGTTTACCGCAGGATGCCCGACGACTTCCCCGCCGTGTACCGCCAGGCCGGCACCGCTGCGGCGATCGCCGATCACTACGGCGTACCCCGCCACACCGCACAAGGCTGGATTCGGCGCCACAAGAAGAAGGACCCGACCGCCCAAAACTGACCACCGAGAACCAGGCAGTCGGCCAACAGCCGGAGCCCTTCCCCGCTGGTCAGACCACGGAGGAACACCATCGCTACCTGAGGACGCCCGAGCGGCCTCTCGTACTCTTGACCAGCCGGCGGGCGCTGTACCCGCAACCGCCCGCCGGCACCCGGCCGCCGACCACGGCGCAACTAGCACCACGCCGACTCGAACTCACCCGGCCTGCCGCCCGGCGGAGGTGTTGTCGGTTTGCCCGCCAGGCGTCGGCCAGGGTCGTTGGCGGGCGAAAGCGGTCGCGGCCCACACCCGATGGAAGTAGTGCTGACGGACCGCGACGTCCGGACGGCGAGGTATGCCTGGCTTGGCGGCGGTGGTCAGCCGTCTTGCGTGAGTATCCCGGTGAGCAGGGCGCCGACGATCGGATAAGTGCCGAGCGGGATCAGGTCGCGACGGCGCACACGTTTGCCCCTGAGTAGAGCAGCGGCGACGACGGCGGACAGCAACCAAGGCACGGAGGCGCCAAGCATGCCACGCCCCAGCAGACCTGCCAGACGGAAGCCGCTCGCCCGGAGTTGCCCTTATGGCGAGCAGTGCCAACGCGAGACAGACCAGCCCGACAGCCACGCCGTGTAACCATTCTAGTGGCGTTGGTTAGCTTGCCTTCCGCGCGAATCGCCATTTCGAGTATGTTGGATTTGATCGCGTTCGCTACCGGCGAGCGGAGGCGCTCCAACACGCACCACACTGGCAGTGTGGGGGTCGACCGCCGGCCCTTGGCAATTACAGTAACAGCCCATCGGCGCGTTTCCGACTCTTTATCGTCATTATCATGGTGAACCCTTCTGGACGGCCGCGTAGCCGGCGGGACGCTACGGTGCACAAACTCGCTGCCGAGCTTGGCATTGGAGATCTCGAGAAGTTCCTTCGGGCATGTATCGCTAATGTCGCGGTAATGGGTAGCGCGACCGCCGCATCCGAGAGTGCACCAAAGATGCGGTACACGGTCGACGAGGCTGCGGCGCTTCTTGGTGTGTCGGCGAGATGGCTTGCCGATGAGTGTCGCGCCGAGCGGGTGGAACATGTTCGTCTCGCTCGGCATCGCTTTTTCACCCATGATCTGTTGCTGCGTTTGTTGGCGAGTCGTGAGGTGAAGTCTGTTGAGAAAGAAGCTGATCGTGATCTTGAGCGGATAATGCGACGACTCAAGCGCCGCGGGTTAACCGATAGCCAGCGTTGAACTGACCACGCCCGGGCAGATCACCGGCACTATTGCGCGGTCGAGTAGGGATGAATGCAGCCGTCGGCCTCCTCGTTCTGTTCGAACCAAGCGATGACATCGGACGCGGCGGCACCGAAGGTGTTGACGACGCCGTCGGATTGCGGGTGGTAAAGCCATTGGTGATCGAGGTCGTCGAACGCTGCGTCCTCGAAGCCCTTGTAAAGTTCGCCGGCAGCTTCCGCATCGACGATCTCGTGCTCCACGAGAAGGTTCCGGGCGCGCTCCACGACCAAGCTCAGAGCCAGCGCCTCGCCGACGGAGGCCGGCGCGGACCAGCAGTCCAAAGACAGCCGGGCGGTGACCGCTACCGTCGCGACGAGGAAGCTGCGGGCAAAACGAGCGTCGTAGCGTGACGCGAAGCGCTCCGGCAGGTCGGCCAGGACCAGGAAGTCGCGACGGTCGCCGGGCGCGGTGTCGCCGCCCACGGCCAGCATCTCGATGTCCATGAAGAGTTCGTCGATGACGATCGTCGTCGCGACGATCAAAGCGCCGGCGGCCAGTCTTCCCAGATCGCCTGACCCATCAGTGTCGTCGAAGGTGGCCTCGTTGAAGGCCCGTATGGACGAGGCGTCGTGGATGGTTCTGACGCGCCAGTCGATGGACTCGTCATGGTTGTCAGTCATCGGGGTGCTCCTGTTCGGAGATGCCGAGAATGGTGAGGAGGTTCTCGACCGAAATGACGTAACGCTTGCCGACTCGCAGCACGGGGACCGGGAAGGTGCCATTGCGAGCGAGTCTGTAGGCGGTGGTCCGCCCGATGCCCAGGACCGAGGCCGCTGTTTCGACGTCGGTCGCAAGCCCGAGCTTGCGGACCTCCGCCACTGTCCAGACACGTTTGGACACAGGTTCCTCCTCGCGGCGCTCCACGCAACCTCGACAGGTCCGCGGGCAGGCTTATCGGCCGGCGCCCCGCGTTTCGTTCTGCCGCCATCGCACCCCACAAGGTCATCACACGGCCGCGATCGACGACAGTTGGCTCCGGTGGTCCCCCGTGGTCCCCACAGCTCGTACGAGCCCTGGGTAGCGGCTCACGCCGCCTCGTCGTCCAACGCTGAGTCCATCAACTCGGCGGCCTTGCGTTCGCTTTCCGGCAGGACGTGGGTGTAGACCTCGCGGGTGGTGCGAGCGTCAGCGTGACCGAGCCTCTTCTGCATGACGTGTTCGGGTACACCGGCGTCGGCACCGGCTGTCGCCGAGGTGTGCCGGGCGTCGTGCAGCACAATCACCGGGACCTCGGCGGCGGTACAGGCGTCTTCCCAGCGATCGGTGAAGTAGCGCGGGTAGTAGGGTTCGCCGTCCTCTCGGGGGAAGACGTAGCCGTAGTCGTGATACAGCAGTCCGGCGACCGCCTTCTCCTCGTCCTGGCGAGCCTTGTGCTCACGCAGCACACGCACCATCGCCGGCCCGATCGCGATGGGACGCCGGCTCTTGCCCTTTGGCGACTTCTCGATCACCTTGTTGCCACAGATCGTGCGCTGAATGTGGATGTAGACGATCCCATTTTCGAGATCGACCTTGGACCAGCGCAGGCCCGCGATCTCCCCGCGGCGGGTTCCCGCGACCACGGCGAGCGCCCACGCCGCGTACAGGCGAGAGTCGCGATGGAATTTCAGGAACTGCTTCGACTCCTTCGGCGTCCACACACCCTTGCGACCATGATCCTCCCGTTGAGCCGGGCGGGGTTGCCGCACCGCTCCGAGGTCGATGCCCAGATCTTTGAACGCTTTCATCAGCACCCGATGCACGGTCCGAACAGTCGTCTCCGACAGCGGCTTCTTGCCCGCACCGCCCTCTTTCACCAGCGTCTTGTACATGTCCTGGACGACCCGCTTGTCAAGGCTGTAGAGCTGCCGGCCGCCGATGTGCGGAATCACGTACATCCGGAACAGGTTGCGGTAGTTGTCCAGAGTGGTTTCTTCGACGTCGAGTTCCCGCTCCGAGAGCCAGCCGGAGAGCTCGGCGGCGACACTGCCGTCCGCGCCGATGGCGGCCTCACCAAAGGCCTTGCGCGCTTCGGATTCCGCTTTCTCGGCTGCGGTTTCAGTGGCGAATCCTCGTCGCTTGTGCTGGCGGCGCTTGCCGTCGTCGCCGGGCGGCAGGTCGATGACGAAGTACCACAGCGTCTTGGTGGAGGTTTGGTACGAGCCGATGGTCATTGGGACGTCCCTGTGGTCACAGAGTTGAGCTGACCTCATCCACGGTAGGCCCGTCTGTGACCACGCCTGTGACCACAAGATCCACTAGAGCGATCTTGGTCGAGCGACGTTCGTCCATTGAAAAAGCCGTTGACCAGGACTTTCGTCCTCGTCAACGGCTTGAAAAAGCTGGTCGGGCTGACAGGATTTGAACCTGCGACCCCTTGACCCCCAGTCAAGTGCGCTACCAAGCTGCGCTACAGCCCGATGCCACCCGGTAACCTCACCGCGCGGCAACCTCTACACCCTACCAACCCCTAGCCATGGGCTTTCCCGCGACCCCCCGGCCCGAGCTTCTTCCGCGGCTTCACGGACACCTCGATCGGCGACCCCTCGAACCCGAACTCCTCCCGGAGCTTGCGTTCGATGAACCGAAGGTACCCAGCGTCAAGCGGCCCGGTGGTGAACAGCACGAACCGAGGCGGCGCCACCCCCGCTTGCGTGGCGAACAGGATCCGGGGAGCCCGCCCACCCCGAACGGGGTGCGGTGTGGCCTGGGCCAGCGCGGTGATCCACTGGTTCAGGGCCCCGGTAGGCACCCGCTGCTCCCACGAGGCGAGGGCCCGGCGGATAGCGGGCGCAAGCTTGTCCACAGCCCGCCCGGTCTTGGCGGAGATGTTGACCCGCACGGCCCACGGGATCCGCTTCAGCTCCCGGTCGATCTCCTTGTCGAGGTAGAACCGCCGGTCCTCATCGACCAGGTCCCACTTGTTGAAGGCGATCACCAGCGCCCGCCCGGCCTCGACCACCTGGCTCAGCACCCGCTGGTCCTGCTCGGAGATGACCTCTCCGGCGTCGAGCAGCACGACCGCGACCTCGGCGGCTTCGACGGCGCCGGCCGTGCGGAGGGACGCGTAGTACTCCGTACCGGAAGCCTGGTTGACTCTTTTGCGGAGCCCGGCGGTGTCGACGAACTGCCAGATCTCGCCGTCCATCTCCACCAGGCTGTCGACCGGGTCGACGGTGGTGCCGGCGACGGAGTCGACGACCGCGCGCTCTTCCTTGGAGACCTTGTTCAGCAGCGACGACTTACCGACGTTGGGCCGGCCGACGAGGGCGACCCGGCGGGGGCCGCGCGGCCCGTCCTCGATGATCGGCGGCGGCGACGGCAGCGCGTTGAGGATGTCGTCGAGCAGGTCGCCCGACCCGCGCCCGTGCAGGGCGGAGATCGTGTGCGGCTCCCCCAGCCCCAGGGACCAGAGGGAGACAGCCTCCAGCTCGAGGTTCTGATTGTCTGCTTTGTTGGCGACCAGAATGACCGGTTTGTGCGATCGGCGGAGCATGCGAACGGCGGCTTCGTCCACGTCGGTTGCGCCGACCGTCACGTCGACGACGAAGACGACGACGTCGGCGGTCTGCACGGCGATCTCGGCCTGGGCGGCGATGGCGGCGGCGCGATCCTTGGCGTCCGGCTCCCAGCCGCCGGTGTCGACGACCGTGAAGCGTCGTCCGTTCCATTGGGCGTCGTAGGGCACGCGGTCCCGGGTCACTCCGGGCACGTCTTCGACGACCGCCTGGCGGCGGCCGATGATGCGGTTGACCAGCGTCGACTTGCCCACGTTGGGGCGGCCTACGACGGCGACCACGGGAACCGGGCCGAGCGACGACGAAGATGCGTCGAGGTCGGCGACGGGGAGCTCACTCACTTAGACACCTTTGGAATTCAGAAGCTTCAACAAATAGGCGACAACCTCGTCGATGCCCATGCCGGTCGTGTCGACCTCGATGGCATCGGAGGCGACCCGCAGCGGGTCGACGGCACGAGAGGAGTCGAGCTTGTCTCGACGGGCGAGAGAAGCCTCGGTGGCGGCGACGTCAGAAGCGTCTTCCGCGCTGCGCCGGGCCGCGCGGGCGGCGGCGGAAGCGGTCAAATATACCTTCAGGTCTGCGGTCGGGGCGACGACCGAGGCGATGTCACGGCCCTCGACGACGATGCGCGGGTGGCCGGCGATGATGGCCTGCTGGAGGGCGACCAACTGCTTGCGTACGGCGGGGACGGCCGCAACCGCGGAGACGGCCCCGGTGACCTCGGGCCCGCGGATGGGTGCGTCGACATTGGTGCCGTTGGCCGCGAAGTGCGGCGCGAGCGGGTCGGTGCCGATCGACAGTTCGGTCTCCAGTGCGATCTTCGTGATCGCGTCGGGATCCGTGAGGTCGACTCCGGCTTGCAGGACTGCCCAGGTCACGGCTCGGTACATGGCGCCGGTGTCGAGGTAGACGCCGTCGAGGGCGGAGGCCAGGCGCCGGGAGACGGTGGACTTGCCCGAGCCGGAGGGCCCGTCGACGGCCACTACGCACTTCTCGGGCCGCACTTCTTCCGCCACCGTTCCTCCAGAGTTTCGCCCACCTGTAAAAAGCAACCCTCCCATTGTGCCCGTCCGTCCGCGCATCGACTAACTAGGGTATGTTACCGGTCAGTAACCACGGAGGGAGTCGACATGCCTACGCTCGACCGCCACGACGCCGTCTTCGTCCTCGATCTGGGCGACGGCGAGAACCGCTTGCACCCCGACTGGCTGACCAGCGTGAACGCCCTGCTGGACGAGGTGGAGAAGGCCGACGATCCGAAGGCGCTGGTGACCACCGCGAGCGGGAAGATCTGGTCCAACGGTCTCGATCTCGAATGGCTGATGGAGAACCCTGAGCAATTCCCGGCGTACACCGCAAGCGTTCACAAACTCCTCGCCCGCGTGCTCAGCCTGCCCATGATCACCGTGGCGGCCCTGCAGGGCCACACCTTCGCGGCCGGGGCGATGCTGTCGCTTTGCCACGATTTCCGGGTGATGCGCGCGGACCGCGGATTCTGGTGCCTGCCCGAGGCCGACATCAACATCCCCTTCACGGTGGGCATGAACGCGCTCATCCAGTCGCGGCTGACGCCGCAGACCGCCCACCTGGCGATGGTCACGGCCCGGCGATTCGGCGGCGAGGAGGCGTACGCCCACCAGATCGTCGACGAAGCCCTCCCCGAACCCGAGATCCGGGACCGGGCGATCGCCCTCGCCACCGCCCACGTTGCCAAGGCCGGACCGGCACTGCAAACCATCAAGACCCGGGCGTACGCCTCCGTGCTCGCCGCGCTGCAGGCCGAGTCCGAACCCCGGTCGTAAACCCCTACTCGTACGGCTGGGAAGGCGCCGGGATCTCCTGCCACGACACGACCTCGAGGTAGGCGATGTCCGCCTTGTTCAGTGGGTCCTTGCCCACCTCGGTGCTGTACCGGCCGACGGCCCGCACCCAGGTGCCGTCGGCGAGCCCGGCCGGCGCCTGCCCGGTCAGCGCGACCTTGATCGGCCGGCCGTCGGCGGCGCAGCAGTTCAACACGATGCGGGCCAGCGCGGGCCGGCCGTCCGGTCCACCGGTGATGAACCCGGTGAGCTCGACGGTGCGCCCGGTCAGGCTCCGGCCGCCGTCCAGCAGGGCGCGGGCCGCGTACTGAAGAAGGGGAACCTGGGCCGGGTCGCCCGCCGGCAGCGGCGGATAGTCCGACTCGGCGGAGACCGTGACGGTTCCGGACTTGGCGGCGGCGAAGGAGCTCAGCGGCTTCGGCGAGACCAGCAGCAGGCCCAGCGCGGGCAGCAGGAGCAGCCACCCGATCCGCGACTGGTGATGACCGTGGCCGTCGTCGTCGTGGCCGTCGTGCGCCCGAGCGCCCGGCCGGAGTTCCTGCCACAGGGTGACCACCGCGACGGCGACCAGCAGCACACCGGCGACGATCAGCAGCGGCCGGAGGCCGGCCTTCACGTACCGCAGGTAGGTGCCGTTGATGCTGATCTTCACGACCGCACCGCCGAGAAGCAGCAGCAGGATGCCCTGGATGCGCCGGTTCATCTCACACCGTCCGAAGGTCGAGAGCATGGCGGATGAAGTCGTTGTCGTTGCCGGCCGACCACCAGATCACCCCGGCGCGGTAGCCCACGTCGAAGGCGTCCGGACTGATCACGACGGACCGGCGGGTGCCGATCTCGTACGCGATGAGCTGGATGTGGTTGGTCAGTTGAGCGTTCTGATCGATCTTGCCGAGAATGGTGAACCGGCCGAGCGGCGCCGGATCGCTCAGCACGGCCGCCACCGTGCCGTCCCCGACCTGCCGGCGCTGCGTCCCGTCGGCCCGCAGCAGGTCGACCACGCTCCCGCCGTCGTCGATCCGGGTGATCCGGCACCAGACCGGGTCGCACTGCGTCTCGCCGCGCCAGGACGCCGGCATCTTCCGCACCTCGCCGGTGACCACGTTGCGCAGTTCGGTGGTGCCGGCCGCGGCGGTTGTCCCGTCGGCGAGCCAGGGCCAGGCCGACAGCTTCCAGTCGCCGTCCACCGGCCGGCTCTCCACCGCCCCGCCGTCCAGCGCGATCGAGCGGACCAGCGTCGTACCCTGCGGCCCGCCGGCGACCCAGCGCACCCGCCCGTCCGCGAGAAGCAGGTCGGATTCGGAGTCGTCGGATTTGAGGTCGCCGACATCGGCGGTGAGCCGGCGGGCCGGGCCGCCGGCGACGTCGGCGCGCCAGAGGGCGGCCGCGGTGCGGTTGCTCCGTTCGACCCAGACCAGCACTTTCCCGTCGGTGACGACCGCCGGGAACGACGGGTAGTCGCGCTGGGACAGGGACCGGATGGTGCGCACCGACCCGCTCCGCTGCCGCAGGAGCAGCCGCTGCTGCCGCCCGTCGGCGCTGAGCGCGCTGCCGACCGAGGTCTGCGCGTCGAGGAAGGCGAGCGGCCGGTACGCGGTGCCGTCCGCCAGATCGGCCGCGATCACCGCCCGCTCGGCCTGCGGCCAGGCGAGAGCGGCGGCCACCGGAGCGGGCGGCGGCGATCGGTCGACGCTGG
Source organism: Paractinoplanes toevensis (assembly GCF_018332695.1). Classification (GTDB taxonomy): domain Bacteria; phylum Actinomycetota; class Actinomycetes; order Mycobacteriales; family Micromonosporaceae; genus Actinoplanes; species Actinoplanes toevensis. The sequence continues at coordinate 99,487 of NZ_BOQN01000062.1, forward strand.
GCAGCACCAGCAGGGCGACGCTGGCCGCGATCGCGGTCAGCGTCGCGGCCGGCTGGAGACGTGTCCTCACAACGGATTACTACGCACGCGACGACCGTACGGCTCAGACCGCCGCCGGTGAAGGCGGGCCGAGCGGATGCGCGCCTTCCGGCCGGAGGCCGTCGATGACCATGGCCAGGTAGCGCCGCCACAGGTCGGGCGCCGCGCCCGGCACGAAGCTGACCACGTGGGCCGGGACGCACATCATCAGGATCACGTCGAGGCCGGTGACGTCGGTGCGCACCGCGCCGGCCGCCTGTGCCCGCTCGACCAGCGCGATGATCGCCCGGTAGAGCCGCTCGCGGGCGTCCCGGAGCTGGTCGTTGATGTCGCCCGAGTCGCGCAGGAACGAGAAGTCGAGCTGCTGCTGCCGGCCGGCCGCCTCGTCCAGGAAGGCGAACAGCGCCGGGCCGGCGTCGTCGGCGAGGTAGAGCTCGCGGGCCAGCGCCGCGAGCGATTCGATCCGGTCCAGGACGATCGCCGCCAGCAGATCGTCCTTGGTCGGGAAGTGCCGGAACACCGTGCCCTTGCCCACCCCGGCCCGGCGGGCGATGTCGGCCACCGACGCGCTCATCCCCCGCGCGGCGAACTCCTCGGCGGCCGCCGCCAGCAGCATGGATCGGTTGCGAGCGGCGTCGGCACGCAGGGATCGGGTCACCTCGGAACACTAACAAGTTGACCGAGCGGTCCGCTTAGGCCTAACGTGACCGCACGGTCCGCTTAACCGAGGAGTTCCGAAGATGAAGGCACTGACCGCCCACCGGTACGGCCCGCCCGAGCAGCTCGTGCTCGACGATCTGCCGGTTCCGCACGCCGGGCCCGGCCAGATCCAGGTCCGGATCGCCGCCGCCTCGATCAACCCGCTCGACCTGCGCCTGCCGCGCGGCGACTTCGCCCAGCTGCCGGTGACCTTCCCGCACGTGCCGGGCAACGACTTCGCCGGCACGGTGACCGAGGTCGGCGCGGGCGTGACCGGCTACCACCGAGGCGACGAGGTGTTCGGCCACGCCGTCCCGCACGCGCTCCGGGCGATGGCCGGCGCGAAGAAGCCGTCGCTGACCACCGGGACGCTGGCCGAGTACGCGGTCTTCGAGGCCGACACCCCGTTCATCGCCCACCGGCCGGAGACGCTCGACGTCGCCCAGGCCGCCGCCCTGCCCACGGTCGGCATCACCGCGCTGGCCCTGCTGAAGACCGCCCGGATCACCGAGGGCGAGACCGTGCTGGTCGTCGGAGCCACCGGCGGCGTCGGCACGACGGTCCTCCCCCGGATAACCGGAAAGGTGATCGCCACCGGCAAACCCGGGGACGCCGACCTGCTCCGCGAGCGGGGCGCCGCCGAGGTCATCGACTACGGCGACTACCCGAAGGACGTGGACGTCGCGCTCAACCTGGTGCTGCCCAGCGACGAGCTCAACGACGTCGCGAACGCCCTCAAACCGGGCGGCCGCCTCTACACGATCACGTTCCCGATGCCGCGGCCCGGCTTCATCGACCGCGACGACGTGCTGTTCGAGCTGGTCCTGGACGTGGCCGGCGACCTCGCCGGGATGCGCGAGGTGGCCGAGACCGGCCTCACCGCGACGATCGGCCGGCGCTACCCCTTCGAGCAGGCCGGCCAGGCCATCACGGACTTCGCGAACCGGCACACGACCGGGAAACTAGTCGTCCTCGTCGGCGGACTCGACTGACTCGCGGGACTCGCCGGCCGGGCCCTCGTCGCCGGCCGCCTTGTACAGCGCCGCGACCTCCGCGTTGGACAGGTGCCGGAACCCACCCGGCCGCAGGTTACCGAGCCGGATCGGCCCGACCGAGGTGCGGATCAGCCGGGTGACCGGGTGGCCGACGGCCTCCATCATGCGGCGCACGATGTGCTTGCGCCCCTCGTGCAGGACCAGCTCCACCTGCGCGGACTTGCCGAGCGCGCCGACCAGCTTGAACGCGTCGACGCGCGCCGGACCGTCCTCCAGCTCGACGCCGGACAGCAGCTGCCGGCCCACGTTGCGGGCCAGCGGCCCGTTGGTGACCTCGGCCAGGTAGGTCTTGGAGGTCTCGTACCGCGGGTGGGTCAGCCGGTTGGTCAGCTCACCGTCGTTGGTGAGCAGCAGCAGGCCCTCGCTGTCGGCGTCGAGCCGGCCGACGTGGTGCAGGCGCTGCGGGAACTGCGCGAGGAAGTCGGCCAGCTCACTGCGGCCCTTCTCGTCGTCGAGCGACGACACCACCCCGCGGGGCTTGTTCAACGCGATGTACATCAGCTTGGTGTCGGTGATCACCCGCTGCCCGTCGACGCGGATCTCGGCGTTGGCGGGGTCGACCTTGTCGCCGAGCTTGGCGACCCTTCCGTTGACGGTGACCCGCCGCCGGAAGATCAGATCTTCGCAGGCACGGCGGGACCCCAAACCGGCGGCAGCCAGCACTTTCTGGAGGCGTTCGGCGGTGTCAGCCTGGGGCATCGAGTACTTCTTCCACATCGTCGGGCAGGAACGGGGCGAGCGGCGGAAGCTGGTCAACCGAGTTGAGGCCGAGCTTCTCGAGGAAGAGGTCGGTGGTCCGGTACAGATGTGCCCCGGTTTCACCCTCGACGCCGCATTCCTCGATCAGGCCGCGCGTAGCAAGGGTACGCATGACCCCGTCACAGTTGACGCCGCGGATGGCCGAGATGCGAGACCGGGTCACCGGCTGCTTGTAGGCGACCACCGCGAGCGTCTCCAGCGCGGCCTGGGTGAGCCGCACCGACTGCCCGTCGAGCACGAACCGTTCCACGTAGGCCGCGTACTCCGGCCGGGTGTAGAGACGCCAGCCACCCGCGGCCCGCCGCAGGTCGAACCCGTGCCCGGCCGCCGTGTAGCGCGCCGAGATGTTCTCCAGCAAGACCCCCACCCGCTCGGTGGGCTGCTCCAGGATCTGCGCAAGCTGCATCTCCGCGACGGGCTCGTCGACGACGAGCAAAATCGCTTCCAGCGCCGCGGTCAATTCCGCTTCATCGGAGAGGTCCGGCAGATCATCCGCTTCCGCGATTTCCGCCGTACGGGCATCAACTTCCACAACCGCACCGGCACCGCCCCGCTTACCGCGAGCCTGTTCCGGCACCGCCGCGCCGGCCTGCGCCCGCTGGAGTTCCGTCGGGGTGGTGAGCCGAACTTCCGCCACGTCGTCCCGCTCGTCGGCAAACGGCAGATCAACCTCGTCGTCGTCGCCGACGTCATCATCCGCGGCCACATCGAACATGCTCCCCGCGTCGTCCCCGTCCGCGAGAAGCGGCGCGTCAGCCGGCACCCCGTCCGGCTCGCCCTCATCCTCGACGGCCTCTTCGACCGCCTCGGGCACCGCAAGATCAGGCCCGATCTCAGCATCGGTCGGCTCCGGCTCGTCAAACTCGGCCTCAGCGTCAACCGGAGCATCGACGCTGACCGGCGCGTCATCCCCCAGCGCAGCCCGCTCCGGCTCATCGTCGCCCAGCTCAGCCCGCTCCGGCTCGTCGTCGCCCAACGCGGCCCGCACCGGCTCGTCGTCGTCCAGCGCAGCCCGCTCCGGCTCGTCGTCGCCTACCGCGGCCTGCTCCGGCTCGTCGTCGACGTCGGTCTCCTCGAGACCGTGAGCTTGGGCCGACAAATCCGACTTGTCGGCATCGGCGGCCGCGGCTCCGTCCTCGTCGTAGCCCGGCGGGTTCGCGCCCTCGAACTCCTCGTCGAAGTCGTCGTCATCGTCGGAGAGCCCAGCCTCCGACAACTCCTCGTCGTCGGCCGACTCGGTGCCCTCCCCGGCGCGACGAGCCTCGTCCTCGGCGGCAGCCTGATAGGCGCGGTCCGGCGGGCGCTGCTGACGCTCCCACGGCGGCACCCAGGCCGCAGCCTGGTCCGCGAGCGTATCGGGCCGCTCGTCGTCACTCACGATCGCTCTTCCTCCACCGCAGCCGGAGCCGCGTCGTCATCCCCACCAAGATCAAGACGATCCTCAGGCACGTCAAATCTGCCCGCCGGGAGATCCCCCAGGTCGGACACAATCGCACCGAATGTGCCCACCCCACCAACTCCCGAACCGTCGCCGTCGCCGTCGAGGTCACCGTCTCCGTCGAGGTCACCGTCTCCGTCGCTCTCGAGGGCGCCGTCGTTGTCGAGGTCACCGTCGCCGTCGTTCTCGCCATCGCTCCTGAGGGCGCCGTCGTTCTTGAGGTCACCGCGGCTGTCGAGATCGCCGTCGAGATCGCCGTCGTTCTCGCCATCGCCGTCGCCGTCGCTCTTGAGGGCGCCGCGGTTGTCGAGGCCGCCGTCGAGATCGCCGTCGCCGTCGCCGTCGTTCTCGCCATCGCCGTCGCCGTCGCTCTTGAGGGCGCCGCGGTTGTCGAGGCCGCCGTCGCCGTCGGGGTCGCCGTTGCCGTCGGGGTCGCCGTCTTCGTCGTCGCCGTCGAGGTCGAGGTCGAGGTCGAGGTCGTGCCAGTTGCCGTCGGAGTCCGGAAGCTCCACCTCATCGGACATTTCCGATTCATCCCCCGGGAGCGGCTCGGCGGCCGTGTCCGGTTCGGGTGCGCTGCCCTCGTAGTCGTCGATGTCCAGTTCGGCGTCGGAGGCCTCGCCGCCGACCCAGCGCACGGTCAGCTCGTCGAGCGACACCGGCTGCTCGAACTCGATCAGCCCCTCGCGGTAGAGCTCCAGCAACGCCAGGAACCGGGCGACCACCTCGAGCGTGTTCTCGCAGTCGGCCACCAGCAGAGTGAACGTCGCGCTGCCGGCCCGGCGCAACCGGTCGCGCAGCAGCTGGGCGTGCTCGCGGACGCTGACCCGGGCCTGGTGGATGTGCGCGATCGACACCAGTGGCGGCCCGGGCTTGGGCGTGAACTGCTTCAACGCCAGCTTGAACAGCCGCTCGACCCCGATGCCGAGCACCAGATCGGGCAGCGCCTCGGCATAACGCGGCTCCATCGACACGGCCCGGGGGTAACGCTTGGCCCCCGTGCCCTCCAAATCCGAGATGAAAGCCGCGGCCTCCTTGAAGGCCTTGTATTGCAGCAGCCGGGCGAAGAGCAGGTCACGCGCCTCGAGCAGGGCGAGGTCTTCCTCGTCCTCGACCTCGGCGGCGGGCAGCAGCCGGGCCGCCTTGAGGTCGAGCAGGGTGGCCGCCACCAGCAGGAACTCGCTGGCCTCGTCGAGGTCCCAGTCGTCGCCCATCGCCCGGATGTAGGCGATGAAGTCGTCGGTGACGGTGTGCAGCGCGACCTCGGTGACGTCGAGCTTGTGCTTGCCGATCAGCTGAAGCAGCAGGTCGAACGGCCCGGTGAAGTTGACGAGCCGCACGGTGAATTTGCCCGAATCCTCGGTGGGGATCTCGGGTGCATCGGGGGCGACGGGCTCTTCAGGCACCTGCTGACCGTAGACCACCGGTACGACAACCTGTTCCGGGCTCACACCGGCACCAACGCACCAAGATCACGGGGGTGACGGGCCTGCTATCCCCAGATGCGGACGAAGACCAGGCCGAGCGCGTTGAGGATGCGCAGCAGGAACGGGTAGCCGAACGGGAAGAAGCAGCAGATCAGCAGGATCAGGACGCCGACGTTCTTCTCCTCGAACCACAGCCGCATCCACTGGATGCTCGGCCCGGGCCGGCGCAGCGCGTTGTAGAGGATGCCGAAGCCGTCGAGCGGTGGGATCGGGATGATCGCGAGCAGGCCGAAGGCGAGCAGCCCGACGCCGAGCGACAGCAGGATGGTCTCGCCGTACGGCAGGGAGACCCCGAGCAGCACGTCGGCCGGGCCCATCACGGACAGGAAGTTCTCGGGGTAGACCACCGAGTACACCGCGAGCAGGATCTCGCCGAGAACGATGCAGCTCAGCGGCCCGGCGGCGAACACCGCGGCCGCGCGGCCCCGGCCGCGGTAACGCGGGATGTCGTCGACGGAGAGCATCTTGCCCCAGCCCATGCCGCCGAGGGCGGCGGCGACGGCGCCGAACGGGTCGACGTCCTCGCGGAGCCGGGGCGCGATGCCTTCCTTGCGGTCGGCGAGACCCAGGCTTCGTGCGGTGAGGCGTACGGCCACCGCGCGCACGATCAGTCCGAGGAGGAAGGAGACCACCAGGGCGGCAAAAGCCACCGGCGTGCCGAGAGCGAAGAGCAACGGATCAGCCGCGTTCGACCTTGGCGGCGATGACCTCGCGGGCCAGCTGCCGGTAGTTGCGGGCACCGGACGAGGCCGGGTCGAGTGTCGTGATCGGCGCGCCGGCCACGGTGGACTCGGGGAACTTGACCGTCTTGGTGATGACCGTCTGGTAGACCTTGTCGCCGAACGCCTCGACCACCCGCTGCAGCACCTGGCGGCAGTGGGTGGTGCGGGAGTCGTACATGGTCGCGAGGATGCCCTCGAGCTCGAGGTCGAAGTTGAGTCGCTCGCGCACCTTGTCGATGGTGTCGAGCAGCAGTGCCACACCGCGAAGCGAGAAGAACTCGCACTCGAGCGGGACGAGCACGCCGTGCGCGATGGTCAGCGCGTTGATCGCCAGCAGGCCCAGCGAGGGCTGGCAGTCGATCAGGATGAAGTCGTACTCCTTGCGGACCGACCGCAGCGCCCGGGCCAGCGCCATCTCGCGCGCGACCTCGTTGACCAGCTGGATCTCGGCGGCCGACAGGTCGATGTTGGCGGGCAGCAGGTGCAGGCCGGCCACATCGGTCTTGATGATGACGTCCTCGGTGGCGACGTCGTCCTGCATGAGCAGGTTGTAGATGCTCAGGTCGAGGTTGTGCGGGTTGACGCCGAGGCCGACCGAGCAGGCACCCTGCGGGTCGAAGTCGACGAGCAGGACCTTCCGCCCGTACTCCGCGAGGGCCGCGCCCAGGTTGATGGTCGTCGTCGTCTTGCCGACGCCACCTTTCTGGTTGGCGAGGGCGATGATCCGCGCGGGGCCGTGCCGGTCGGTCGGCATCGGCTCGGGGATCGGGCGGCGCATCGTGTACGCGGTGGGGTCGGCCGGGCCGAGGTCGGCGCCGAGGTCCAGCGAGTTCTGCTGATCGCGCAGCGCGGAGGTCCAGGCCTCAGCCCGTGAACCGTTGTCCGACATACGCCTTTAGCCCCCTCCCGACTCGCGGCTCAACCGCCGGAGCCGTGGCCCGACTGTACGCCACACGCGCCGCCCGAACGGGGCGCCTCTCCGGCGTGTCGCCATCTATGGGTGCGCAGCGTCTAACGAGCGCGCGGGTGTGCGGTCGCGTACACCTCGCGGAGCCGATCCACGGTGACCAGCGTGTACACCTGCGTCGTGGTCACCGAGGCGTGCCCGAGCAGCTCCTGGACGACGCGCACGTCGGCGCCCCCGTCGAGGAGATGGGTGGCGTAGGAATGGCGCAACGTGTGCGGGCTCACCGCGTGCGGTCCCTCGATCGGCAGCCCCACCGACTGCGCCGCCCGATGTAGGATCGTCCAAGCGCTCTGCCTGGACAGACGACCACCACGAGCGTTGAGGAAGACGGCCGGCGTCCCCTTGCCGTTGGCGACGAGCGCAGGCCTCCCCCGTACCAAATAGGTCTCCAACGCGGCTTTCGCATATGCACCCACCGGAACCAGACGGGTGCGTCCGCCTTTGCCGTGGAGGATCGCGGCGGCCTCGTCGCCGAGATCGAGGTCGTCGATCGCCGCACCCACCGCTTCGGAGATTCGCGCGCCCGTGCCGTAGAGAAACTCCAGCAGCGCTTTGTCCCGCATGCCCAGCGGCGTGTCGTCGGCGACGTCGAGCAGCCGGGTGACCTGGTCGACGTCGAGGGCCTTGGGCAGCCGTTTGGGCGGCGACGGCGGCTTGACCTCGGCCGCCACGTCCACCGCGACCAGGCCTTCCCGGGCGGCGAAACGGTGCAGGCCACGGACCGCGCTGATCGCCCGGGCCGCGCTCGACGACGCCAGCCCCTCCTCGCGCAGCGTGGCGAGGTGATCGGTCACGTCGGCAGCTCGCACCGCCGCAAGATCGTCGGTGGACAGGAAGGCGGCATATCGGTCCAGGTCACGCCGGTAGGACGCGAGGGTGTTGCTCGACAGTCCCCGCTCGACGGCGAGGTGGTCCAGCCAGGTGTCGATGGCCCGCTGAACGCTCAGCTCAGGACCTCGGCCGTCGGCAGGGTCGGCATGCCGTGTGCCTCCGCAACTGGCCCATAGGTGACGTTGCCGTCGAACGTGTTCAGACCCAGGGCCAGCGCGGGGTCGGCTGCCAGGGCCGGGCGCCAGCCGAGATTGGCCAGTTCCAGAGCGTACGGGAGGGTGACGTTGGTCAGCGCGTAGGTGCTCGTGTGCGGGACCGCCCCGGGCATGTTGGCCACGCAGTAGAACATCGACTCGTGCACCTGGTAGACCGGATCGGCGTGCGTGGTCGGCCGCGAGTCCTCGAAGCAGCCGCCCTGGTCGATCGCGATGTCGACCAGCACGCTGCCCGGTTTCATCCGGCTGACCAGGTCGTTGGAGATCAAGTTCGGCGCCTTCGCGCCCGGGACCAGCACGGCGCCGATCACCAGGTCCGCGTCCACGACGGCCTTCTCTATCTCGTACGCGTTGGAGGCGATCGTCTGCAGGTGCCCGCGATAGTCGGCGTCGGCGGCCCGGAGCCGGGCGATGTTGCGGTCGAGCACGAGCACCTCGGCCTGCATGCCGAGCGCGATGGCGGCCGCGTTCATCCCGGAGACGCCGGCGCCGATGACCACGACCTTGGCGGCATAGACCCCGGGAACCCCACCCATGAGTACGCCGCGGCCGCCGCCCGAACGCATCAGGTGGTAGGAGCCGACCTGCGGGGCGAGCCGGCCGGCCACCTCGGACATCGGGGCGAGCAGCGGCAGCGAACGATCGGGCAGCTCGACCGTCTCGTACGCAATGCCGGTGATCTTGCGGTCGAGAAGCGCGTCGGTGCACTCCTTGGAGGCGGCCAGGTGCAGATAGGTGAAAAGCACCTGCCCGGGTCGCATGCGCGGGTATTCCTCGGCGATCGGTTCCTTGACCTTGAGAATCAGGTCGCCCGCCTGCCAGACTTCGTCGGCGCTTCCCAGGATCGTCGCGCCCGCCGACGAGAAGTCGCTGTCGGTGATCGACGAACCGGCGCCCGCTCCGGCCTGGACGTAGACCTCGTGACCCGCTCGGGTGAACTCGAAGACACCCGCGGGCGTGATCGCCACGCGGAACTCATTGTTCTTGATCTCGGTAGGAATGCCGACCTTCACGACCCGGATCCGCCCTTCTCGACGCTGAGTACGGCCGTCCGCAGCCCCACCGCCACCTTGAAGGGCCTGAAGGCTGCTTTCTTGCCGAAGATTACCCCGCGACGACCGCCGCTAACGACCGTTTCGTCCGGTTTGAAGATCGAACTGTATCGAGGTACGAAATAGACGGTGCGGTAAGTTCGCCGCATGCCCCCGGTTGATCTCAACACGTCGGTGCCGCACTCGGCCCGCATCTACGACTACCTGCTCGGCGGCAAGGACAACTTCGAGGCCGACCGCCAGGCCGCCGCCGCGATCGTCAAGAGCTCACCGAGCCTGCCGATCTCCATGCGGGCGAACCGGCAGTACATGGCCCGGGTGGCCCACTACCTGGCAGCCGAGCGAGGCATCCGCCAGTTCCTGGACATCGGCACCGGCCTGCCCACCTCCCCCAACCTGCACGAGGTCGTCCAGCAGGTCGACCCGGCCACCAGGGTCGTCTACGTCGACAACGACCCGATCGTCCTGGTCCATGCGCGGGCCCTGCTGACCTCGGCCCCCGAGGGCGCGACCGCGTACATCGACGCCGACCTGCGCAACGTCGAGCAGATCCTGTCCTCCCCCGAGGTGAAGCAGAACATCGACCCGAGCCGGCCGGTGTCGATCAGCCTGATCGCCGTCCTGCAGTTCGTCACCGACGAGGACGAGGCCCACCGCATCATCGACGGCCTGCTCGCCCCGTTCCCGGCCGGCAGCACCCTGTCCATCTCCACGGTGACCGCGCACAACCCGCAGGCGGTAGCGGCCGCCGCGTCCTACCGGGCCCGTGGCATCGCGGCCAAGGAGCGCACCGACGCCGAGGTGACCGGCCTGTTCCGCGGCCTGGACCTGATAGACCCGGGCGTGGTCCTGGTTAATCGCTGGCGCCCCGACACCGACCCGGTCGACGACGTCCACGTGCAGATGTCCGGCGGCGTAGCGGTGAAGGGCTGACCGCTCCACATAGGAACGCCCACCAGGATCCGGTTACTCCACCAGCCAGCGGCCGGACTGATCACGCCAGCCCTTGGCCAGCCGGGTGCCGGGGAACGGCCCGACCTGCCGCCGCGGCGGCAGCGTCGAATCGAGTTCGACCATGTAGGACGGCATGTTCTCGCGATGCTCGACGGCGGCGATCCGGCCGTAATGCTGAAAATTCAAAATATACGGATCCCGATCGTACGGCGGCAGCACGGTCACCAGGTCGCCCACCTTGAATCCTTCAGTACGTGCAGCCACCTACAGACTGTAGGACGTATCGGTTGCCGGGTGAAGCAACCGTTCGGGCGTCCTCCGCGCGGTAGGCGGCTTGACTTCAACCAAGGTTGAGGTTGCAGGGTGACCTCGTGAGCTTTTCGGAGAGCGAGATCGCGTACCTCGGTAGCCAGCACCTGGGCCGGCTGGCCACCCTGCGCCCGGACGGGACCCTGCAGAACAGTCCGGTCGGCTACCGCTACAACCCCGCCATCGGGACCATCGACATCGCCGGCTTCAACATGGAACGCAGCCACAAGTTCCGCAACGTGGCGGCCACCCACGAGGTGGCGTTCGTGGTCGACGACCTGCCGTCGGTGCAGCCCTGGCGAGTGCGCTGCCTGGAGATCAGGGGCACCGCCGAGGCCCTCGAGGCGCCCGCCGACTCGGCCCACGACAGCCCGGGCCCGATCATCCGCATCCACCCGCGGCGGATCATCGCGTTCGGCCTGGAACAACCCGACACCGAGCCACACCAGCTGGTACCGAACAGCCGCGACGTCGGGTGATTAAGCTGCGGCGGTGGTCCTCACCGACTCCGAACAGCTGACCGCCGCCGAGGCGGGCATCGCGCTGTGGGCCGGGCGGCTCGTGCTGGACGCGCAGCCGCCGGTCGACGACGAAACGCTCGCCGAGGTGGCCGCCCGCTGTGCCGGACCACTGCCGGCGCCGCTGGTCGACCTGTGGCGGACCACGTTCGGCGGCCGGCTCGACTACGACCTGGACGCCGGGGTGTCGTTCACCGAGCTGTTCTATCCCGACAGCGACGGCTACCGGGACCTGTGGGGCTGGATCGACCACGAGTGCGAACTGGCCGCCGAGCACCGGCCCGACTGGGACGGCCGGCTCACCCACCTGCCGTTCGGCGGTTTCGAATACCTCGACCGGATCTACCTGCACACCGCGCCCGGCCCGGAGCACGGCGCGGTCGTCTACTGGCAGCAGGGCCTCCCGCCGGGCTGGGAACTGACCAGCGACGACCGGAACGGCCTGCTCGCTGCCGATCTGACCGCGCTGTTCGACCGGCTGGCCCTGGAACAGGATCCCTGGGCGACCGACGAGGCCGACTCGGGTGACGCGATGCGCGACGCCATCGACTCCCTGGCCGAGAGCAGCGACCAGCACGCCCGTTCCGCCGCCGAGAAGCTGCGCCACATCGTCCGGGCCACCGTGCTGGACTGGCGCGGCGCCCTGGCGGCCGGCACCCTGGCCGCGCAGCGCCGTCTGCGACGGCTGGCGCTGGACCACGCCGCCTCGGCCGGCGACCTGGCCCTGCTCGACCGTCTGGTCACCCTGGGTTGCGACCCCGCCGAGGAGGTACGCAACGGCCTGAGCCCGATCGACCTGGCCCTGCTCGCCGGCGCGACCGGGGTGGCCCGCCACCTGCTCGGCCTCCGGGTCCCGGTCACCAACACCCTGCGGGTGGGCGCCCACACGGTCGATCTGGCGCTGGCCACCGAGCTGCTCGACCGGGGTGCCGCCGTCGACCTGCCGGCCCTGCAGCGTTCCGCGAACAACCCGGACATCGCCGTGGTCCGGCTGCTGGCCACCGCCGTACCCTCCGTCGCGGAGCTGGCCCCCCGCTTCCGCATGCTGGCCGCCCAGGGTGAGGCGGCCGCGGGCCGGGCGTCCGCCCAGGGCGACGCCGCCGCGGCGGAGCGGGAAACGCGCCGGGCCGAGGTGTTTCGGGAACTCGCCTCATACGCGTGATAGGACCCGGTTGATAGGTATTTCCGCCCGAGTACTCATGGCTACGATGCGCGCGTGAATTTGATCTCGGAGGAGCCGGGGCGAGTGCCGACGGCCGCAGAGGAAGACCGGTTCTGGCTGCTCGTCGAGGAGGCCTGGGCGCGACTCGGGCCGGAACCGGCGGCCCTGCGCCGTGAACTGCTCACCCGTGACCTCGACGAGGAGGACGAGGAGCCGTACGCGGTCGAGGAGTGGCTGGACCCGTTCCTGGACTGCCTGCGCACGGCGAGCGGCGAACTGTCCCGGCAGGACCTGGTAGATCTCGACCGGGTGCTGGAACGCAAGCTCTACGAGATCGACCGCGAGGACATCCAGCAGGTCACCGACGGCTCCGACGACGGTTTCCTGTACTGCCGCGGTTTCATAGTCGCGCTCGGCCACGAGTACTACACGGCGGTGAAGCGCGATCCCAGGTTCGCGGTGCTGGACGCCGAGTGCGAGAACATGTGCTACTTCTTCGGCCACCTGCACCAGGAGCGCTTCGGCGAGTGGCCGCAAACCGGCTCCGGCATCAGCCGCGAATCAAACTCCAACGTGGCCGGCTGGGCAAGCTGACACATGCGCGCCCTGATCGTGGGAAACAGCGACGGCATCGGCCTGGCCCTGACCCGCCGGCTGCTGGCCGAGGGCTGGGAGGTCATCGGCCTGTCCCGCCGCCCGGCCCCGGCCGGCGCAGCCCAGGTGGCCGACGTGACCTCCCCCGATTTCCCGGCCGCGGTGGCCGAGGTGGGCGACGTGGACCTGTGCGTCTACGCGGCCGGCATAGGCGACCCGATCGAGAACGACGACCTGACCCAGCAGACCCGCGCCCTCGAGGTAAACCTCCTGGGCGCGGCCCGCACCTGCGAGGTGGTGGCGCCACGCATGCTGGCCGCCGGCCAAGGCCACATAATCGGCCTGTCCAGCCTGGCCGACACCATGATCTCAGCCGAGGCACCCGGCTACGCCGCGTCAAAGGCTGGCCTCACGTCCTACCTGCTGAGCCTGGACGCGGCGCTACGCCCACGCGGGGTCGCCGTCACGGCCGTGCGCTTCGGCTTCGTAGACACCAAAATGGCAAAGTCCCCGGTAACCCCATTCAAGATCTCCCCGGAGAAGGCGGTGGACGTACTGATGCGCTGCATCCAAACCCGCCCAGCCGTCGTCTCCTACCCCCGCCGGATGGCCGCCCTGACCGGAACCGCGGGCGCCCTGCTCCGAGCCCGCGCCCGCCTGCGCCGCAGGTGATCCCCGGCGTCCTTGAATGCTCAAACCGTTTCTACGGCAACGAGCCGCCTGGTCTGAGATCGCGAATCTGTCGATTTCGGCGCGCCCGGCCAGGCGGACGATAAGGTATTTTGCATCCGCCGAGAATCGTTCTTACGCACGCCTGGATGACGCTGTTTCCAGAGTTACTCTCTCTTTCCTGCCACTTCCCGATCGGGTGGCGCCGACTAATTCAGCAGCGGTAGTGTCGCGGCCAACGTTGCGGCGGCTCTCGACTCTCGCTCTCGCTCTCGGGAAAGCGCCGCGGTCGAATGGGAGGTAGATGGTGCGCAGTAGCGAGCGGTCAATGTCGTTCGTTGTGCCGCGCCAATCCGCCACCGCGGGTGGGCCCCGATCCGCCGACTCAACTCGACGCGGCCCGCGCCGGCCCCTAAGGCCCGCGCGCCTCCGCTGCCCCCGGCCTGCGGTGTGAGCCCGGCGCGCGCAGAATGCGCCGGCGTCACTGCCCCGGTCAGCCATGCGGCCACGGCCCGGCCAGTGGTATCCGCCCGGTGTCCGGGCTCGGCGCATGCCCGGGGCCTCCACCCTGCGTCCAGGCTCGGCGCGCCCCAGAGCTTCCGCTTGGTGTCCAGGCCCGACGCACACCGGAGCCTCCACCCGGGGCCCAGGCTCGGCACACACCAAAGCTTCCGCCCGACACCCCAGCCCAGCACACGCCGGAGCTTGCGGCCGCTGGGCGGGAGCGGCCTGATCGGCGAGGCTGGGCGGCTGCGGGCCAGGTGACGACAGGTCGCACTCGACTGAGACATCACGCCCGGGCGACGGCCGCTGGGGCAAGGTCGCCTCGTCGGGCCAGATCAGTGGCGGGACCGGCTCGGCCTCGTCGTGCAGGCC
>NZ_BOQN01000063.1 GCF_018332695.1 Paractinoplanes toevensis
GGATGTTTCGCGACGGCGAGCAGTTGCCCTACCGCGGCGCGATGGGCATGTTCGAACGGCTCCTCGCCGATGACGGCTACGACATGGCTGATCTCGTCGACGTGACCGACCAACCAACCGGCGACGGCGAGCGAAACAGGAGCGGTGTGACCCCGTGAGCGAACGGCCCGGGCCACGCCGACCGCGCACCACCGCCAAGCGTGTGCTGGTCGCCGGGCTGATCGACGTCGCCGCCGGCGGCGTCGCCTTTCTCATCGAGGACCTGGCCGGCGCGACGGACCTGTTGTTTCCTTCGCTGTACGTCGTCCTCGCACCGTTCGTGGCATGGCTCGCACCGAAGGTTTCCTACCGGCGCCGGGACGCACTCATCACGCCGTGGGTCCTTCCGATCGTCGCCTGATCTTCATCCCGCAGGGATTCCTGGGCGGCCCCGGCAAGAAGATCCTCGGTGACGTCCCCCGCGAGATCGTCTCCCTGGCCGAGGTCAAGATGGGCGTCATGAGCCTGGTCCGCATCGCCTTCGGCAACCAGGGCGAGGGCCTGGCCCTCACCTTCCCGCGGGTCGACCGGAAGAACGCCGAAGCCCTGGCCCAGGCCCTCCAGCCGGCCCCGGTCGCCTAACGACTGGTTGCGAGCGCATCCGCCATGCGGGAGAGTCGCCGTATGGCGGATGCGGCACCTCACGGGCGAGCCCGGACCCTCGCCTGGCAGGGCCTCGCGAACTCGATCGTCCGTGGCCTGCTGTGGATGCCGCTGCTGTCGCGGGGTATCGGGAAACGCCTGATCACGCTGTACGTGGTGGGACGCAAATCCGGAAAACGCTACGTCGTTCCGGTCGCCTACACCCGGCACGAGGGCACCCTGCTGATCGGAACGCCGTTCGGGTGGGGCCGTAACCTGCGCACCGGCGTGCCGGTCGAGGTCCGATTCAAGGGCCGGCGATGGGTGGCCGACGTTGTCGTCCACAGCGACGAGGACGCCGTGGTCGAGGACTACGCCGTCATGGCGCGCGACAACCGCAACTTCGCCAACTTCAACAAGATCGGCTTCGACGAAGGCGGCAACCCCGATCCGGACGACCTCCACCTGGCCTGGGCGGCGGGCGCCAGATCGTTCCGGCTGACCCTGCGCTGACCGCCTGGTGTCAGGCCGCAACGGCTGCGGCCGTCCGGTCAGGACGCGGACAGGACGTCGACGACGAAGCGCAGCGTGCCGGCCGGCCGGCCGCCGGTCGGGTGGTCGCCGTACGCCAGGTCGGACGGGATGTCGAGCTGGACCCGGCTGCCCACCTTGGTCTCGAGCAGGCCCTCGTCCCAGCCCTTGATGACGTTGCCGCCCCCGACCTGGAAGCTGAACGGCTCCGAGCGGCTCCAGGACGAGTCGAACTCCTTGCCGTCGCCGTAGGTCACGCCGACGTAGTTGACGTTGATCGTCTGGCCCGACTGGACCGCCGCGCCCGTGCCGGCGATGAGGGTCGTCGTCTTGAGCTTGCTGACGGTGCCGGTGCCGGCGGTGACGACCGGCTTCTTGCTCAGGGCCGGGTCGGCGCCCTCGGGAACCGGCGGGAAGGCCGCACTCGACGCGATCGCGTCGGGGGTGGCGGCCGCGCTCGCGGTGGCGGCGGTGCCGGGATCTGACGACGACTGGCCGATCCACACGACCAGCCCGACGACGAGGGCGAGCACGACCACCGCGGCGCCGCCGACCGTCAGCACCTGGCGGCGTTTCTGCCGCGCCCGGGCTCGTGCCTTGGCCGCCTTGGCCTCGGCGCGCTTCTCGGCCTTGGTCTTGAGCGGCTGTCCGCCGGCATTGCTGCGGAGCCGATCGGCGGAGCTCTTCACGGTGTCAGGCACCGAACGACAATACGACAACGAACGCCTACGCGAGCGCCCGGTCGAGCAGCCGGTGGAGTTTCGCGGCGCGGGACGGGTGGCGGTGGGACATCCACGCGACCCGGCCGGCCAGGTGGGCGGCGAAGTCGGGGTGGCCGTCGCGGTTCGCCGCGGCGAGCCCGTGGGTGGCCGCGTTGTGCAGGATGGCGCGCAGGCGGTCGTAGTCCTCGCGGGGCACGGCGGGGACGGCGTTGACGACCAGGCCGGTCAGCGATTGGCGCTGGGACCGGCTGCGGATCCGGGTCTTGCCGGGGTGAATCCGGAACCCTTCGTCGTGGACGATCTCGCCGGCGAGGGTGACCAGCCGGTCGATGCGGCCGCTGCTGATCGTGCCGGAGAAGGCCAGGTCGTCGGCGTAGCGCGCATAGCGAAGGCCGAACCGACCGGCGAGTCCGCTCAGCCGCCGATCCAGCCGGAAGGCGCACAGGTTGGCCAGCGCGGGCGACGTCGGCGCGCCCTGCGGCAGGTGCGGCCGGCGCAGCAGCGCGGCGAGGAACGGGTCGGGCGCGGCCCGCAGCACGTGCGCGGGCGTACGGGTGGTGGTCAGGGCGGTCAGCGCGTGCGCGACCGGCTCGGGATAGCCGATGCCCCGGAACAGGCCGTAGATCCGGGCCGCCGTGATGCTGGAGAAGAAGGCCCGCAGGTCCATCGTCACCAGCACCGGGCTGCCCGCGTGGAGCTGGGCGAAGGTGTGTGTTCCCCGGCCGGCCACGAACCCGTGGACGCCGTCGTGCACGGGCACCACCGACAGGATCTGGTCGAGCAGCCGTCGCTGCAGGGTGCGCAGGCGGGGCTTCGGCGCCTCGATGAGCCGGTGCGGAAGCCACGCGTACCGGTAGTGGCGTAGTTGTTCGTCCCGCGCCTGCCGGTTGATCTCGCGGCGGTCGGCGAACCAGTCGAGGGCGTCGCCGTCCAGGCCGAGGAAGGCGGCGAGTTCGGCGAGGTCACCGATCTCGGGGGCACCCCACCGCAGGCGTACGACGCGGGTCGGCACCACGAACCGGTGCCGGATGACGGCCCGCCGCACCGAGGTCCGCGGCGTGGTCGGCAGCCCGGCCAGGAACCGGCGCAGTTCGCGGGGCCGGTCGGCGGGTGCGCGCGGGTAGGCCAGCAGTACGGCGTCGACCAGTCGGCGGGCCCGCACCGGACGGCCCCCGGCCACCGACCGGACCACCGCGATCATGTCCGCGGGCCGCCAGTCCGTGGTGAGCAGGGCGTCGGCCAGGGCGCCCGCGACCTGGGCGCTGGGGGCAGCGTGTCCCGACGATTCCCGGTCGTGCCTGCGCCGAGCTGCGCGAAGCGCGGGAGCGCGCCGGCGGTGCGGTGCGGTAGTCAATCCTGCTTCCTCGGGGTTACCCCGAAGAGCCGCCGAGGTGCGGCGGCCAGCTCGGGACACGCTGCCACCGGGTCAGCATAGAGACCCGTGTCATCCGGGCCGGCGGTATTCCGTCGGTGACCGGCCGGTCACCCGCTTGAAGGCGGTGCTCAGGGCGCTCTCCGAGCCGTACCCCACGGCCCGTGCGATGGCCGCCACCGTCCCGTCGCCGCGCCGCAGGCGGGCGGCGGCCAGTTCGATCCGCCAGCCGGTCAGGTAGTCGAGCGGCCCCTGCCCGACCGCCTGTTTGAAGCGGGCGGCCATCGTGGACCGGGACACGGCGGCGACCGCGGCCAGGTCGGCGACCGTCCACGCGCGGGCCGGGTCGGCGTGCAGGGCGCGCAGCGCGGGCGCCACCACCGGGTCGGCGAGACCGCCGAGCCAGCCCGGGCCGGCCGCCGGGGCCTCGGCCAGGTGCAGGCGCAGCATGTGGATCAGCATGACCAGGGCCAGGTGCTCGGCCACCAGGCCGGCGGCGACGGGGCGGTCGCGCAGCTCGGTCTCGATCTGGCCGAGGGACCAGCGCAGGGCGGCGGCCGCCGGTGCGGAGGCGGGGACGTGCAGGACCGGGGGCAGGGCGTCCAGCAGCAGCTCACGGGCCCGGGCACCGAAGTCGAACCGGCCGCCGAGCAGGAACACGTCGTCGCCGGTGCCGGTGCGGGCGATGCCGTCGGGACCGGCCGCGGCGAAGACCGGGCCGGCCGGGGCGGGCGGCACGTCGAGGCCGCTGCTCAGCACGAACCGCTGGGAGCGGGTGAGCAGGAAGCAGTCCCCGGAAGCCAGCGGGTACACCACGCCGTCGACGATCAGCAGGCAGCTGCCGCGCCGCACGGCGTTGAACTTCACGGCCGGCGGCGGGTCGAAGTCGAGGGCCCACGCGCCGCCGGCGACCAGGGCGGTGGAGAGGCGGCTGCTGGTGCCGACGAGCGCGAGCACGTCCTCGAGCGGATCAACGGTTTGGACGCTCACGCAACTATCTTGGACCGCTGATCATTCCACGTCCAGTCACGCGGAGTGAAACTGAAGTCATGACACGAGTAACCACCCCGTTCACCGCCCGCACCACCGCCGCCGAGGTTCTGCCGGGAGTCGACCTGACCGGGAAGCGGTTCCTGGTCACCGGCGGCGGCTCGGGGCTGGGCGCGGCCACCGCCGCGGCGCTCGCCGGGGCGGGGGCCGCGGTTGTCGCGACCACCCGGAAGCAGCTCGACCTGAGCGACCTCGGCAGCGTCCGCCGGTTCACCGAGGCGTGGCGCGGGCCGCTGCACGGGATCGTCGCGAACGCCGGGATCATGGCGCTGCCCGAGCTGACCCGGGCCGCCAACGGCTGGGAGATGCAGCTGGCGACGAACTTCCTCGGGCACTTCGCGCTGATCACCGGCCTGCACGAGCACCTTGCACGAGATGCCCGGATCGTTCTGGTCAGCTCGGGTGCACAGATGGGATCGCCGGTGCACTTCGACGACCCGCACTTCGAGCACCGCCCCTACGACCCGTGGGCCGCCTACAGCCAGTCGAAGACCGCCGACGTGCTCCTGGCGGTCGCGATCGGGAATCGCTGGGCCAACGACGGCATCACCGCGAACGCCATGGCCCCCGGCCGCATCCACACCGCCCTGCAACGACACCTGGACGCCGGCACGATGCGGTCGATGGGCGCCATGGACGACGACGGCGAGCTGCTGCACCCGGAGAACTTCAAGACGGTCGAGCAGGGCGCCGCCACCGAGGTGCTGCTGGCCGCGTCGCCGCTGCTCGACGGGGTCACCGGCCGCTACTTCGACGAGGACAACCAGGAGGGGATCGTCGGGCAGAACGTCGCCGCCTGGTCGCTCGACCCGGACGCGGCCGACCGGCTGTGGGAGCTGGCCGCTCAGGCGCTGAACGGCGCGCTGGCCGGCCCCTCGTTGCCGGACCGGTCGAGCCCGGTCAGGCAGTAGGTGGCCCGGCCGGCCGCCGGGGCCGGGTCGGCGACCTGTGCGCCGGTGTGCCCGGTGGCGACCAGGGAAGCCGAGCCGCCCGAGACCCGGTAGAGCGCCCAGCTCGCCGCCTCCGGCCCGGCCTCCGCGGCCCGGGCGTCGAGTTTCAGCAGCGAACCGGACCGATGCGCCCCGGTGAGCGCCGGAGCGCCGGGCGGTGCGGCCGGTAGCTGCTTCATCACCGGGACCAGAGCGGGCGCGGCGTAGTGATCGTCGAAGTAGCGCTTGACCGAGCCGAGCCGGTTGGTCCGGACCGACTTCGCACTGAAGTGGACCTCGCCCTGTACGCCGGCCTTCTCGTCGAGGGCGAGGTGCCGGCCGAGCTCGGCGGGGTTGCTCCAGGCGCCCTTCTCCCCCACCCGGTAGTCGGCCTGCCCGATCCACAGCTGCACCTTGCTGCCCTTGACCAGGTTGACCCACCACGGCAGCAGTTTCGCGTAGTCGGCCTTGGCGAACCCGATGTTCCAGTAGAGCTGCGGGACGATGTAGTCGAGCCAGCCCTCCCGCACCCACTTACGGGTGTCGGCGTAGATCGCGTCGTACGCCTCGAGGCCCTTGGAATCGGAGCCGGCCGGGTCGGTGGTCTTGTTGCGCCAGATGCCGAACGGGCTGATGCCGAACTTGACCCACGGCTTGAGCTGCTTGATCCGGGTGTTCATCTCGCGGACCAGGGTGTCCACGTTGGCCCGCCGCCAGTCGGCCCGCGATTTGCCCTTGCCCCACTTGGCGTAGCTGGCGCCGTCGGGGAAGTCCTGCCCGGCTTCCGGGTAGGGGTAGAAGAAGTCGTCGAAGTGCACGCCGTCGATGTCGTACTTACCGACGGCCTCCAGCATCGCGTCCTCGACGAACTTGCGGGCGGCCGGGTTGCCCGGGTCGAAGTAGAGCCGGCCGGTCCTGCCCTTGGGATAGGCGATCGCCCAGTCGCGGTGCGCGAGCAACGGGTGGCCGGGGGCGAGCTTGGCGAAATCGGCGCCGGGACCGTCGGGGCCGGGCTGCGTCCCCCGGTACGGGTTGAACCAGGCGTGGAACTCGAGATTGCGGGCATGCGCCTGCTGGACCATGTAGGCGAGCGGGTCCCACCCGGGTGATTTCCCGTCCCGCTTGCCGGTGAGCCACTCCGACCACGGTGCGTAGTCGGACGGCCAGAACGCGTCGCCGCTCGGCCGCACGTGCACGAAGATCGCGTTGTGGTGCTGCGCGACCGCCACGTCGAGCCAGCCGTCGTACTCCGCCTTGACCTGCGCCTCGGACAGCCCCGGCCGGCTCGGGAAGTCGATGTTCATCACCGTGGTGAGCCAGAAGCCGCGGATCTGCCGGGTCGCCTCGAGCGGCACCCCACCACATTTTCCGGCGACCACCGGGCCGTCGGTCGGGACCGCGATCGGCGCCGCCGACCACCTGCTGTCCTCGACCGCGGCCGGTGAATAGATCGCGGCGCGGAGCAGGCCGAGACCGAGAACGGCGACCGCGAAGAGCACCGAGACGAGCGCGAGGGTCAGCCGAACGGGGGGTCGGCGGCGGTGGAGCATGGGGAACAGTCTGCCTCGTGCGTGCGAGAGGTCCCGCCGCCGTAAGTTTTCTGGCATGACCGTCGTTGTGGTGGGTGCCGGGATCGCCGGCCTCGCGTGTGCCCGTGAGCTGCTCGATGCCGGACTTCCGGCCCGGGTGATCGAACGAAGTGACATCGTTGGCGGCCGTTTGGCCAGTGAGCACCTGGACGGGCGGTGGGTGGACACCGGCGCCGGCTACCTGACCGCCGACGACCCGGCCTTCCTCGGCCGGCTCCAGTCGTGGCGGATCGCCGGCCTGGCCCACCCGTGGACGGACACGCTGCGCGGCCAGCAGGGCCCGCCGACGATGCGCTGGGCGGCCCCGGGCGGTCTGAACAGCCTGGCCCGCGATCTGGCCCGCGGACTCGAGATCACGCTGGGTACGGAGATCACCGAACTGCCGGAGGCCGCGGCGGTGGTCCTGGCGATGCCCGGTCCGCAGGCGGCCGCGATCCTCCCCGAAATCGAACAGCAGTCCTGGTCACCGGTGGTGACGGCGATTTTGACGTACGCCGATCGCACCTGGCCGGACTTCGCCGGGGCGTTCGTCAACGACCACCCGGTGCTCGCCACCGTGATCGACGACGGCGATCGCCGCGGCGACCGCGCCCCGGTGCTGGTGGCCCACTCGACCGCCGGTTACGCCCGCGAACACCGGACCGGCCAGCAGCTGGCCGAGGCCGTCGGCGAACTGCTGAACATCAAGGAGGAACCCGAGATCAAAACCCGCTTCTGGCCGTACGCCCAGCCGCGCCCGGGAAGCGGTGGCTTCGCCCGGTACGGCAACGTCTACCTCTGCGGTGACGCCTTCGGCCGCCCGCGGGTGCAGACCGCCTGGCTCAGTGGCCGGGCGGCCGCCCGCGCAATTCTTCAGAGCACCGAGTTGTAGACCTCGAGGGTGTCGGAAGCGATCCGGGACCAGCTGAACTTCTCCACCGCCCGGCGCCGCCCGGCCACCCCCATCGTCGCGGCCCGCTGCGGATCCCGGATCAGGGTCGTCATCGCCGCTGCCAGATCGGCCACGAATTTCTCGGGCGACACCGGCGTACCCGTACCGTCGGAAAGCTGTTCGATCGGCACCAGCAGGCCCGTCTCGCCGTCCGCGACCACCTCGGGGATGCCGCCCGTCGCGGTAGCGACGACGGCGGTCTCGCAGGCCATCGCCTCGAGATTGACGATGCCCATCGGCTCGTAGATGGACGGGCAGACGAACACGGTTGCGTGCGTGAGCACCTGGACGACCTCGTGCTTGGGCAGCATCTCCTGCACCCAGATGACGCCGCGCTCGTCGCGGGCCCGGCGCAGGTCGTCCGCGAGGCCGGCGACCTCGGCGGCGATCTCCGGTGTGTCCGGGGCGCCGGCCAGCAGCACGATCTGGGTCTCGGGCGGCAGATCGTGGCAGGCCCGCATCAGGTAGGGCAGGCCCTTCTGCCGGGTGATCCGGCCGACGAAGACGACGCTGGGCCGGTCGAGGTCGATGCCGAGCCGGTCGATCACGTCGGTGCCGCGGTCGGGCGTGTACTGAGCCGTGTCGATGCCGTTGTAGACCACGCGTACCTTGTCGGGGTCGACCGTGGGGTAGGCGGTGAGCACGTCGCGCCGCATGCCGCCGGAGACCGCGATGATCGCGTCGGCGTTCTCGATCGCGACCCGCTCGCAGAACGAGGACAGCGCGTAACCGCCGCCGAGCTGCTCGGCCTTCCACGGGCGCAGCGGCTCGAGACTGTGCGTGGTGACCACGTGCGGGACGCCGTGCAGGAGCTTGGCGGTGTGCCCGGCAAAGTTCGCATACCAGGTGTGACTGTGCACGATGTTCGTGCCCTCGCAGCCGGCCGCCATCGCCAGATCGACACCCATCGTGCGCAGCGCCGCGTTGGCCCCGGACAACTCGGCCAAATCGGGGTAGGCGGTGACCCCCGGCTCGCTGCGCGGCGCGCCGAAGCAGTGCACCCGGACGTCGGCCAGGGGCCGCAGGTCACGAGCGAGATATTCCAGGTGGACGCCGGCCCCGCCATACACCTCCGGCGGGTACTCCCTGGTGATGAGGTCGACGCGCAGCGATGTTGTCACCCCTGCGAGCCTAGTGCGTCGGAGCGGAACCGGCGCGGCGCCGCGCAAGATCAGGTAGCCTGTCGTTCGCCGAGTTGCCTTCTTCGGCTGGCATTAGTGCTGGCGGAAAGTTAGCGTCCTTCCATGGCTGTCAAGGTGCTTGCGATCGTTCTGGCCGGTGGCGAAGGAAAGCGCCTGATGCCCCTCACGGCCGACCGGGCTAAGCCCGGCGTGCCCTTCGGCGGCATCTACCGCATGATCGACTTCGTCCTGTCGAATCTGGCGAACGGCGGCTATCTCAAGATCGTCGTGCTGACCCAGTACAAGTCGCACTCGCTCGACCGCCACATCACCAAGACCTGGCGGATGTCCACCCTGCTCGGCAACTACGTCACCCCGGTGCCGGCCCAGCAGCGCCTCGGCCCGCGGTGGTTCGCCGGCTCGGCCGACGCGATCTACCAGAGCCTCAACCTGATCAACGACGAGTCGCCCGACTACGTCATCGTGTTCGGCGCCGACCACATCTACCGCATGGACCCGAAGCAGATGGTCGAGGACCACATCGCCTCGGGCGCCGCGGTCACCGTGGCCGGCATCCGCCAGCCCAAGGCCGACGCCTGGCAGTTCGGCGTGATCGACGTCGCCGAGGACGGCCGTCGCATCAAGGCCTTCCGGGAGAAACCCCGCGACGCCGAGGGCCTGCCCGACTCCCCCGACGAGGTCTACGCGTCGATGGGCAACTACGTGTTCACCACCCGCGCCCTGTGCGAGGCGGTCACCAAGGACGCGCAGAACCCGGACAGCAAGCACGACATGGGCGGCAACATCATCCCGATGCTGGTCGAGCGGGGCGAGGCCAACGTCTACGACTTCCGCGACAACAACGTGCCCGGCAGCACCGAGCGCGACCTCGGCTACTGGCGCGACGTGGGCACGCTCGACTCGTTCTACGAGGCCCACATGGACCTGATCGCCACCCTGCCGATCTTCAATCTCTACAACCACGAGTGGCCGATCTTCACCAACTACGGTTCGTGGCCGCCGGCGAAGTTCGTGCACGGCTTCGACGACCGCCAGGGCCGAGCCATCGAATCGATGATCTCCCCCGGCGTGGTGGTCTCCGGCTCCCTGGTGGAACGCTCGGTGGTCTCCCCCAACGTCCGCATCAATTCCTGGGCGCACGTGGAGGGCTCGGTCCTGATGGAGGGCGTCTCGGTGGGCCGGCGAGCGGTCCTGCGCAACGCCATCATCGACAAGAACGTGGTGATCCCCGAGGGCGCCCAGATCGGCGTCGATCTCGACCGCGACCGAAAGCTCTACACGGTCTCCGACAACGGCATCGTGGTAATCGGCAAGGGCCAGAAAGTAGAACTCTGACCCACGCTCCACACGGCGATTAGTCTCGGGCTCGGGGGCGGTCTGTCTCTTCGGAACCGCGCAACGAGCTCGAGGAGATCGTCATGACTGCTACCTACACGTTCGACGTGTTCACCAGCCTGGACGGCTTCGGCACCGCCGACGGCGGCGACTGGGAAGGCTACTGGGGCAAGCAGGGTCCGGAACTGCTCGCCCACCGCGCCGACGAGTACGAACCGGCCCAGCGGCTGGTGCTCGGGGCCAACACCTACCGGGCGTTCACCGAGCTGCTGGCGGCCGGCACCGAGGAGACCGTGCACGACGCCTGGGTGACCCGGCTGCGGAACCTGCCCGCGATCGTCGTGTCGAACACGCTCGAAGAACCGCTCGACTGGCCGGACGCGACCCTGATCAAGGGCGACGCCGTCGAGGTCGTGGCGCGGCTCAAGGAGGAGTCGGACGTGCCGCTGCGGTCGCACGGCAGCCTGTCGATGAACCGGGCGCTGATGGCGGCCGGCCTGGTCGACCGGCTGCAGGTGACGGTGTTCCCGGTGATCACCGGGCAGTTCGGCAACAACCCGGTCTTCGCCGGGGCGGCCGACTTCGACCTCGAACTGCTCGAGACGCGGACTCTCGACGGCCGCACCCAGGAGTTCATCTACCGCCCGGCCGTGCACGTCCACACCCGCTAGAGATTCAAACCCTTTTCCGGTACGGGCAACACCGTCAACAAGCGGGCCGGGCCCGCCCGTAGCGGGCGCGCGGAGGGTGAGCTGCACCGGCCGGGACCGCGTGCCACGGGACTGAGCCGGCCCGTACGGAAAGATTGAAAGCGCGAGGAAGCTGGGGCTGAGTCTCCGTCCTTTCTCGACAGCATGCCCTGACCCGGAATGATCTCTAGCGGCGTTCCCGCAGGGTCTGGGACGGGGAGACGCCGTAGCGCTCGCGGTAGGCGCCGGCGAAGCGGCCCAGGTGGGTGAAGCCCCAGCGGTAGGCGACCTCGCTGACGTTCACCTGCCACGCGTCCGAGCGGGACAGCTCGGAGTGCACCCCGTCGAGGCGCACCCGCTTGAGGTAGCTCAGCGGGGATATGCCGACGTGCTGCCGGAACGCCTCCTGCAGCACCCGCACCCCGACGCCGGCCACCGAGGCCAGGTCGCTCGCGGTGAACTGCCGCCACGGTTCGGCGTGGATGGCGTCGAGGGCGCGTTTGACCGTGCGCGGCCGGCGCGGGCCCTGCAGGCCGGCCGGCTCGTCCACGCCGTAGGGGTGTTCGATCGTCAGCGCCAGCCCGCTCACCACCATGTCGCGCCAGCGGGCCGCCATCCGGGGCTGCCGGATCAGGCCGTCCTCGGAGCACAGCTCGGTGTGCAGCAGCCGGACCAGCGCCGACCAGGTGCGGCCCGGCCCGTCGACCAGGTCGAAGCTCTCCCCCAGCAGCAACGGTGACATTATCCGCTGGTCGAGGGTGGCGTCGAGCTCCCGTTCGAGGGCGGCTCGGTCCACCTTGACCGACATCAGCCGGCAGTCGCCGGGCCAGTCCAGGTCGATCGCGCCGACCGGGCGGTACACGGCGGCGCGGGTCGCATCGGCCAGCACGGTGGTGCCTCGGTGCCGGGACCGCAGCGTGCCGGTCAGCGGGGCGAGCACGTGGTAGGCCGTTTCGAGGTCGGCGATGTTGACGTGGATGTCGGAGCCGTAGCTGATCTTGCCGACGGTGACCGAGCCGATCATCACCACTTCGCCGTGAAAAGCGAACCCGCTGAGGTCACCGACGGGGGTGACCTCAAGCGGGCCGTAGAACAACTTGCGGCAGAACGCGCGTGCCTCGTCCACGTCGCTCGTCTGCAACGCGACGTGGACCGGTGTGTTCGGGGCCGCGGCCGAGCCGACCATGCCGTCCACCCTAGACCGAACCAGCGTGGACGGCTGGGCTCAGGCGGCCGCTACCTCGGCGGGCCAGGAGAACTCGGCGACCCCGGCGTCGGGCACGTCGACCTCGGCGAGCGGTGTCACCGGGTTCTGCCAGACCGTGTAGCGGCCGGCCGGGAGGCTGTCGATGACGACGCTCCAGATCACCCCGGATCGCACGTAGCGGGCTCTAACCGCAGCGTGCGTACGGTGCGCCGGATCGTCGACCGGGCTGACCTCGATCTCGTGCCCGTGCAGCCGGCCGGGGGTGTGGATCACCAGGGCCCCGATGCCGGCCCCGATGTTGAGGACGACCGTGCCCTGTCCGGACGGCGCCATCGTGTGATGGTGGTGGTGATCGTGAGAAATCATGGATTGTTGAACCCATCGAACGGCGTACCCAGGAAGGGGAATTTCTTCAGCAGGGGGGCACTGGCATCCTTGATGCTCAGGCCCTGCTCGACCAGGCCCGACGCGGCGTCCGGCTTGAACGTGTCGTCGACCAGGGCGAAGGTGGCCCCGGCGACCGCCTTGATCGAGATGGACACCACGTCGTCCTCGATCCGGCGCCCGTTCGGGAAACCGGCCAGGTCGCCGTCGAGGATGCCGAACTTCTTCGGTGCCTTCACCGGCGGGATCGCGGTGTTGAGCCGCAGCATGTCGGCCTTGGTGTCGCCGGTCGCGTTCTGGAAGCCGTCGATCAGCCCGTCCGGGATGCCGGTGAGCAGGATCGCGACCAGGTCGGCGCGGGGCGTCTTGGCCTTGTTGAGGGCGGCCAAATTGTCGAACAGGCCGGGGTAGAGCACCGGCAGCAGCCCGGCGAGTTCCGGCTGCTCGACGAACTTGGAGAACCGCTTGTCCTCCTTGGGCTCCAGGCTGTTGAACAGGTCCTTCTGCGCCATCGGGATGATGACCTCGTTGACCAGCGGGTTGCCCAGCCGGGACACCTGCACCTGCGGGCCGACCTCGACGTCCGCGTTCTTCTTGTCGCCCTGGCGCACCTGCACCTGGCGACGGCTCGCCGACGTCCACACGCCGATGACGGCGCCCGGGTCGCTCGCGCGGACCTTCTTCTTGCCGTCCCGGCGCACCATGTGCAGCGGGATCTGCAGGGCGATCGAGTGCACGTTCAGCTTGTCGAGGGCGTTGACCGCCTTGCCCGCGTAGTTGAACAGGCTCGCGCCGACCAGGTGCTTGTCCTGGAACGGGCGCAGGGTGCCGAGGTCGAAGATCGATCCCAGGTCAACGAAGAACGCGTCGGCGCGCTGGCCGGCGAAGACCTTCTCACCGGTCTTGAG
This sequence comes from Paractinoplanes toevensis, assembly GCF_018332695.1. Taxonomy (GTDB): domain Bacteria; phylum Actinomycetota; class Actinomycetes; order Mycobacteriales; family Micromonosporaceae; genus Actinoplanes; species Actinoplanes toevensis. The sequence goes on from NZ_BOQN01000063.1 coordinate 13,411, forward strand.
CTTCGCGACCGCGTCGGCGGCGAGCTTGGCGTAGTCCGGGATCGAGATCTTGCCGACGTTGCAGGGCGGGCAGGGCAGCTTCGAGTGCAGCACCGTGCTCTTGCCGTGCGCGTCGACCTTGGTCACCGAGAAGAACTGCCGCCGGTTCCAGTTCTCGTCGTCGAGCGACTTGATCTGGCCGGTGTTGTACAGGAACGTGTTGTTGTTGCGCAGCTCGGTGCGGAACCGGAACTGGTAGGTGATGTCCGGTCGCGCGTCACCGTTGGCGTCGATGTGGATCTCGTACAGCACGTCGTCACCGAACTCGAAGAAGTTCGGGCCGCTGGCCGGCAGCTGCATCGGAACGTAGTTCGCGATGATCGTCACGGTGTCCGGGTCGTCCGGGCTGACGAACGCGTAGAGGTCCGACGAGTCGGCAACCGGGTCCTTGCTGATTTCCGGGGCTTCACGATGCGAAGACATTTAGTAAAGCTCCCCTTCAGGCTTTCGCGGCTTTGACGAGCTCGGCGGCAAGTTTCTTGTTCGTTACGGTCTTTTTAGAGCCGCCTTTGAAAATGTCGATGGTGCCCTTCGAGGCATCCCGCAACGAAATCACCAGTGGCTGGCCATCGTCCTTCGACTCGCTCTCACCTGCGAGGCTGAGCCCCGCGACACCGGCAACCGAGACGCCCACGCCAGCTGTGGCGGCGATGGTGAGAACCTTGCGGCGGGACAGGCGGCTTTGCGCCCGGCTGCCGTAACGAACACGACTCATGGTCGGCCTTTCGTCATTTCGCTTCGTTGGACTGGAACGGCTTACAGCGTCGACGACCATCAGTACGAAGGCCGGGCCGTTGCGGTTCAACGGTTTTCGCGACGCCTGCGCAGAAGTCCTCCGATGACCCCCCAGGCGAGGAACCCGCCACCCAGGACGACGGCTCCCAGGATGATCTGATGCCCCAGGGTGACCTGCTTGTCCTCACTCACGGTGGTGATTGCCTGGGGCTCGGCCGAGGTCGGCGCGACCGTTTCCGGAATTTCCGAAGTTCCCGCGGTTTTCGTCGGAGACGGCTTCGCCACGGCCGGCTTCGTCGCCGCCTTCACGGCCGCGGGACTCGGCGACGGCGATGCGGCGGCGGAGGCGGCGGCGGTCTTGAACACCAGATCCGAACAGGAGTAGTAGGTGTCGGGCGTGCTCGACGTCTGCCAGACGATGTAGAGGATCTGCCGCCCGGTCCGGTCCTTGGGCAGCTTGACGCCCATCGAGTAGGACCCACCGGCCAGCGGCGGATCCTTGATCTCGGTCAGCTCACTGAGATCACCCCAGGCCAGCTTCTTCGTCGGCACATACCCCTGCTTGGTAAGATAAATCCGGAAACTCCCGGCGTGCGGCAGCGTCGCCCGGTACTTGATCGGCAACGACCTACCACCGGTCACCGAGGTCGACGGAAAGTCGTCCCGGGCGATGTCCAGGCCCTTGAACTGCGACAACCCGCCGCTGCACAACTCCCCGTCCGGCACGAACTTCTTGTCGTTCCCGTTCACGTTCGCCACCCGCAGGTTGTCGAACGTGCCGAAATCGCCGCCGTTGGCCTTCCGGGCCGCCTTGCACGCCGCCGTATCGGTAGCCGTCCCACCGCCGGCCGCACAGGCCGCGGTCCGGCTGATCGGCGAGGTGGGCGCGCCGTGCGCGAACGCGGGCAGCGCGGGAACGAGCGGCACGAGCGCCGCGACAGCGGCGACGGCGAGTCGGCGGATCATGGGGTACTCCCGGAATCTCGGCTGCGGGGTCGGACAGGCTCCGCACGGAGAAGTACGCAGATGCCCGGTCAGCCGTTCACCTTCCGAGCCGGTGTGATTGCATGGCGAGGTTCGCATCCAAACCCGGAGGAGAGTTATGGAAAAGCCCGAGATCGGCCCGATCCAGGGCGACCCGCCCGCCGACCTGGTCATCGAGGACCTCACGGTGGGCGACGGCCCCGAGGCGTCCGCCGGCCAGACGGTGAAGGTGCACTACGTGGGCGTCTCCCACTCGACGGGCGCGCAGTTCGACGCCTCCTGGGACCGCGGCGACACGTTCGACTTCGCGCTCGGCGCCGGCCAGGTCATCGGCGGCTGGGACAAGGGCGTCCAGGGCATGAAGGTGGGCGGCCGTCGCAAGCTGACCATCCCGCCGCACCTGGGTTACGGCTCCCGCGGTGCCGGCGGCGTCATCAAGCCCAACGAGACGCTCATCTTCATCGTCGATCTGCTCGGCGTCAGCTGAGGCTTGCGCAACACCGGAGGGAGGCAGGCCAGGCGGCCCGCCTCCCTCTTTTTACGGTACGGCCGTCGCCGTCGCCGACCGCAGAACACCCGTCCCGCCGAGCAGCGCGACCCAGGCGCGGCTCACGGCCGCGACGCGCCGTTCGCGTGGGTCAGCGGAAGAGGCGCAGGTCGATCGAATCGGCCATGGCGCGCTGGCCGGCGATGTTCGGGTGCAGGTGGTCGGCCTGGTAGGCCGGGAGCACCTGGGACGGGTTCTCCGGATCGCGGATCGCCGCGTCGAAGTCGGCCACCCCGTCGAGGCCGCGGGTGGTGCGCACCCACGCGTTCACCTGCTGGCGGACGGCCTCCTGCTCCGGACCGAAGCAACCCGCGTCGCAGCCGTACGGGGTGATGGTCGCGCCGATCACCCGGATGCCGGCCGCGTGTGCCCGCTGGGCGATGGTGCGCAGGCCCGCGATCAGGTCATCGGCCGCCGCGTGGTAGCCGATGTCGTTGATCCCGTCGGCCAGGATCACATACCGCACGCCGGTCTGCTCGCGCACGTCGGCCTTCTCCCGCGCGAGACCCGAGATGCTGGTGCCGGCCCCGCAGCAGTCGGTCCGGTCGGTGAGCACCTGATTCCCACCGATCCCCTGGTTGAGCACCCCGTACCGCCCGCCGAGCCGCCCGGCCAGCACGTCGGTCCAGCGGTCATTGCCGTTCCAGGTCGTGTAGGCCCCGTCGGTGATCGAGTCCCCGAGCGCCACGATGCTGCCGCGCACCGCCCGCCCCGGCCGCACGTCGACCCCGTCCAGCCAGAACCACGAGTTGACCGTCCCGGTGAACGCGGCCCCGGGCGCCCCGGCCTGGTTCCCCTCCCCCACGAACTGGGTTCCCTGCGCCGCGTCGTGCCCGGTGATGGCGGCCGCGTCCCCGCCGGCCGTGACGTAGAGGTCGACCGCAAGGTCCTGACCGTAGGCGACGCTCAGATCGACGGGATCGCTGACCACCTGCGCCCCGGCCTTGACGGTGACCGAGCCCCGGCCGCGGAAGGTGACCCGCCGCTCGGTGCCCGGCACGAGAGCGGCCGCACCGGCGGCCACCGCCCGGGACACCCCGACCGCTCCGAAGGTGACGTCGGCCGCGCCGAAGGTGTTGGACAGCCGCAGCCGCAGCGACGAGCCGCCGGCCGTGGGGTGCACGAGCATCCGCAGCGTCTGCCGCGCGAAGACCGGCCCCGCCTCCCGCTGCGGGCTGGTCGCCCACCCGCCGACCCACTCCCCGCCCCGCCCGGTCAGCGCCGCACCGGGAGTCGCGACGGCGGCGACAGGTGCGGCGAGCACCGACACCGCGGCCGCCAGCACCAGACTCCAGCGAATGGCATGACGTCGCGGCGTCATGACACTAGATCAATCGTCATCAATGTTTTGGGCATGTTGCCGATCGTCGTCGAATCGCTTCGACGAAGCAACCCCGGTCCCACCGCAACCGGCGGATCGCCGGTTGCGGCCCGGGACGGGTCAGCGTCGCGGGTAACCGGAGCCGAGGGTTCCGATGGACGGGCGGCAGGCCGGACGGGCCGGGACCGGGTGGTCCAGTTCCGGCCCGTCCTCCTCACCCCCGGTGCGATGCTCGAACCGGTCGTCCTCTCCCGGTTCGAGCGGCTCCCCGATCGGTGTCACCGCGCTCCCTTCAGGGCCGCGCAGCTCTTCTCCTCGGGAAGCAGCGGGCGGAAGGTGATCGACCACTTCGCGTTGCCGCTCGTCCACGGGGTGATCGTGGTGGCGGTCTTCGCGGCGGTCAGCACCTTCGCGGTGTCGGCTCCGGTGACGTCGACGCAGCCGATGCCGAGGCCGGGGTTCATCGAGGTGCCGGGCAGGGCCGGGCCGGGCCAGGCCACCTCGGGGCTCTTCGGCTGGTCGGCCTGCGGCTCCACGTAAACGCGGGCCAGGGCGGCGACGGCGGCCGGCTGGTAGGCGACCGCGGCGGCCACACCGGGGGCGGCCGACAGTTCCCGCAGCGTCTTCACGTACGCCGCGAGCTTGGTGCGGGCAGTGCGCTGGGCCTCGGTCAGCCGCGGGTCACTGGCCTGGGCCTCGCTGAGCGCGACCACGCTGACCGACTGGTCGCCGGCGACGACCCGGGTCGAGGGGGCGTCGGCGATGTTCGGGTAACCGAAGTCGGCGCCGTTCTTCACGCCGGCCGCTTTGCCCTTCGCCACCAGGTCCTGCACCATCTCCGGGGTGAGCAGCTGCTCTTGGAGGTTGGGCAGGGCGGGGCCGGGATATTGCATGGTCGTCGGGCCCTCGGAGATCATCCGGCCGTCGGCGTAGATGCTGACGGCGGGGATGCGGCCGATGTTCTGCTCGGCCGGCACGAAGCCGCCGAACGACTCGACACGCAGCACGAGCTCGTCCGCGCCGCCGTAGGGGGCGGGGCTGCTCGAGCGGCTGTCGGGCGACGCCGCCGCACTGTTACCGGCGGTCTGCGCACACGCACTGATCAGGAACAGGGGAACGGCGGCGGCCAACAGGGTGCCGCGGAGACGAGTCATGCCCTGTTCGACGATCCGAACGGCCCCTCGGTTCCGGCCGAAATCCGGATTTCCATAGAAAAGGTGGCCGACCTCGACGGGGGGCGAGGCCGGCCACCTCATTTCGGGGGCGGGGCGGAAAGCTCCTTATTTCACCGAACCGAGGGACAGGCCCTGGACCAGCTTGTCCTGCGCGGCGAAGCCGGCGATGAGCACCGGCAGGGAGACCACGAACGCGGCCGCGCACAGCTGGGCGAGGAACAGGCCCTGACTGGTGACGAAGCTGGTCAGGAACACCGGGGCGGTCTCGGCCACGGTGGCGGTGAGGACCCGGGCGAACAGCAGCTCGTTCCAGCTGAAGATGAAACAGATCAGCGCGGTGGCGGCGATGCCGGGGGTGACCACCGGGGCGATCACCGAGCGCAGGGTCTTGACCAGGTTGGCGCCGTCCATCTGGGCCGCCTCCAGCATCTCGACCGGCACCTCGGACAGGAACGAGCGCATCATCCAGACCGCGATCGGCAGGTTCATCGAGGTGTAGAAGAGGATCAGCAGCCAGATGTTGTCGAGCAGCCCGGTGTACTGCGCGAAGAGATAGAGCGGGAGCAGACCGGCCACGACCGGCAGCATCTTGGTGGACAGGAAGAAGAACAGCGTGTCGGTCCACTTGCGCACCGGTTTGATGCTCAGGGCGTACGCGGCGGGCAGCGACAGCAGCAGCACGATGATCGTCGACACCACGCTGGCGGTGAGCGAGTTGAGCAGCGGCGGCCACGGGCTCGCCCCGCCGGAGAAGAACTCGCGGTAACCGTCCAGGGTGATCGGCGCGAAGACGGCGGGCGGGTTGGTGGCGGCGTCGGCCTCGGAGTGGAACGAGGTCAGCACCATCCACACCACCGGCAGCACGAACAGGATGCCGACCACCCAGGCGAGCAGCGACAGCCAGACGTTGGCGCCCTCACGACGCTTCTTCACCGGGCGGCCGGCGTCGTCGCGGGTCGCCGGGACGGGCGCGGTGTCGGTCACGGTGCTCATCGTCCGGACTCCTCCTTGAACAGCGACGACACTGTCCGTAGCGCGAATGTCGCGATGATGATGGTGCCGATCACGACCACCACGGCGGCCGCGGAGGCCCGGCCGTAGTCGTGCGCCTGGTAGAAGATCTGGTAGATCGTGTACGGCAGGTTGGCGGTGCCGAGCCCGCCGGACGTGATCGTGAAGACCGCGTCGAAGTTCTGCACGATGTAGATCGAGCCGAGCAGCGCACCCAGCTCGAGATACTGCCGCAGGTGCGGAAGCGTCATGCTGCGGAAGATCTGCCAGCCGTTGGCGCCGTCGATGCGAGCCGCCTCGATCACGTCGAGCGGCCGGCCCTGCAGCCCGGCGAGCAGGATCAGCATCATGAACGGCGTCCACTGCCAGACCAGCGAGAAGATGACCGCCCACAGCGGCATGTTGCTGATCCAGTCCGGCTGCGGCGGATTGTCCGAGCCGAACAGGCCCCACACCCAGGTCAGCGCGCCGTTGAACAGGCCGTACTCCGGGTTGTAGAGGGCGTGCTTCCAGATCAGCGCGGCGGCCACCGGCACCACCAGGAACGGCGCGATCATCATGGTCCGCACCGCGCCGCGGCCCCGGAACTTGCGGTCCAGCAGAAGGGCAATGCCCAGACCCAGCAACAGACTGATGAGTACGACTCCGACGGTGAGCAGGATCGTCGTCCAGACGGCGTCGCGCATGTTCACGTCGGTGAAGACCCGCACGAAGTTGTCGAAGCCGGCGAAGCCGCGCTCGTCGGGGTAGTAGGCGTTCCAGTCCATGAACGAGATGACCAGAGTGGCCACGAACGGCAACTGGGTCACGATGATCATGAAGACGAGCGCCGGCAGCAGCGGTGCCCGGCGGGCCCAGGCGCTGACCTTCCGCGCGGTGGCGGGCGGCTCGGGTGCGCTCTCGACGGTGGTCTTCTCGGCGACGGACGTCATCTCGGCCTCCTCATTCCTGCCGTGACTGGTAACGCTCGGCGACGTCCTCGGCCAATCGCTGACCGCGTTCCAGCGCTTCGTCGACGCTCATCTGCCCGGCGATGGCGGAGCTGACGTACTGCGACACCTGGGTGCCCAGATCGGTGAACTCGGGGATGTCGATGAACTGGATGCCGATCGCCGGCCGGGGCTGCACGCCCGGGTTGCGCGGGTCGGCGCTGGAGATGGCCTTCTCGGTGGGCTCCGCGAACGCGGATGCGACCTGCAGGTACTGCTGGTTGGAGTACGTCGAGGCGCGCTTGCCGGCCGGGACGCTGGACCAGCCGACCTGGCTGCCGACCAGTTCCTCGTACTGCTTGGAGGACGCCCAGGAGATGAACTTCCAGGCGTTGTCCTTGCGCTCGCTGGCCTGCTGGATGCTCCACGACCAGGCGTACAGCCAGCCGGAGCTCTTGGTCTGGTCGACCGGCGCCGCGACGTAGCCCATCTTCCCCTTGACCGGGGAGTCGTCCGCCTCGAGGGAACCGGCCGCGCTGGTCGCGTCGTACCACATCGCGGTGTTGCCTTGAATGGTGTTGTTCAGGCATTCGGTGAAGCCGGCCTGCGGGGCACCGTTCTCCCCGTGCGCGCGCACCAGGTCGACGTAGAACTTGACGGCCGCGGTGAACTCCGGCGAGTCGACCTTGGGGGTCCAGTCCTTCTCGAACCAGGTGCCGCCGAACGTGTTGACCACCGTGGTGAGCGGGGCGAAGACCTGACCCCAGCCGGGCTGGCCGCGCAGGCAGATGCCGCGCATGCCGGGCTGCTTGTTGTCGACCCGGGCCGCGATGTCGGCGACCTCGGACCAGGTCGGGCTGGCCGGCATCGTGATGCCGTTCGCGTCCAGGACGTCCTTGCGGTACATCAGGAAGGACGACTCGCCGTAGAAGGGCTCGCCGTACAGCTTGCCGTCGTCGGCGGTCAGCGACTGGGTCATCGGTGGCAGGATGTCGGCCTGGTCGAACTGGGTGTCGGCCGTGGTGTAGTCGTCGAGCGGCGCGATCCACTTCGACTTCGCGTAGATCGGGATCTCGAAGTTGCTCAGCGACGCCACGTCGTACTGACCGGCCTGGCTGGAGAACTCCTGGCTGATCTTGTCGCGGACGTCGTTCTCCGGCAGCACCGTGAAGTTGACGTGGATGCCGGTCTGCTTGGTGAAGTTCGCCTCGGTCAGCCGCTGCAGATCGATCATCTGCGGGTTGTTCACCATGAGGACGTTGATGGTGTCCGGCCCACCGCCGCCGGGCCCACCACCCCACCCCGCACAACCGGCCGTGACCACGGCTAACGCGGCGATCAGGGCGGCGGTGAGAGTGGATCGGATGTGCACGCGCGACATGGGACCTCCCCGGCGAGGCTGACGTCGTCAACGGCTAATGTGACGCCGGTAACACACCGGCCTCAGTACATGCCTGAGATCACACGATGTCAACCATTCGCTACGCAGGGCGGCACACACGGCCGTCTATGCATGCCCTAGGGCACCACGCGGGCGGTCCGGCCCTGCACCTCCACCACGTCACCCGGGTGCAACTGACGGCCCCGCCGGATGTCGACCTCGCCGTTCACCCGCACGTCGCCGGAGGCGATCAGGATCTTGGCCTCGCCGCCGGTGTCGATGAGATCCGCCAGCTTGAGGAACTGTCCGAGTCTGATCATGTCGCTGCCGATCTCCACGTCACGCATGCCGACATCATCGCCGAAGGATTTCCAAAAGATGTTCGTGGGTGGTTGAACCATTGAGCGACGCGATCCGAACTACCCCTCGTGAGGCACTTCCTGATGGCCCGCCGAGCGGGCATTCCCGCGGCCGTCGCGGTGGCCGGCGTACTGATCGCCGCACCCGCGTTCGCCGACGTGACGGTCTCCCCCACGACCGCCGCGCAGGGTAGTGGGGAGAACCTGACCTTCCACATCACGAACACCGGCACGGCACCGCTGGGCACGATCAGCCTGCGGCTGCCGGACGACACCCCGGTGGCCGAGGTGTACCCGCTGTCGGTCGACGACTGGGCGCCGAAGATCGAGATGAAGCCGCTCGCGACGCCGCTGGCCACCATCCACGGTGGCACCCCGGCGACCGAGACTGCCAAGTCGATCACCTGGCTGGCCGTGCCCGGCCGGCAGCTCGCCCCGGGCAGGGCCACCGATCTGTCGATCGCCATCGGCCCGCTGCCCACGCTGAGTTCGATGCAGTTCACGGTCGTCACGACGTACGCGAACGGGCAGCCCGGACCGTCCCTGCCGGCGCGGATCTCGCTGACGCCGGCGGCCGCAGGCCAGACGGCGGCGCATGCGCACGCCGGCACTGCGGCCGGCACCGGCGAGACCGCCGTGGATCCGGAGGAGGCCGCGTTCGCCGCGGCCGTCGCCGACGCCACCCGCGGGCCGTCGATCCTGTCGATCGGTGGCTGGGTGGTCGCCGCGCTGGTGCTGCTGGGCGGGTCGATCTATCTGATCCGCAACCGGCACCGGGCCGAGGACGAGGAACCGGACGACGAGGACGACTCGCCCGCGAAGGCCGAGAAGACCGCTACGGCCGAGCAGGCCGACTGGAGCGGCAAGGGCGGCGTCGCTGAACAGGACGATGACGCCGAGAAGGCCGACGAACCGGTTGCGGCCGGCAAGTGGAGCTTGCGCTCCTGAGAGACTCCCGCGCTGGTGGACGCGGGATTGTGTCGTGATGATGCGCGTGGGGCGCGGAACACGACCGGCGGGTGGGGCCAATTGGGCATGGCCCGCGACTCGCGGACGGCGGGGTGGAGGGAGTTCGGTCCTTCCGCCCCGCCGCACTATCTACACCGAGACGGTCCGCGGGGTCTTCAGCGCCTCCACGATCTCCCGCTGGACCCGCTCCGACTCGTCGTGCGGGACCTGGCAGGTGCCGGCGGCCAGATGACCGCCGCCGCCGTAGCGCAGCATCACCTCGCCGATGTCCACCGGCGAGGTGCGGTCGAGGATCGACTTGCCGCAGGCGAAGACGGTGTTGAGCTTGGCCCGGCCCCAGATCACGTGCACCGACACCCGCGCCTCCGGGAACAGCGCGTAGACCATGAACCGGTTGCCGGCGTGGATGACCTCCTCGTCCCGCAGGTCGACCACCACCACGTCGCCCTCGAGGTGGCTCACCCGTTTCAGCTGTTCGACGAAGAGGTCGTACTGGCTGCGGAACAGGTCGGCCCGCTCGGCCACGTCGGGCAGCCGCAGGATCTCGTCGACGTGCGGGATCTCCAGGCAGGCGTCGATCAGCTGCATCATCAGCTGGTAGTTGGAGATCCGGAAGTCGCGGAACCGGCCCAGGCCGGTGCGGCTGTCCATCAGGAAGTTCAGCAGCGTCCAGCCCTCCGGGTGCAGGACGTCGTCGAGCGAGTACTGCGCCGAGTCGGCCTGGTCGACCGCGCGCATCAGGTCGTCGGAGATCTTCGGGAAGCGCTCCTTGCCCCCGAAGTGCTCGTAGATCACCCGGGCGGCCGAGGGCGCGTCGGCGTCGATCACGTGGTTCTCGAGGTTGCCCTCGTTACGCATGGTCTCCGAGTGGTGGTGGTCGAACACCATGTAGGCGCCAGGGGCGTACGGCAGGTTGGTCAGGATGTCGTTCTTGGTGACTTCGACCTCGCCGTCCTGAACGTCCTTCGGATGCACGAACTTGATCTCGTCGATCATGTCCAGGTGGCGTAGCAGCACGGCACAGACCAAGCCGTCGAAATCGCTCCGGGTCACGAGCCGGTACTTCACGAGGCCTCCTCGATAAGGCTTTCCTATAGTTTGCCACTTTTGTCGCGGTGGCCCTGCTCGCATCGAGGGATGGATCTGAACTTGAGGCATGGACTCTGCGTAAGGTTTCCTCGGACGGTCGAAACGGTCGGAGGACTCGAAGACGATGGACAACGCCCCCCAGCTCATTCAGGAGCGCAGCGCACCACCGGCCACGCTGGTGATCTTCGGCGCCTCGGGTGATCTGACCCGCCGCAAACTGCTGCCCGCCGTGGAGAGCCTGGCCCGGCACAACCGCCTGCCCGGCCAGTTCGCCCTGGTCGGTGTCGCGCGCACCCCGATGGCCGACGACCAGTTCGCGGCGAGCGCGCTCGGCGGCCGCGACCTCAACGACAAGACCCAGCTCAACGGCGGCATCCGGTATGTCTCCGGCGGTTACGACGACCCCGAGACGTACAAGCGGCTCGGCGAGACGCTCGACCAGCTGGACGCCGAACGCGGCACCTCCGGCAACCGCATCTTCTACCTCTCCACCCCCGCCGAGGCGTTCGAGCCGGTCATCAACGGCCTCGCCGGGGCCGGGCTCAACCAGGCCCGGGAAGGCTCCTTCTCCCGCCTGGTGATCGAGAAGCCGTACGGGCGGGACCTGGCCACCGCGCACGAGCTGGACGGCATCGTGCACGCCGCCTTCGACGAGCCCAGCGTCTTCCGGATCGACCACTACCTGGGCAAGGACACCGTGCAGAACGTCCTCGCCCTGCGCTTCGCCAACTCGATCTTCCAGCCGATCTGGGACCGCTCCTGGGTCGACCACGTGCAGATCACGGTGGCCGAGACGCTCGGCGTCGGCACCCGCGGCGGCTTCTACGAGCACGCCGGCGCGATGCGCGACATCGTGCAGAACCACGTGCTCCAGGTCCTCGCGCTGGCGCTGATGGAGCCGCCCGCCTCGTTCGACGCCGAAGGGCTGCGCAACGAGAAGGTGAAGCTGCTCCAGGCGATCCGGCTGCCCACCAACCGCGACATCGCCGACCTCGCGGTGCGCGGCCAGTACACCCGCGGCGGCACCCGGGCCGACCTGATGGCCGGTTACCGCGAGGAGGTCGGCGTCGACCCGCTGTCACGGACGGAGACGTACGCGGCGATGCGGCTCAACGTCGACAACTGGCGCTGGGCGGGCGTGCCGTTCTACGTCCGTACCGGAAAGCGCCTTCCCGCCCGGGTCACCGAGGTGGCGCTGACCTTCCAGCGGCCGCCGCACCTGCCGATCCCGCAGGACCAGCTGACCGGCCTCGAAGCGGACGCCCTGATCCTGCGCATCCAGCCCAACGAGGGCATCTCGCTGCGCTTCGGCGCGAAGGTGCCGGGCCACTCGTTCCGGGTGCGCACGGCGAGTATGGACTTCTCCTACGAGCAGACGTTCCCCGAGGAGTCCCCCGAAGCCTACGAGCGGCTGCTGCTGGACGCCCTGCTGGGCGACCCGACGCTGTTCATCCGGGCCGACGAGGTGCAGCAGTGCTGGCGGATCGTCGACCCGATCATCGAGCACTGGGCGGACGACCAGTCCCCGATCCCGACATACGAGGCAGCCTCGTGGGGCCCCACCGACGCCGAGCGACTGATCGGCCGCAGCGGCCGCCACTGGCGCAACACGGTCTGAGCGTTCCCGGCCCGGGTCACGGCGGTCAATGCTTCCGTGACCCGGCTTCGTGCGTTTCGCACGCTTCTTCTTCCGTACGCGCTACCCCGGTCCCGTGCCACTCAGTGCCGCCGGCTGCAACTCACCCTCCGCGCGCCCGCTGCGGGCGGGCCTGCTGCCCCAAAGCCGACATGTCGGTTATATCGCCCACGGACAGTTGGCTCGCCTTGAACTTGTCGAGTTACCTGCGCGCCAGTGGTCGCAGCTTTCCAAGATCTGGCGGGGAACGCGGCGGGCGAAGCCGCACGACCTCTCGCGCACCCACCCCGCTCGGCGCCATTGCAGATCTTGCGGACTTGCCGCTCTATCCGCACAGAAAGTCCACAAGATCGGGCGCGGGGCCGCTCGCAGCGGGGGTGCGGGCCCGCCCGCAGCGGGCGCGCGGAGGGTGAGTTGCAGCCGGCGGAACTGAGTGCCACGGGGCCGGTCCGGCCCGTACGTGAAGGAAAGCGCGAGTAATACGGGGGGATTTCCTGGGGTTGCGGTCCCGCCGGCCCCGTGGCCGGCGGGACCCGCGTGATCACCGCTGGGCTAGGCTCTCGGCGGCGATCTCCATCAGGCCGGAGACGCCCCCGGCGGGGGCTGCCGGGAACGGCTCCGGGTCCAGGCAGCGGTCGAGCAGCAGCTCGACCAGCGCGGCGCGATTGACGATCTCGTCGGCGGTTATCGCGCCGGGCAGAATGCGGATCTCCAGCGTGTCGCGGAGCGGGCGGTCCTTGAACAGCTGCGTCAGGTTGACGTCGAAGAACTTGGTCAGCTCGCCCGCGTCGGCCGCCTTGGCCAGGCCGTTCCAGGTCGGCTGGTGCTCGTCGGCCGCCTCCACCAACTGTGACGGCAGCGGGGCCAGGCGGCGGCAGGCCGGGTTGGTCTGCAGCAACTCGCGCAGCGGCTCGCGCCAGTGGGCGAACAGCCGCACCACGTTGGCCAGCACGCGCGGATCGTGGAACGGGGCGCCGTCCAGGTGCAGGTGCACGGCGGCCTCGTTGGGCACGGTGAAGCCCAGGTCGCGGGCCGGTTCGAGCAACTCCTCGAGTGCGGCGTGGTGGTCGCTCGCCAGCGGCGGGGTGACGATCTCGCAAGGTCGCTCGCGTTCGGCGCCGTGCGGTGCGGCCAGTGCGACCGTGGACCCGGACGGGTCGTCCAGCCGGAACACGTCGGCGACCTGCTCGGACTCGGTGCCCCACAGCTCGGCGACCGGGTCGAGCACCGCGCTCAGCGGTGCCCCCGGGTCGCAGCGCGCGGCCAGCAGCGAGAGCAGGCGGGGGTCGTCGCTGAGGATGCGGTACCAGCCGGGCGGCGGCGCGGTGCGCGGCTCCAGGCCGTCGGTCAGGGTGATGTCGTCGACCAGGGTGCACATCGGGGTCCCGTCGGCGCGGGTCACCTCGAAGCCCTGGGTCAGATGCAGGAACCGCCCCAGGCCCGGGACCAGGGACGGTTCGCTGTCTTGGTGCCAGACCGGCCGGATGCGTCCGCCGTGGCGGCCGGCCAGGTCGTAGGCAAGGCTGCGCCGGCTGCGGCCCCGGGGGGCCATCAGCTCGATCTCGAATCCGATCCGCCGGCGCAGCGTGGGGGTCACGGCTGGATCGGCAGCGTCTGCCCGGCGAGGATGCGCTTTCCGCCCTCGATCTTGGCTTGGTACGCGGTCTTCAGGTGCCAGGCCTTGGCCAGCTTGATCGCGTCGTCGACGTCGTATCCCTTGTTGAAGAAGGCCTCGACCCGCTTGTTCTCCAGGGCCGCCTTGACGCCCGCCGCCGTCGGCTTGACCGGCAGTTTCTCACCGGCGAGCAGCTTCTTGCCGGCCTCGTACTTCGCGTCCGACGGGTCGCTGAGCTTCCAGATCTTGGCGAGTTTCTCCGCCTCGTCCCAGGTGTACCCGGCGTTGAAGAACGCGGCCAGCTGCTTGTCGGCCTCCGGGTCGGCCGACACGGTCGGTTCCGGGTCGTTCGGCGTGGCCGGGAACGGCAGCGTTTCACCGGCCAGCAGGCGAAGCCCGGCGGCGGCCTTGATGTTGCCGATGTTCTTCGCCGGGACGTTCCACAACTCGGCGATCTTGAGAGCGTCGTCGTAGTCGTAGCCGGCGCCGAAGTAGGCCGCCCAGCCCCGCTCGAGGTCGGCCGGGCTCAGCGACGGGATCGTCGACGGAGCGGCGGACGTCGGGACGGCACCGGCCGGGTAGCTGATCGTCGACGTGTTGCGGGCGTTGCCCGGAAGCAGGTTGGGCAGCGTTACCACCCCGGCCACCGCGACAGCGGCCAGCGCCGCGCCACCGGCGACCTGGAAGCTCCGGCGACGGCGCTTGTATTTACCGGACAGCTCCACGACCCGGGCGTATACCGCCGAAGGGTCGGGAGTGTCGTTCTCATGGGTCTCGAAGGCCTCGCGCAGCTGATCTGCGTGCTCGGTCACGACTTCTCCTCGGCATGGATCCGTTCCTGGCGCTCCGACGAGAGTCGGAGCGTCTTGAGCGCCCTCGAGGCATGGCTGCGCACCGTGGCGGGGGCGCATCCGAGCACGTCCGCGATCGCCTCGTCCTCCATCTGCTCGTAGTAGCGCAGGACGAGAACGGCCCGTTGCTTGCGGCCCAGCGTCGACAACCGGGACCACAGCGCATCGGCCTCGACGACCCCCTCGGCGTGGTCGCGAATCCCGCCGCGGGCGTCATCAAGATCGGTGAGGCGCTCCCCCACGGCGTGCACGTTCCGGAACTGCCAGCTGCGCCGCCACGACAGGTACTCGTTGAGCACCATGCGTCGCACGTACGCCTCGGGCACATCCGACTCGCTGATCCGCCGCCACCGGACCTGCGCCCGGGCCAGCACCTCCTGGACTACGTCCTGAGCGAGATCACGGTCGCCGGTTAGGACGACCGCGTACCGCAGGAGACTGGGGAGCCGGGCCATCGCGAATTCCTCGAAGGTCACACCCTCAGAGACGCGCGGCGGCTTCCGGTTGTGCAGTGGCATCCACGAATTTTTTCACTCGGCCGCGGGCTTGCGGGCCGAGAGCGTCTCCAAGGCCTTCGCGGCGTGCTCCTGCATGTTGGTCTCCGAGTGGATCACCTCGAGCACGGTGCGGTCGGTGTCGATGACGAACGTGATGCGCTTGGTGCTCAGCGGCCCCAGCGGCAGCTTCCGCTTCACCCCGAGCGCCGCCGCGACCGTGCTGTCCGGGTCGCTGAGCAGCGGGTAGTCGAAGCTGTTGAGCTCGGCCCACTGCTTCTGCTTGGCCGGCTTGTCCCGGCTGATGCCGACCCGCTGCGCGCCCGCCTCGCGGAACTCGGCGGCCAGGTCCCGGAAGGAGCAGGCCTCGGCGGTGCAGCCGGAGCTCATCGCGGCCGGGTAGAAGAACAGCACGACCGGGCCGCCCGCGAGCAGTTCGGTGAGGCGACGGGGGACACCGTCCTGGTCGGGGAGCTCGAAGTCGTCGACCTTGTCACCCTGATTGATTGCCATGACAAGTAAGCTACCCGCCCCTACCTGCGAGTAACAGGGCCGCCCGGTCACCCCTGCGGGATGAACCGGGACACACCCCCAAACCGCGAGTCTGTCACCCATGGCGAAGACCGACACCGCCCCCGACGTGCGGACACCGCAGTCGCTGAGCTTCATGACCATGACGGCGATGGTGGTCGGGTCGATGGTCGGCGCCGGAGTCTTCTCCCTGCCGCGGCGGTTCGCCCAGGAGACCGGGGTCGTCGGAGCGTTCATCGCCTGGGTGGTGGCCGGCGCCGGGATGCTGATGCTGGCGTTCGTCTTCCAGATGCTGGCGGTCCGCAAGCCGGAACTCGACGCCGGCGTGTACGCGTACGCCAAGGCCGGCTTCGGCGAGTACCTCGGCTTCTTCTCCGCCTTCGGCTACTGGGCCAGCGCGTGCGTGGGCAACGTGACCTACTGGGTGCTGATCATGAGCACCGTCGGTGCCATCGCGCCGGCCCTCGGCGAGGGCGACACGCTGCTCTCGATCGCCCTGTCGACGGTCGGCGTCTGGGTCTTCTTCTACCTGGTCCAGCGGGGTGTCAAGGACGCGGCCGTGATCAACCGGGTCGTCACGGTGGCCAAGCTCGTACCCATCGTGGTCTTCGTCTTTCTCGCTCTTTTCGCCCTCGACCCGAAGGTGTTCGCCGACAACCTGACCGGCACCGGCGACTACGGCTCGCTGTTCGACCAGGTCCGCGGCACCATGCTGGTCACCGTGTTCGTCTTCCTCGGCGTCGAGGGGGCGAGCGTCTACTCCCGGCACGCGCAGCGGCGCGAGGACGTCGGCCGGGCCACCGTGCTGGGCTTCCTCAGCGTCTTCGCGGTCTTCGCCTCGGTCACCATCGTCTCGTACGGGGTGCTGCCCTACGCCGAGATCGCCCAGTTGCGCCAGCCGTCGATGGGCGGGGTCCTCGAGGCCGCGTACGGCACCTGGGGAAACGTGTTCGTCAGCATCGGACTGATCGTGTCGGTGCTCGGCGCCTACCTCGCGTGGACCCTGATGGCGGCCGAGGTGCTCTACGTGGCGGCCCAGGACAAGGACATGCCGCGCTTCCTCGGCACCACCCGGCGCGGTGACGTGCCGTTCGCGTCGCTGCTGCTCACCACGATCCTGATCCAGGTCGTCCTGGTGGTCACCTACTTCTCGGCCGACGCGTTCAACTTCGCCCTCGACCTGACCAGCGCGCTCAGCCTGATCCCGTTCCTGCTCGCCGCCGGTTACGCCGTCAAGATCGCGCGGGGCCGGGGCCTGTTGGTGGCCGGGCTGGCCACCGCGTACACCCTGTTCCTGCTCTTCGCGGCCGGGCCGAAATTCCTGCTCGTCTCGTTCATCGTCTACGCCCCCGCGACGGTGCTGTTCGTGATGGCCCGCCGTGAGCAGGGCCGGCGGCTGTTCTCGCCGCGCGAGGCGGTGATCCTCGCCGTCTCGGTCGCGGGTGCCCTCGGCGGAATCGTCGCGCTGGCGACGGGCTGGATCTCTATCTGAAAGGACCGAAATGTCCAATCATGGCGTCTACTCCGAGGTCGGCACGCTCCGCAAGGTGCTCGTCTGCGCGCCCGGGCTGGCCCACCGGCGACTCACCCCCACCAACGCCGACGACCTGCTCTTCGACGACGTGATGTGGGTGGAGAGCGCCCAGCGCGACCACGCCGACTTCGTCAACAAGCTGCGCGAACGCGGCGTCGAGGTGGTCGAGTTGCACGACCTGCTGGCCCAGACCATGGCCGTACCCGGCGCGAAGGACTGGCTGCTCGACCGGAAGATCGTTCCGAACGAGGTCGGACTGGGCCTGGTCGACGCGACCCGGGGCTTCCTCTCCTCACTGGAGGACCGGCGCCTCGCCGAATACCTGATCGGCGGGCTGGCCACCAACGACCTGCCCGACGACTTCCGCGACGGCTACGTCGCCCTGGCCCGCGAGTCGACCGGCGCCCGCGAATACCTGATGCCGCCGCTGCCGAACACCCTCTACACCCGCGACACCACCTGCTGGCTGTACGGCGGGGTCACCCTCAACCCGCTCTACTGGCCGGCCCGGCACGACGAGACGCTGCTGATGAAGGCCATCTACCGGTTCCACCCCGACTTCGCCGGCGCGAAAATCTGGTGGGGCGACCCGGAACTCGAATGGGGGCAGGCCACCTTCGAGGGCGGCGACGTCATGCCGATCGGCAACGGCGTCGTCCTCGTCGGCATGAGCGAGCGCACCTCCCGGCAGGCCATCACCCAGGTCGCCGCCGCACTGTTCGCGGCCGGCGCGGCCGAGCAGGTCGTGGTGGCCGGCATGCCGAAACTGCGGGCCGCCATGCACCTGGACACCGTGTTCACCTTCGCCGACCTGGACGTCGTCACCCTCTACCCCGGCATCGTCGACGGCATCCACACGTTCTCGCTGCGCCCCTCCGACCGCTCCCCCGGCGTCGACGTCACCGACGAGGGCTCCCGGCCCTTCGTCGACGTGGTCGCCTCGGCGCTGGGCCTCTCCGAGCTGCGCGTCATCGAAACCGGCGGCGACGTGTACGCCTCCGAACGCCAGCAGTGGGACAGCGGCAACAACGCGGTCGCCCTCGAACCCGGCGTCGTGTTCACCTACGACCGCAACACCAAGACCAACACGCTGCTGCGCAAGGCGGGCATGGAGGTCATCACCATCGTCGGGGCCGAACTGGGCCGGGGCCGGGGCGGCGGGCACTGCATGACCTGCCCGCTCATCCGGGACGCAGTGAAGTTCTGAAACCATGTCCATCACGTACGAGGCACTGGCGCTCTTCCTGGCATTGGTCGGCCTGTACAGCCCGGTCGCGGCATTGTCGTCGTACCTGCCGGTGGTCCGGCCCTTCGGCCACGCCGAGCAGGTGCGGCTGGCGGCCGGGCTGACGCTGAACGTGGCGATCTTCGTCCTCGCCGCCATCTGGGTCGGGGATCCGCTGCTGGAACTGCTCGGCATCAGCCCGGCCGCGCTCACCGCCACCGGCGGCATCGCCCTGATCCTGGCCGCGGTGCCGATGATGCGCGGCACCCAGCCCGACCCGGCCCCACAGCCCGCGCCACCGGCCCCCGCGGCCGGCACTCCGTCGGCCCAGCCGGCCGCACCCTTGCCGTCGACCCACGCGGCCGGATCTCCGCCGGGCCTCGCGGCCGAACCCTCGCCGTCGGCCCACGCGGCCGGCACTCCGTCGGCCCACGCGGCCGGCACTCCGTCGGCCCACGCGGCCGTGCCGGAGCCACAGCTCTCAGCGTCGGCCCTCCCGGCGCCGGCGGCCGGGCGCGAGCCAGGATCGCCGCCTGTTCCGCCGTCGGCGGGACGGGATCCGTCGGATGCTCGCCCGGCTGCCGGCATTGCCTACCGGAAGGTGCTTTTCACTCCGCTCACGTTCCCGCTGACCGTCGGCGGGGCCACGTTCGCGATCGGGGCGGCGACCTCGGCCGACGTCGGCGACAGCAGCGGGCGGCTACTGCTGTCGATCGCGGCCGTCGGCTACGGCCTGGTGACCGGCCTGACCGTCTACGCGGCCGGGCACGTCGAACGCCGCATCTCCGTGCAGGCGGGCCAGTTCCTGGATCGGATCGCCGGCATCCTGCTCACCTGCATCGCGGTGATCCTGCTGGCCAACGGCTTCACCGACCTCGTCCTCGCGCGAGCCGGCCATGGCTGAGCCGACCCCACCCCGGCCGCCGACCGCGCCCGCGCAGGCGGCGCCCGCGCAGGCCGCATCTCCACCGGGGCCCGCGCAGGCCGCATCTCCACCGGGGCCCGCGCAGGCCGCCTCCACACACGACGTGCCCCCACAGGACGCGCCACCGCAAGCCACGCCTCCACAAGCCGTGCCTCCACAGGACGCGCCACCGGAAACCGCGCCCCCACAGGCCGTGGCCCCGCAGGCCGCGCCCCCACAGGCCGCGCCCCCACAGGCCGTGCCTCCACCGCCGGGGTCTGCGCGACGCCCGGCCGGTTACCTCTTGCTTCTTCCGGCCGCGCTCATCGCGCTTGCCGGCGGACTGATCGGCGGGTTGGTCGGGCGGTCGATCGGCGCGGATGACGACGTGGCGGGGACCGGGTGCCCGGCCGCGACCATTGCCGAGCAGGTGCTGCCCTCCGTCGTCACGCTGGCCGTTACCAACGGCGCTACCAGCGGCAACGGCAGTGGCGAGGTGATCCGGGACGGCGGTTACATCCTCACCAACGACCACGTCATCGCCCCGGCCGGGCGCGGCGGCCGGATCGACGTGCTGTTCAGTGACGGCCGGACCGCGCCGGCCACGATCGTCGGCCGCGCCGTTCAGGTGGACCTGGCCGTGGTGCGGGTGGCCGCGCCGGAGCCGTTGCCGTTAATCGCGGTGGGCCGCTCGTCGACGCTGCGGGTCGGCCAGCCGGTGGTGGCGCTCGGCGCCCCGCTCGGCCTGTCCGGCACGGTCACCGCCGGGATCGTCAGCGCGCTCGGCCGGGACATCCCGGTGCCGGCCGACGGCGGGCAGACCGCGGTGCTGCCCGGTGCCGTGCAGACCGACGCGGCCATCAACCCCGGCAACTCGGGCGGCCCGCTGGTCGACTGCGACGGCCGCCTGATCGGGGTGAACACCGCCATCGCCACCGTGCCGAACGAGGCCGGCCAGGGCGGCGGCGGCAGCGTGGGAATCGGTTTCGCCATCCCGGTCGACGAGGCCATGGTGGTGGCCGATCAGTTGATCAACCGGGGCCCATAGCGCCGGGCCAGGAGCGCGGCACCGCCGGGCCGCCGTAGCCGGGCCGCCATCACCGGGCCAGCCGATGAATCGGTGCGCCGGGCGCCGGGCCAGGAGTGCGGGTCCGTCGGGCCGCCATCACCGGACCGGCCGATGAATCGGTGCCCCGGGCGGGATGCTTCTTGTTCGGACGGCCGCATGACCGGCCCATACCTTCGCGCCGGGTGATCTCGGGCGGCGGGCGGCGGGGGCGCGCGGCGCTCGGGATCGATAGGCTGTGGGACACCGCCGCCCCCGAAGCTCGAAAGCGACAATCACCAATGCAGGTCTCGGTCGCCCACCACCCGCCCAACACGGCCGTCCTCGTGCTGCGCGGTTCCCTCGACATCGACACCGCGCCTGCCCTCAAGGCGAACCTCAACCGCCTGGTCGAACGCCCCAGCCCTCGGGTCGTTGTCGACGTCGCGGGTCTCGACTTCTGTGACTCGATGGGGGTCGGCGTGCTGGTCACGGCGCACGGCCGGGCCACCGAGCGGGGCGGCTGGGTGCGCCTGGCCGCGCCGAGTGGCTTCCTGCGCCGCCTCTTCGACACCCTGGGCCTGACCGATTACCTGGCGCTCTACCCGGATGTGGCGGCCGCTTTGAAGGAGTGACCGGGCCGAATCTTGTCGATCTGGTGCGCGGAGCTCGCGCGAAGTGCACAAGATCGGGCGGTGCCGAGCCAGGAGCGGCGGCGCCGATGTTGCGGAACAGGCGCCGGGTTACTCGCGGAGCGCGCCGGGGTGCTCTCGGAGCACCGGGTTTACTTGCGGAGCGCCGGGTTACTCGCGGAGTGCGCCGAGTTGCTCGCGGAGTGAGCCGGGCCCGCCCGCAGCGGGCTCGCGGAGGGTGAGTGTCGCTCAGCGAAACCGAGTGCCACGGGACTTGTCCGTATGCGTACTGAAAAAAGGAAGCAGCCCCGCCAAGCGCGACGGGGCCGCTTCTTTAAAAAGAAATCAGCTGGTTACGCCGAAGACGATGCGGCCCAGGGTGTCCTCGGTGCCGATGAAGCCCTCGGACGGGATGAAGCGGCTGTCGCCGAAGTCGACGTCGGGGTCGTCGGCGGTGCCGCCGATGCCGTCGGGGCCCACGCCGAACAGGGTGGCGAAGCCGGTGCCGCCGGCGTCCATCAGGTTCGGGAGGGCGTCCTGGTTGTCGGTGTGGTAGTCGCCGAAGAAGTGGCCGGCCTCGTGGGAGATGACGTTGCTGAGGGCCTGGCCGACGAAGGCGATCCGGTCGCTCGCCGGGGTCAGGTAGGTGTTCAGCGACGCCGATGAGTCACCGGCCGGTGCGCTGAGCACGTCCAGCAGGACCAGCGCGGTCTCCTCGGTCTCGAAGTTGCCGGGGTCGATGCTCTGGGCGATGCCGATGGTGTCGACGCCGCTCTCGTCGATGGTGCCGCCGACCACGATGCGGCTGACGTTGGCGCCGCCCCACGGGTCGTCGTCGTCCTTGCTGTTCTTGATTTTCAGCTTGAACTTCGGGTTCAGGCCGCTGGCTACGAGGTCCTTCTTGAGGTTCTCGGTGACGCCGGCGGTGACCGCGTCGATCACCGCGTCCTCGTCGGCCCGGGTCAGGCCCCAGCTGGCCAGGAACGCGGCGAACGGGCTGAGGTCGCGGTTGCCGGGCCCGCCGAAGACGCCGGTGTTGACCCGCTCACCATCAAAATCAAGGAACAGCGTCTGTACGGGCGTAGCACCCTGAAGTACGGGCCGGTAGCCCTCGACCGTGATGTCGTAGGCGCCGGAACCGGACTGCACGCCGACGTAGTGCCAGCCGGCCTTGGTCGCCACGTAGTCGGTGACCGCGGTGCCGCCCGCGGGCAGCGGGGAGGCGAGCGGATAGATGTAGGAGGCGTCCTGGTCGGAGCCGTGGACCTCGCGGGGTGCGGTGTCGTAGACGGTGATGTAGGTGGGGCTGCCCTTGACGCTGGCGCCGATGATGTCGCCGGCCTTCAGCTTGATGGCGAAGAAGTCCTTGTCGATGCCGCCGGAGGTGAGCGTCAGCGTGTAGGGGCCTTCGGTGGGCGGGGTGGGGTCGCCGATGCCGCCGCCGCTGGCCGAGTCGAACGGGTCGGCGGGCAGACCGCCGTATGCGGCAACCGCCAGGTAGAACGTGCCGGCCGCGGGGACCGTGTAGGTGATCTGGCTGTCCAGGCCGGTGAAGTCGTCGTTGACGGCGAGGAGCGTGCCGTCCGCCGCGAACAGTTCGATGACCGTGTCGAGCGGGCCGGTCGGGGTCGCCGTCTTCAGCGTGAGCACCTTGCCGGCGGCTGCGGTGATCTTGTAGAAGTCGAAGTCGTTGCTGCCGTCGCCGGTCTGCCGGCCGTGCGGGCCGTCGCCGATCACCGCGTCGATCAGCGCGCCGCTGCGGATGGCGCCGATTCCGGTGTCGCCGGCCAGGGTGATCGAGCCGTTGTCCTCGGCCGGTGCGGGAACGGCCGGGGTGCTGACCGCGTCGTTGTCGAGGCTGCCGAGCACCCGGATCTTCGGGTAGGTGCCGGTGCCGAAGGTGGTGATCCGCTGCGCGTTGGCGGGGGTGTCGTTGCCGCCGTTGGTGCCGTCGATCTCGTCCTCGTCGACCACCACCGCCGGTGCGGCGGCCTGCGCGGCGAGGGCGGGGTTGGTGCTGGCCAGCGATTTCGCCCGGAGCGCCGCCTTGGACTTGGCCTGCACCTTCAGATAGTTCGCCCAGCCCGAGTAGTCGACCTTGCTGGCGTCGGCGACCTGGGCGAGGAACGGGTTGGGGCCTTTGGGCTTCGCCCCATACGAAGCCTTCGGCGCTATGCCGATGCCGGCGGCCAGCGAGGCCTTGTCGGCCGGGCTGAGATCATCGTGTGTCGCAGGAGAGGTGGGGGCGGCCTGCGCGGCGCCTGGCGTGATCAGTGCCAGGCCCAACAGGGTCGCCGAGATGGTTGCGATGCTACGTCGCATTCGTCCCCCTTCAGCACATCCGAGCCCCCCGGCCGCGGATGGCAAGGGTGACGCTACTGAAGGACAACCATCAATATCTAGAGTTGTAAATGCGTCGTAATAGATCTATCGACCATCTGTTGACCGGCGCTGCTGAACTCCCTCCAGCGCGGCGACGGCAGCTCCTCGGGCGCCGGCCATGTCGAGATCGGCGACCAGTGCGAAAGTCGCCGCGGCCTGCTGCTCGGCCCGCAGCTGGGTGTGCTCGCGGACGGTGTTGAGGAACCACTGCCGGAACTTCGGCGCCGCCTCCACCACGCCGCCGCCCAACAGGTACGCGTGCGGGTCGGTGAAGTTGGCGGCGACGGTGAAAAGCTTCCCGATCGCCTTCGCCTGCTGCCCGAACACCGCCAGGGCGAGCGGGTCCTCCTTCTCGCCGTAACCGCGCAGCAGCTTCGCGGCCTTGGCGATCGGCTCGGCCGCGAGGGGGTGGTCGGGGAACTTGGTGAGCCAGTACGGCAACAGGTTGTTCTTGATGCCGGTGAGCGAGGCGAGGCTCTCCCCGTCGCCCTCGAAGCCGCAGTTGCACAGCGGCACCGGCTGGTCGGCCTCGAGCACGCCGTGCAGCGGGATCTGCACGTGCCCCAGCTCGCCGGCCATGCCGGCCGCCCCGGAGATCACCCGGCCGTTCTCCACCACGCCGCCGCCCAGCCCGGTGCCGACGATCGCGGCGACCGACGAGCGGCGCATCGCGTCGGCGCCGAAGAGCTGGTGGTGTGCATAAAGAGCGGCCGCGTTGGCGTCGTTGTTGTAGAAGACCGGCAGGCCGATCCGGGCCTCGAGCGCGCCCCGGATGTCGAAGCCGTGCCACGACACCTGGTTGAAGTTCGTCGCGCCCTTGGACGAGATCACCCCGGTCGCGCTGGCCGGACCCGGCGTGTCCAGGCCCACCGCCCGCACCAGGGTCAGCGGTGTGCTGGTCAGGTCGAGGATGTTGGTGAACGCCTCGGCCAGGGCCTCGACCGCCGACTCGGGGCCCTCGGTCACGAGACTCGGGTTCTCCACCAGATGATCGACGAGATATTGACCCGTCGCGTCGAGCACGGTGGCGTTGTTGCAGGTCCCGCCGTTGTCTAGGCCGACAACGACCCAGGAGGCGGGCGTGCGTACCGGTTCAGCCTGATCCACAGAGCTGAGCGTACGTCCGGTTCCGCCTCCGGGGTACGGGTGCGGGCGGATTGCGGCTCGGTTAGTGATGGTTGCAGCGGCGACGGCCCCGGGCTCACCGGTCGAACCGTGTTGCATGACGACCCGCCGCACGCTTCTCGCCGCCGCCGGAGCCGCCACCGTCGCCGTCGCCGCCGGGGGCGGTGTCGCCCACGCCGCCGCTGCGGGAGCGGGAACGGGAACGGACCACCTGGTGCGCCGGGCCACCTTCGGGCCGACCCCGGCGACGCTGGCCGAGGCCGCTTCCCTCGGCGTGAGCGGCTGGCTGGAGAAGCAGCTGGCCCCCGAGAAGATCAACGACGCGGCCTGCGACGACCTGCTGGCCCGCCTGCCACTCGCGGGCGCGAGCATCGCCACCGTACGGGCCAAGCTGCCGGTGCACTCCTACGACGCGTTCAAGCAGCTCGGCCGGGCCGGCGTGGCCCGCGCCGCGTGGAGCAACCGGCAGCTGTTCGAGAACGTCGCCGCGTTCTGGGCCAACCACCTGCACATCGCCGCGCCGTCCAGCGGCGTCTGGGACAGCCGGGCCGACTACGACGCCCAGGTGATCCGCAAGCACACGTTCGGGAAGTTCGCCGACATGCTGAAGGCGTCGATGAGGCATCCGGCGATGCTCACCTACCTCGACAACCGCTCCTCCACCAGGAGCCACCCCAACGAGAACTACGCCCGCGAGCTGATGGAGCTGCACACCGTCGGCCTGGTCTACACCGAGGACGACGTGCAGGCGGCCGCGCGCCTGCTCTCCGGCCTGACCGTGGCCAAGGACGGCACCTATGTGTACGACGCCGCGAAGCACCTCGGCGGGGCCGTCAAGATCCTCGGCTTTTCGTCGGCGAATGGGGCGAATGAGGCGGCGCCGCTCGCCTTCGCCGACTATCTGGCCCGGCACCCATCGACCGCCGCACGCATCGCGACCAAGCTGTGCGTTCGATTTGTCGCCGACGAGCCCCCGGCTTCGCTGGTCGCCAAGCTGGCCAAGGTCTACCTGGACAACGACACCGCGATCAAGCCGGTGATCAGAGCGCTCTTCACCTCGCCGGAGTTCGCCGCGAGCGCCGGAAAGAAGACGCGCACGCCGTTCGAGGACCTGGTCGCGACGATCCGGACGCTCGGCCTCGGACCGGAGAAGACCGGCACCAAGGCCCTCGACGCCCTCTACAACGCGCTCGTCGACGCCGGCCACGCGCCGTACCGGTGGGGCCCGCCGAACGGCTACCCGGACGTGGCGGTGGCCTGGGCGTCCCCGTCGGTGTTCCTGCTGAAGTGCAACTGGCACCTCAACCTGACCACCGGCTGGTACCCGACGCAGCTCACCCGGCCCGCCGACCTGCGCAAAGCTCTGGTCCCGACGCTGCCGGCCAGCTACGGCGCGCTGATCGACGCCCTGGCCACCCGGCTGACCGGCGGCAAACTGCCGGCCGCGCACACCGCCGCCGTGCTCAGCGTCGCCGGAAAGCTGCCGACCAGTCCCTTGACCAGCTCCGACAAGTCTCTCGCGGGCAGCTTCCCCTACCTGGTGGCGCTCGTCCTCGACTCGCCGACCTTCCAGCTGAGGTGATCATGAAGTTCCCGGGATGTGCGGAGAACGTGACCATCAGCCGCCGCGGCCTGCTCGGCGCGGCCGCCCTCACCGGCCTGGCCGGCGCCGGCGTGTCCACCCAGCTGGCGTTCGCCGCGCCGGGCTACACCGGCGACACGCTGGTCGTGCTGTCGCTGCACGGCGGTTTCGACGGCCTGTCGGCGATCGCCCCGATCGGCGACACCGACTACTACCGGGCGCGGCCGACCATCGCCCTGCCGAAGAGCCAGGTCATCGCCGGGGACGGCACGTTCGGCCTGCACCCGGCCTTGAACCCGCTGCTGCCGCTGTGGAAGGGCGGCAAGCTCGCCGCCGTGCACGCGGTCGGCCAGCCCAACCCGACCCGCTCGCACTTCGCCGCCATGGACGCGATGGAGAACGCGGCCCCCGGCACCTCGATCCGCAGCGGCTGGCTCGACCGGATGCTCGGCGGCACCGGCGCCACCGGCCCGCTCGCCGGCGTCTCGGTCGGCGGGGCCATGCCGAGCCGGCTCTTCGCCGGGCCGGTCCCGGCCGTCTCGATGGCCGCCATCGACAAATTCACCCTGGCCGGCGATTCGGTCAAGCGACCGATGGCCGCGGCCCTCACGGCGATGTACGCGGACGCGCCGCCCCACCTGGCCGGCCCCGCCCTCGCCGCCGGCAAGGCGCTGACCGCGACCGCCGCCATCCGCGGCACCACCTACACCCCGGCCAACGGTGCCGCCTACCCCGCCACCGAGCTGGGCGGGGCGCTGCGCGACGTCGCCCGGCTGATCAAGTCGAAGACCGGCCTGGTCACCGCGGCCGTCGACTGCGGCGACTGGGACATGCACGACGCGCTCGGCACCGCCACCAAGGGCCAGCGCATGCACGACAACCTCACCGACCTGGCCCTCGCCCTGGCCGCCTTCGCCACCGACCTCGGGCCGGCCGGGATGAACGGGGTGACCCTGCTGACCATCAGCGAGTTCGGCCGCCGCGTGCAGGAGAACGCGTCGCACGGCGCCGACCACGGCCACGGCAACGCGATGCTGCTGCTCGGCGGCGGCGTACGCGGTGGCAAGGTCTACACCAACTGGCCCGGCCTGTCCCCCGGCGCGCTCGTCGCCGGCGACCTGGCCGCCACCACCGACTACCGCTCGGTGATCGGTGAACTCCTGCAGAAACGCTGCGGCTTCGGCTCCCTTTCCGAGGTTTTCCCGGGCATCGAACCGTCCGCCTTCGGTCTGGCCGCCGCCCGCACCTAAGCTCACCTCTAATGGAAAGCGTGCTGGACACAGGTCAGGACGACGGCTTCTCGTCGCTGCGCAGGCCGGCCCGGCCCCGCGCCGAACGGTACGAGTTGGGCCGGTCCCTGCGCGAGCGCGCCCACCGGACCGACATGGCCCACTGGACGCCGCCGGACGACCGGGCCGACCCGGTCCAGCAGGTCATCGCGCAGAACGACGGGCGGCAGGACTGGCTGGTCCCGATCCGGATCGGCCGGATGATCAGCTCGCCGTACGCATTCCTGCGCGGCACCGCCAACATCATGGCCGACGACTTCGCCCGGTTGCCCGCCACCGGCATCACCCCGGTCATCTGCGGCGACGCCCATCTCGGCAACTTCGGCTTCTACGCCTCCCCCGAGCGGGAACTCGTCTTCGACCTCAACGACTTCGACGAGGCCCACCCCGGCGCCTGGGAGTGGGACCTGCGCCGCCTCGCGGTCAGCGTCTACGTGGCCGGCCGGCAGAACGGTTTCCGCGAGGCCCAGTGCGGCGAGGCCGTCCAGCACTGCGTCGACGAATACCGCGAACAGCTCGCCCACCTGGCCGAACGGCCGCTGCTCGGGCGCAGCTTCGACCGCCTCGACGTCGATCAGCTGCGCTCGGCCGCCTCCAAGGCCAGCTTCCGCGAGGAGATCGAACGGGCCGCCCGCCGCGCCCGCCGCCGCACCAGCGACCGGGCCCTCCCCCGCTTCACCGAGCGGCACGACGGCACCCTGCGGATGGTCCAGGAACCGCCGGTGATCACCCGTCCCTCCGACGAGGAACGGGAAGCCCTGGCCGAGGCGCTCGACGGCTACCTGAACACGCTGCCGCCGCACTGGGCGCGCATCCTGGCCGGTTACCGGATCGTCGACATCGCGCACAAGGTGGTCGGGGTCGGGTCGGTCGGGCTGCGGGCGTACGTCGCGTTGTGCGAGGGCAGCAGCCCCGACGACGTGCTCTTCCTGCAGCTCAAGCAGGCCCGGCGGTCGGTCATCGCGCCGCACCAGCACGGCGAGGCGGCCTGGCACCGGCACCAGGGGCAGCGGGTCGTCGAGTACCAGCAGGCGTTGCAGACGGTCAGCGACCCCCTGCTCGGCTGGACGACTGTCGGCGACATGCAGTTCTACGTGCGCCAGTTCCGCGACATGAAGGGCGCCATCCTCGTCGAGGACATCAGCGCCGGCGCGCTCGCCGACTACGCCGGCATCTGCGGGTTCCTGCTCGCCAAATCGCACGCCCGAACGAGTGGAGCATCGATGATCACCGGATACATCGGCGGGAGCGACAAGCTCGCCGACTCGCTCTGCCGCTTCGCCCGGGCGTACGCGGACCAGGTGGAACGGGATCACGCAGCCCTCGCCGACGCGGTCCGCCGCGGCGCCCTGCCGGCGGAGCGGCTGGCATGAGCGGCCGGGTCCCGGTGTCCAACGCCGCGCTGATCGACTTCTGGACCGAACGCCATCTCTGCACGCTCACCACGCTGCGCAAGGACGGCTCGCCACACGTGGTAGCCGTCGGCGCGACCCTGGACGGTGACACCGCCCGGATCATCTCCTCCGCGACCTCCGCCCACGTCCGGCACATCCGGAACGGCCAGGCGCGCGTGGCTGTGTGCCAGGTCGACGGCGCCCGGTGGAGCACGGTCGAGGGCATCGCGGTGGTCAAGGACGACCCGGCGTCGGTCGCCGAGGGGGAAAAGCTGTATGCCGCGCGTTATCGCACCCCGCGGCCCAACCCGATCCGCGTCGTCATCGAGATCAGCGTGACCAAGGTCCTCGGTTCCAGCGCCTTCACCGGCTAGCGTCGATGGCGTGAGCAGCTTCGAGGCGGATCCCGAGGTCGGACCGGCCCCGCCGGCCACGATGGAATTGCTGGAGGGCGCGCCGGTCGCACTGGGCGGCCCGCGCGGCTTCGCCGTCACGCGCACCCTGCCCAACCGGCAACGGCGCATGGTGGGCGCGTGGTGCTTCCTGGACGCGTACGGGCCGCACGACCTCGCCGGCGACCAGGGCATGCGGGTCGGGCCGCACCCGCACACCGGACTGCAGACGGTGACCTGGCTGGTGGCCGGGGAGGTGCTGCACCGCGACAGCCTCGGCAACACCTGCGAGATCCGGCCGGGACAGCTCAACCTCATGACGGCCGGCCGCGGCATCTCGCACGCCGAGCAGACGCCGGACGAGCATTCGGGCGTGCTCCAGGGCGTACAGCTGTGGGTTGCCCTGCCGCACGCGGACCGCGACACGGCCCCGGCCTTCACCCACCACGAAGATCTTCCGGTCGTCCAGGACGGCGGTCTGACCGCGACCGTCCTGATGGGCACGCTCGCGGGTGCCACCTCCCCGGCGAAATGCCACACCCCCCTGGTCGGTGCGGAGGTCACCCTGGCTGCCGGGACGACCGCGCGGCTGCCGCTACAGGCCGATTACGAGTACGCCGTCCTTGCGCTCGACGGGGCGGTCGATGTGGACGACGCGAACCTCAAGCCCGGCCCGCTGCTCTACCTCGGCTCGGGTCGCACGTCGGTGCGGCTGTCCACCGGATCGGCCTCGCGGCTGCTGCTGCTCGGCGGCGAACCGTTCGAGGAGCGCCTGGTGATGTGGTGGAACTTCGTCGCCCGCGACCACGACGAGATCGTCCAGATGCGAGCCGACTGGGCCTCCGGCACACCCCGCTTCGGCGAGGTGCGCGGCTACGACGGGCCACCGCTGCCGGCCCCGCCCATGCCGATCACGCGGCTGGTTCCGCGCGGACGGGTGCGCTGACGTATTCGGCTTGACGGGCTCCCGGCACGGGCGGATCGTCGAAGTGACGCCCGCCATCCCGGGGAGACTCAGGTGAACGTCTGGGATGTAGGAAAGCTCGCCCTGATCGTGGCCACGCCGACCCTGTTCGGCGCGGTGATCCTCTATGCGCCACGGTGGTGGGAGGCAGCGGCGGACTACTGGGAGGCCCGGAAACCCGCGGTCCCGCAGCCCGTCGGGCCGCCGATCGAACAGCTCGCCGCCGACCTTCGCCGGCTGCTGCGGCTGCACGCGTCGTTGACGGCGTCCGCGCACATGGCGATGCGGGCGCACCGGCTGTGGGCGGTGGAGGCGGCGATCGCGGTCCGGGCCGTCGAGGCCGCGCGGGCCCTCGGCCTGCCGCAGGGGGAACCGTCCGCGCCGGGCGAGTTGGTCGCGCTGCTGCACGCCCTGTCGGCGGCCGGTCTCGTGCTGC
This sequence comes from Paractinoplanes toevensis, assembly GCF_018332695.1. GTDB lineage: Bacteria > Actinomycetota > Actinomycetes > Mycobacteriales > Micromonosporaceae > Actinoplanes > Actinoplanes toevensis. Next base: position 43,981 of record NZ_BOQN01000063.1, read on the forward strand.
CCGCCCAGGTCGGCCGGTTCACCTCCGGCGGGCGGCTCTGAACTTCTGATAGAAACGGCGGCGGTGTGCACCCCGCCGCCGTTCCTCTCCCGGCACTCCCGCGCAACCGTGACCACACACCTGCGCATGGGGGGCAGGCGAGATGTGTGAGTCCCTTGGGGTGTGGCGCGGTGGCGGCCATTGTTACTACCGGGGGCGGCGGCCACCGGCCGGGGGATTGAAGGTCTCCGGAGTCCAATCGTTCGATCCGTCGACCGCTGTTCTGTGGGGCTCCTCCACCGTGACATCCCCCGGTGCCTTGATCCGCGCCCGGCGGGAGTGGCCTTCGACACCCGCCGGACACCTCCCGTCCACCCGAAGGAGTCGTGGGGATCCTCAAAGTGGGTTTAAGAATTCCTTAAGTCCACGATCTGGAAACGGTGACGACGTGTTATTCGACGCCGACGATCCGTGCCCGGCAAAACGTGTTTGAACTGTTCGGGGCGCCCGCGCGTAGTCATGGCAGAGGAAACACACGCGGCCCGCGCGACGCCGGCGCCGACTCTCGGTCACCACGCCGCCACCGGGCCGTGCGGCGCGCTCCCGAGGGTGCTGGCGCACCGCGCAAAAGCGTGGTTAACCTTCCACAACTGCCGGATGGGGGGACTATCCGGGCACTGGGGCGACGAGACGGGGGCGCGATGCGGCACTGGGGCTTAGGGCCTACCCCTGGCCGCCGCCTGCCCTTGGCCGGGCTGCTCCCGGACGGGGCCGCCGCATGAGCTACGAGGACGACGAATACTGGGAAGACGAATACTCTGAGTATTCCATCATGCCGAATTCGGCGGTCGTTCAGGAACGTCAATTCCAGAAACGAACCGCGCCCGATCCGGTCATTCCCACCCGTCGTCCCGGCGACGTCGACGCACCCGTCGACGAACTGGCCGCCCGCCGCCGCCGGCGCAACACCGGCCGCCGGCCCCAGGTGGCGTTCGACTCGGAGCGCCCCAGCTGGCTCGACGACCCGGACTTCGCCCCGGTCGACACGTCGGTGCCCAACCTGGCCGGCGACGAGTTCGCCGACGTCGACTTCAACCGCCCCGAGCTGGGCGCCGATTTCGACGCACCCGATTTCCCGATCCCCAGCACCGGCGACGTCCGCCAGCGCCGCGACGACCGCTTCGGCGACTACCCGGACGACATCGACGAGCCGTTCGACCACCGCGACCTGGCCGCCTACGGCCACGGCCCGACAACCACCACCCGGGTAGGCCAGACCGACGAGACCGCCCGCCCCGGCCGCCGGGGTGGACCGGCCCGCGGCGGCGCCCGGCCCGGACAGCCTGTCGAACCGCCGCAGCGCGCCGGGCGCGCCCAGCGCGGCCGCACCGAGTGGATCGACGAGACCGGCTGGACCGACGAGAACCGCCCCGAGCGCGGCGGCCGCACCGGCTGGGGCGGCGACACCCCACGACGGGCCGGCGCCGCCGAATGGGCCGACGACACTTCGCGGCGGGCCGGCGCAGCCGAATGGGCCGACGACACGCCACGGCGGGCCGGGGCGCCCGGTCGGGCCGACGAGACGCCGCAGCGCGGCACGCGGGGCTCGGCACCGCAGCGCGGCGACGGGCCGCCACGCACCACCCGTCCCGGCGAGGCGCCACAGCGCCCCGGCTGGGCCGGCGACGTTCCTCCGCGTGGCGAGGGTCCGCAGCGCGCCGATTGGGCCGGCGACGCGCCTTCGCGTGGCGGGGCGCCGCTCCGTGCCGACTTCGTCGGCGACCAGCCGCAACGCGGCGATCTCGGCATCCCGCCGGGCGACGCGCCGCAACGCCGTGACCGGGGTGTCCGGCCCGGCGACGCCGGGCAGCGCGGCATCCGTCCCGGCGATGTGCCGCCGCGTGGCGAGCGCGGGGTCCGGTCCGGCGACATCACGCAGCACGCCGAGTGGTCCGCGGACGGCACGCCCCAGCGCGGCGAGCGGGTGGCGTGGGTTGACGATGCCGCTGGCCAGGGCGCCTGGGTCGGCCAGGACGGCACCGATGTCGCCGCCTGGGCCGGCGAGCAGGTGGCCCCGCCCCAGCAGCCCGGCCGCGACGAGCGGATCGAGGCGCCGGAGGCCGGGCCCGCGGCCGCCGAGGAAGAGGCGCCGAAGAGCAAGCGCGGATGGCTGCGCCGGAAGAAGAACGCCGACCAGGACGCGCGGCCCGCGAAGGCGAAGCGGGGCGAGCCGGCCCAGGGTGCGAACCCGGCCGCGCAGGGCGGCGCCCCGCAGGCTTTGCCGCCGACCGTAGGCCCGGCGACCGGGCAGGGTGTCGTCCCGCAGGCCTTCCCGCCAAGCACAGGCCCGGCGACCGGGCAGGGTGTCGTCCCGGCGGGCGGGCAGCCCGGCCCGGACGTGGAGCCGCACGGCGCGCAGCCGGGCCAGGGAGCCGGACCGCAGGCCGCGCGAGCCGCAGTACCGCAGGCCGCGCGAGCCGCAGTACCGCAGGCCGGGCGAGCCGCTGCATCGCAGGCCGGGCAAGCGGCACGGACCTCTGCGCCGCAGGCGGGGCAAGCAGCACGGGCCGCTACGCCGCAGGCGGGGCAAGCGGCGCGAGAGGACGAGCAGGCGGCGGGAGTGGCCGGGCCGGAGGGCGGGCAGGCGGCGCGAGCCGCAGTACCGCAGGCCGGGCCAGCTGGACGAGTGGCCGGACCGCAGGCCGGGCCAGCTGCACGCGCGGCCGGACCGCAGGCCGGGCAGTCCGCGCGCGGTGCCGCGTCGCAGGATGCGCCGCTCGGACGGGACGCCGTGCCGCAGGGCGGCCGCGCGGCCGGACCGCAGGGCGCGCGTGGTGGCGCGGTCCAGGATCGACAGTCGCCGCGTGGTTCCGCATCGCACATCGGAGAGTCCCAGCCGGCCGTGAGCGGGCGGGCCCAGGTGCCCGGCCTGCGGCCGCCGGTCAATCCCGAGGAGCTCTACCGGCGTCCCGAGGACGGACGCCCGGCTCAGGGTGGGCGTGCGGCGCAGGGCGGTCGTGCTCAGGGCGGGCCGGCGGATCAGATCGCCCGGCGGCCGGCGCAGGACGACCGCCCTGGTCAAGATCGTGGTCCGAGCCGAGACGAACGTCGGCGGGCCGCTGACGAGGTGGCCTTCGAACGTGGCGACCGGAGGGCGCGGCCGGGCGAGCGCACCGACCCACGCATCCGGCGGCCGATCGACAACGAGCTGGACATCACGGACTCACGACTGCGGCGTCCGGCCGGCCTCGACAGCACCGATTCCCGGCTGCGCCGCCCGGCGGAACTCGACAACACCGACTCCCGCCTGCGGCGGCCCGACACCACCGATCCGCGGATGCCCGACCCGCGCCGGCGTTCGGGTGGCCGGATGGGCGAGCGCACCGCGTTCTGGGGCCCGGCCGACGAGGACGACATGGCCGCGCGGCGGCCCGGCGGGGGCCGCGACGAGCGGTACCCGGACGAGCTGGACCCGCGGTCCGAACGAGACGGACGGCGCCGGGCCCCCGACGACCGCGGCCGGCGCGCCGACGAACGGCCCCCGGTCACCGCGATCGGCGACTACGACCAGGGCTACCGCCCGGTCGGCGGCAGCGGCTGGGACGAGCTTCGCGGCGACCGGGCCGGCTGGGCGGAGGAGCCCGCCGCGTGGACCGGCGAGGGCCGCCCCGGCGAGCAGGTGGCCTGGGCCGGCGACGGTCACGGCCGTCCCGAGCGGGACACCGGCTGGGAGGAGCCCGCAGCCGAGGCCGGCGGCGAGGAGGTCTGGTCCGAGGACGGACGCCGGGTCACGTCCTGGGACATCGAGGGCGAGGTCGTCTGGAACGACGAGCCCGGCGGCACGGAAACCCGCGGCCAGGAACTCCCGGCCGCGAACGACGAGGACCAGGGCGACGAGTACGGCCAGGGCCCCCGCGTGCTCAGCAAGGCCCCGACGCCCACCAAGCCGAAGGTGATCAGCCGCGAGGAGCCCCCGCCGATCCCGCGAGTGGTCAAGAAGGCCGAGCCCGAACCGCCGCGCGTGGTCGGCACGACCCCGGCCACCCCCGCCGCCCGCGTGGTTGCCCCGCCGCCCGCTACCCCGACGCCCGTAACGGACGCCCCCGGCGGCAAGCGCCCGGGTCCGCAGCCAAACCCTGCGGCACCCGGCCAGCAGCGCTCCCCGGAGTCCGGCGAGCAACGCCCGCCCGCGCCGATCGTCCCCGGCACGCCGGGACCGGCCCACCCGGCCGCCCCCGACACGGCACGCCGGCCCGGCACCGCCGCCCGGCCCGTTGCCGCCGACCCGGCATCGCAGCAGCGCCCGGCCGCCCCACCCCCGCCGGCCACGTCGCGCCCCGACGCACCCGCCGAGCAGCTTCCCGCCGCCCACGCGGGCCCGGCGCACCAGGCCGATTCGCCGTGGGACACCAGCTCCCGCATGCAGGCCGCGTGGGACACCGGCACTCGGATGCAGCCGCCATCCACGCAGGGTGCATGGGAAACCGGCACACGCATGCCGAGCCCTCAGCAAAACGGCCCACAGACGCAGCAACCCCAGCAAACCGGGCCGCAAGCGCAGTCGCCGTGGGATACCGGCACGCGAATGCCGGCGCCCGACCAGACCGGCACCCGACCGCAGCAGGCCGGGCCACAGGCGCAAGCCGCGTGGGAAACCGGCACCCGCATGCCGGCGCCCGACCAGAGCGGCACACGCATGCAGGGGCTGCAGCCGAACGGTCCGCAAACGCAGTCCCCAACCGCCCCACCGGCGCAGGGCGGCTGGGAAACCGGTACACGGACGCAGGCACCCGATCAGACCGGCACGCGCATGCCGGCACCGCAGCAGAGCGGGCCGCAAACGCCGTCGCAGCAAGCTGGGTCGCAGGCTCCGTGGGAGACCGGCACTCGCCTCAACGGCCCGGACGCGCCGCCGCGGTCGCGCCGGACGCCGCGCACCGCGCACGTCACGCTCTCCGAGTCGGACGGGCCGTGGGCGATGACACCGGACCAGGCTCCCCCGGCCTCGCTGCCGGTGAGTGGCCTGTCCCGGCCGATCTCCCCCGGTGCCCCGCGCCCGCAGATCGACCCGAACCAGCCCGCCCGGCCCGTCCCGGCCCCGGGCTACGACGTGCCGGCCACGGCGGTCCCGCCGGCCGCCGCCCGCCCGGCCGCAGTTCAGCCCAACCTGCCGCCGGCCGGTCCGGCGACGCCCGGACCGCAGGTTCAGCCGGGCATCCAGCTGCCGCCGGCCGCGCACGCTGCGCAGGCGCCGCCGGGCATCCAGGCGACGGCCGCACCGGACGTTCCTACCGCGTACGCGGGCCCGCCTGGCGGTGCCGCGGCGCCGGCGCCGCAGGTCACACCGGTCTCCCCGGCGGCCGCCCGCGGCCCGGTCGAGGCTCCGGTCTCGCCGATGCCGACCGCTGGACGTCCACCGGCCGGCACCGCGGCACGCCCGGCCGCTCCGACGCCCACGGGACAGGACCCCGGTGCCTGGCCCCGGCCGCCGGTACCCGGCGGCGAGCAGACCCGGCCCGCGGCCGACCAGGTGCCCGGCGCCCACGGCGGCCGGCCCACGTCGCTGGCGTCGGCACCGGTCAGCGCACCGGCCGGCAATCGCGCACAGCGTCCGACCGGCCCGGCGGGCACCCCGCCGCAGGATGGGTCCACGCAGCCGACCTCCCCGGCCGCGGGCGCGGCGCCGCAGAACGACGTGCCGACCCAGCCGATGGTCCGCCCCGGCCGAACCGCGGGACCGGACCAGGCCGCACCGGACCAGGCCGCAAGGGCGACAACCCACCAGGGCACGCCCGGCCAGCCGGCGGCGCCTGGTCACGCTGCGCCACAGCAGGCAGGCCCCGGCCACACCGAGCCACAGCAGGCAGGCCCGGGCCATGCCGCGGCCCACCAGGCAGCGCCCAGCCACGGCGCGCCGCAACAAGCAGGACCCAGCCACGCCGCAGCCCACCAGGCCGGGGCCCCGCAGGTGGCGGAGGCTCGGCCGGAAGGGTCGCCGGCGGTCGGTTACGCGCCTGAGCAAGGTGCGGCCGGCGCGGCGGAGGCCGGCCTGGAAGGCGGTGCCGGGGCCGCTCGGATCGCGGTGCCGATGCAGCGGCCTTCGGTGGACGGGACCGTGCCGGGTTCGGTGGACGGGACCGTGCCGGGTGCGGCGGCGGTGGTCGCGCCCAAGGCTCCCCGGCATGGGGCGCCGGAGGGTGCCGGCCACGCCGCGGACGAGGACGCGCAGGCTTCGGAGCAGGGGCGGCCGGGGGCTCATGCGGCGCCGTACATGGATCCGGACGGGACTCTGCACAATCTGCGGCCGATCGGGCGGCTCATGGTGTCGGGGCCTGATCAGGAGCCTCGGCGGTCCGACGACCCGGCGTTCGTCGGGCAGTGGTTCAACAAGAAGGAACCGCCCGCGCCCTCGGTCAAGCCGGTCGCGGACGGGGACGGCATGGTGCTGGACCTGGATCTGGCGGGGCTGCTCAACGGGGTTGCCCTCGACGCCGAGCCGGATATTTCCGACAACGGAGCCGCCGCCGCAGGAAGCGCCGGGACCAACGGTGAGCCCGCTGCGACGGCAGAGCAAGCAGCGGCCGACGAAGCGGCAGCAAACAAAGCGGCAGCCGAAAAAGCCGCAGCCGAGAAAGCGGCCGCAAAGGAAGCGGCCGCCGAGAAAGCAGCGGCAGAAGAGGCAGCAGCCCAGGAGGCAGCGGCGGCGCCGGTGGAGAAGCCGGCCGCGCTGTCCGCGGCCGACCTCGAAGCCATCCGGTGGCGGCTCGACGGCGGGACGCTGCGGGAAGTGGTCGACAACAAGGACGCGCTGCGGGAGCTCGGTGAACGGCTGGACGAGCCGCTCGCCGAGGAGACCGACAACGTCGCCAAGGCGGGGCTGCTCAGCGTGCGGGCCGAGGTCTACCGGCTGCTCGGGGAGCTGGGCATGGCGGCCGCGGCCAGCCGGCTCGCGCTCGCCCATGCCGAGTCGGCGCAGCACACGCAGTCGACCGTGATCGCGCAGGCTGAGCTGGCGCACGTTCTGCGGCTGCGCAAGGACTACGAGGAGGCCGACCGGTTGTTCGCCAAGGCGGCAAAAGCGGACGTCCCCGACCCGTTGCGCAGCGTCGTCCACGAGAACGCCGGGCGCAGCTGCTTCGACCAGGGGCGGCACATGGAGGCGCTCGATCACTTCGCCCGGGCCGTACGGCTGGGTGAGCCCGAAGATCAGGAACTCGCCGAGCGGATCGGGGTGTGCCTGGAAGCCGTCTACATCCACGTTCTGCGGGACGGCTGGGGCCCGTACCCCCGGAAGGAAGCGTAATCAGCGGCTGACCGGGAGTGGGGTCGGCGGGTGAGCCATCGCCGTGCGGCCCCGGCCGCCCTGTTTTGCCTGGTAGAGGGCCGCGTCCGAGGCCGTGCCGAGTTCGACGGCGGTCCCGGCGTGGTCGGGCAGTACGGCCACGCCGATGCTGAGGCCGGGCGGGCCGCTCGGCAGGCTGTCGATCTGTGCGACGGCGGCGCGGAGGTCGTCGGCGGCGCGGCGGGCGCCCATCCGGTCGGTGCGCAGCAGCACCACGAACTCGTCGCCGCCGAGGCGGCCGACCACGTCGTCCTCGCGGCGGGCGACCGTGCGCAGCGCGTCGGCCACCGCCTGCAGGGCCATGTCGCCGACGCCGTGGCCCCACGTGTCGTTGATCTTCTTGAAGTAGTCGATGTCGATGGTGAGCAGGGCGATCGACTCGTTGCCGCGGTTGGCCCAGGCGACCGCGCGGGCCAGTTCGCCGTCGAAGGAGCGGCGGTTGGCCACCCCGGTGAGCGGGTCCGCGTACGCCTGGGTCTCGAGGACGTCGCGCAGCCGGTCGTTGCGTAGCCGCAGCGAGTTGACCACGATCGCGGTGAGGATCATCGCGACGGTCAGCGACGCCCAGTCGGACAGGCCCCGGTTGGCGCCCTCGATGGGGAAGACGACGGCCGCGTTACCGGCCGAGACCAGGGTGAGGACCAGGTAGTTCGCGATCCGGCTGAGGAAGTTCGCGGCGTACAGGACCGGCCACAGGTAGAAGAACTGCGCGCCGGTGCTGGCGTCGGTGGTGGCCAGGTTGAGCGTGGTGACCAGGGCGATGCCGAGGTACGGCGCGAGCAGCCACATCACCGTCGGCACCCGCTCGGGCCGCCACCGGCAGATCGCCCCGCCGAGGCCGAGGACCACGGTGAGCACGGCGAAGACGCTGACGCCGGTGACGGTCCGGTTGTCCGGCAGCACCACGCCGGTGATGAACATGAATGGGCCGGCGCCCATCAACAGGTACGCGACGGAACGGGATGCCCCGGCCTGGTCACGCAACTGAAACCGCACGGTATGACTTTTCGGTCCGGGCGGCGGGCAGTTGAGAGTTTCAGCGGGCTTCGGCCATCTCCGCCGGCTCGGCGCCGGTCAGGGTCACCCCGGCGCTCGCCGCGGTCACCAGCACCAGTGCAATGATCTCCACGGCGCCGAGGCGCTGGTGCAGGACGAGCAGTCCGGCGATGGCGGCGCCGGCCGGTTCCAGGCTCATCAGGATGCCGAAGACGCGGGTGGGGATGCGGCGCAGCGCGTTGATCTCCAGGCCGTAGGACAGGACCGAGGAGAGCAGGGCGACGGCGGCAGCGCCGATCAACAGCCGAGGATCATCGAGTACGGCACTCGCACCGCCCGCCCCGAACGGCAGCACCAGCAGCGCGGCCACGGCGAGCGAGACGGTCAGCCCGCCGGTGCCGGGGACGATCCCGCCGAGCTTGGCGCTGAACACGATGTAACCGGCCCAGAAGAGCCCGGCCAGGAAGGCGAGCAGCAGACCGCCGAGCGGGGCCGACCCACCGCCGGCCGCGCCGAGCAGGATCACGCCGCCGCCGGCGAGCGCGGCCCACAGCAGGTCGAGCAGCCGCCGGGTCTGCACGAGGGCGAGCAGCAGCGGGCCGAGGAACTCGACGGTGACGGCGATGCCGAGCGGCACGGTTCGCAGGGCGAGGTAGAAGATCAGGTTCATGCCGGCCATGACGACGCCGAGGAGGGCGGCGGCCCGCCAGGCCGCGCCGGACCAGCCGCGCAGGGCCGGCCGGGTGACCAACCCCAGGATCACCGCGGCGAGGGCCAGGCGGAGGAGGGTCACGCCGGCCGCGCCGAGATCCTCGAAGAGGGTACGCGCGACCGCGGAGCCGAACTGCACCGAGACGATCGCCAGCAGCACGAGCACGGGTGCGGGCACCTCGGGGCGTTTCATGCGGTGAGCCTCCCCCGGCGGCGCCCGGCCGAGCACGCCGGATGCATCCGGGGTGAGCGGGCCCACCCCGGATGCCGCCGGGGCGGGCCGGCCGCTACTCGGGCTGGTCTACCCCGGCGCGCCGGCCGCGGAACCAGTCCGGCTCGCCGTCGAGGCTGTCCGCCGGCGCGGGCCGGGCCGGCCACGAGCGACCCGCCTGGTCGACCACCTCGCCGCCGGCCGGACGGTGGGCGGCGGCGAGGTTGTCGGCCGGGTGGTGGGCGGCGGGGCGACCGGCGACCGGCATGCCGAGATCGCGACCGGGGTCCTCGCCCAGAGCGGCGTGCCGGGCGGCCGGCGCGGCGGCGACGGCTTCCGGGCCGGGATCGGCGGCCAAGCGAGGCGCCGGGGCGGCATTCAACGCGCCGCCGGCCCGCAGACCGTCGGCGCTCGCGCCACTCAAGCGCAGGCCGCCGCGGGCGGGGTCGCCGGCCGGGACCAAGGCCGGCTCGGGGGTGGGCGGGTCGCCCTTCCGCCGTGCCGAACCGGCCGGCCAGAGCCGGGGCGAGCGGCGGGCGGCCAGGTCCTCGGCCCAGCCGAAGCAGAGGACCGCGACCAGGGTGAGGGCCAGCGCGACGCCGAAGTCGACCACGATGGCGAGGTCGCCCTCCAGGTCGTCGAGGGCGATCAGGGTGAGGACCGGCCAGACCGCGGCGATCGCGATGTTGTGCCAGAGGTAGACGGTGACGGCCCGCGCGTTGAGCAGGGTCACCGCACCGTCGAGCGGCCGGATCCGGGCCAGCCACGCCATGCTGGGCTGCCAGCGCAGCACCAGCAGGACGAACGCCAGCGACCAGAGGGCCTGCGACTCGGCCACGTCGTTGAGGTCCCAGGGGTCCTCGCCCTGGTGGCCGTTGAGCCACCACAGGGCGACCGCCCCCATGACCGCCGCCACCGGGACCGTGGCCCACGGCTTGACCCGGGCGAGCCGGCCGTCGTGGTGGGCGAAACCGGCGATCCAGCAGGCGCCGTAGGTGACGAAGTCCCACAGGGCCGCGTCGGCGGTCTCGGGCAGGCTGAACCCGGTGAGGTCGAGGAAGCCCATCAGCAGCAGCGGCGCGGCCACCGCACCCCAGCCGATCCGCCGGTACAGGGCGTACAGGACCGGGGAGAGCAGCACGAACCAGAGGTAGGCGCGCAGGTACCAGAGCGGTTCCCAGACGTCGATGGCCCGGTCGCTGCCGGGCGGGTCGGCGATCGGCAGCAGCCAGAAGAACAGCCGGCCGATGCTGAACGGGTGGTCGCTGTCGGTCTCGGTCGCCCAGCCGGCGGCGAGCATGACGGGTACGGCGACCAGGCCGAGCAGCCACAGCGGCGGCAGCAGCCGGCGCACCCGGGACATCACCACCTGCCCGGCGGCGCGTTTCTCCAGGGAGGCAGCGGTGAGCGAGCCGGCCAGCGCGAACATGATGCCCATGGCGGGCAGCAGGATCGACAGCCAGGGCCAGCCGAAGAGGTGGTAGACGATCACCCGGACGATTGCCGCGGCACGGAGCAGGTCCAGGTATCGATTTCGCACCGGGGAACGGTAGCCACCACGCCTGCCCCGGCGGGACCGCCGAGCGGTTGCCAGAAAGAGCGCGAGGGCTTACCCCGAAGGGATGAACTGTCCGAATTGTCTGTGCGGTTGTGCGACGTTCATGGTGACCGTGGCCGCTTTGTGACGTTGACCCCTGGCGAGGAGGCGGCCGGGACGGCCGGACGCCCGCGACTCGATGGGACTTACTAGGAAATGCGGAAACCTCTGGTGGTGGTGTGTGCCGCGGCGTCGGCGATGTTGCTCGGCGGCGGGGTCGTGGCCACGGCAGCGGGTGCGTCGGAGACTCCGGACGAACCGGGCTTCGGCTTCAGCATGCCGAGCCTGTGGGGGTGGCCGCAGTTCGGTGGCGGTTCGGACGACGACACGTCGGACTTCAGCGACGACGCCGACGACGCCGACGACGCCGACTTCGACGAGGACCCGGCGGCCGGGCACGCCGACGACGCCGGTGACGGCTCCCTGGTGGAAGACCCCGACGCCGTACGGGATGACGACAGCCCCGGCGATGACCGGCACGCGGACGCCGTACCGCAAAAGCCCGCAACTCAGCCGGACCGGACCGACCCGCGCAACCACTCGCAGGCCGATGCCGCGCCGCAGCGCCCGGCTGCGCAGCAGCAGCGGCAGCAGGCGCGGCAGAAGCAGGCCGCCCCGGCCCGGGACCTCGGTTTCGCCCAGCGGCCCGCCGCGGACAGCCTGCTCGCCACCGCCCGCCAGGACGTCACCCGGGCCGACGTCTCGTCCAGCCCGTACGCGCGCTGGCAGCAGCAGATCCTGTGGCTGGTCAACCAGAACCGGCGGCGCGGCGGCTGCGACAACCTGTCGGTGGACCGCCGGCTGATCGAGGCGGCCAACGAGCACGCCGCCGACATGGCCCGCCGCGACTACTTCGCGCACCAGTCACCGAACGGCGACGGCGCCGGCGACCGGGTCAGCGAGGCCGGTTACCGGTGGAAGAGGTACGGCGAGAACATCGCCCGTGGAGCGGACAGCCCGTTCGAGGTGGTGGACGGCTGGATGCACAGCCCCGCGCACCGGGAGAACATCATGGATTGCCGGCTGCACCAGATGGGCGTCGGCCTGGCCGTCACCGGTGACCGCACCACTTACTGGGTGCAGGACTTCGCCACGCCGCAAAGCTGAACCCCGCCTTCTCTCAACTGCATACGGCGCGAACCGAAAACATCTCACGGATTCGCGCCACGGTCGTTCCCCATACACCGAGGCGAGCCCGGTTGTGCTTCGATGTGCGAACACATGTCCTGGGGAGGACCAAGTTGCGAGTGAGACGGGTTTCCGCCCGCGTCGCCGGGGCCGCTTTGGCGACCCTGGTGGGCGGCGGTCTCGGCGTGGCGCTGACGCCTGCGGGCGCCGGTGCCGCGGTGCGCACCGCCCCGGCGGCCAAGGTCGTGACCACCTCGGTGGTCACGAAGGCGGCGGCCGCGAGCTGTGCCACCGGTAAGTTCCAGAAGCAGGTCGAGGGCTACCTCAACAAGATCGGTGGCTACGGCACGCTCAAGGTCGACGGCAAGCAGTCCGCCACCGACTGTGCCGCGATCAAGAAGTTCCAGAGCCGGTTCGGCATCAAGCCGGCGTCCGGCCTGGCCGGCCCGACGACGAACGACGTGGCCAAGCGCCTCGCCGCGTCGAACACGGCCAAGTGCAAGGCCAAGAAGACCGGGCTCACCTTCTGCGTCGACCTCACCCACCAGACCACCTGGGTGATGAAGAACGGCAAGGTGCTCGTCAAGCCGACGGTCACCCGGACCGGCATGAACAACTACGAGACCCCGGCCGGCACCTTCAAGATCAACAAGCGGACCAAGAAGGAGTGGTCGGACCCGTACCACGTCTGGTTGCCGTACTGGCAACGGTTCATCGGCGGGCGCGGTTTCCACCAGACCACCACCTACATCCACGACATGTGGCGTGGTTCGCACGGCTGCGTCAACCTGCTGCCGCAGGACGCGAAGAAGTACTACAGCCTCGGCAAGATCGGCTCCACGGTGAAGGTGTTCGGGCGTCGTCCCGGGACCTGATCCGGCTTTCGCTGGGCGAGGCCCGGACCCCACGCACGGGGTCCGGGCTTTTCTCGGCCCCGTCACGCAACCAATTGCCGGGCTCGTCCGGCACGATCTCGTTCGGCAACGCGACAAGGTGGTCCCGCTGACCGTGGTGGAGGCCGACCCGCCCCGGCGCTTCTCGTTCCACTGGGCCTACGACCCGGCCTCCCCCGCCTCGTCTCCTACGTGGCCCGGCTGGCGTCCACCCGGTGAACGAGACGATCGACGACGCACTCTGGTCGGCGATCGGCGACCCGACCCGCCGCCTGATGCTCGACCTGCTGCTGGCCGACGGCGGCGGCACGGCGACCAGGCTGAGCGAGCACTTGCCGGTCACCCGCCAGGCGGTCGCCAAACACCTAAGCGTGCTGGACCGCGCCGGCCTGGTCCACGCGGCCCCCACCGGCCGCGAACGGCGCTACGAGGTGGACGAGGCCCAACTCGGCCTAGGTAAGAACTTCGGCGCTCTGGCGAGCCTGAGTGCGAACGCTCGCCGCCCGCGGCGGGCCGGGCCCTCAGGCGGCTTTGCGGGCGTGGGTGGTCAGCACCTCGTGGCTCGGTATCAGGCGCTCGTCGCCGAGGGCCGTCACCAGGCGTAAGCCGTCGCGGCTCAGGGTGTATGTCACGTCGAGGAACCGGCTCACGGTGTCGTCGTGGTGTACCACGGTCAACTCGTCGGCTCGCTGCATCGCTGCGTCACGTCCTTCACGGTCACGTTGTCCACACAGGTACGGTCGGGGCCGTGGGGGCGGTTCACTCAGGGTGCATCCCGGCGTCAAGCCGCCGACCTGGGTGTACGTGATCTGACTGACGCGCCGACGACCCCGATCGACGACGGCCTAAAGTTGCGAGCGTGTCCCGCCCCTTTCGCACCCGCGTCCGGCCGGGCGTTCTCGCGCTCGCCATCGTCATGCTGGTGTCGCTCACCGCGGCTTCCTGCGGTAACGACGACGACGGCATCACCGTCGGGTCGGCGGCGCGCGGCACGGTCGGTGAGATCGTCGAGGCGCCCGGCTCGGTGACCGCGCGGGCCGCCGCCACGCTCAGCGCACCCGCCGCCGGCACCCTGGCCGAGCTGCGGGTCGAGGCCGGGCAGAAGGTCAACAAGGGCACCGTGGTGGCGGTCATCGACTCCCCCGAGCTCGAGGCGCGCCGCGAATCCGCAGCTCAGGCGCTCGATCAGGCCTCCCGGGGCGGCGGTTCGGCCGGGCTGAGCACCGCCGGCTACACGGCTGTGCGACGGAAAACCGACAAGCAGGCCGCCACGGCATTCGACGATGCGCGGGACGCGGCCGGCAAGATCGCCGACGCGAACCTGCGCGGCGTACTCCTCAAGCAGGTCGACGCGGCCGAGCAGCAATATCAGGCAGCGTCGGCGGCGGCCGCCGCCACGCTGCGCTCGGTCCAGCGCGGGGTCGCTTCGCTCGGCGAAGCGGTCGACTCCCTCTCCGCGGCCCAGAAGCTGCAGGCACAGCAGGCGTACGACCTGGCCGACGCGGCCGTGGAAGCGCTGACCCTGAAGGCCCCGGTCGCCGGCGTGGTCCAACTCGGCGGGCCGGCCGGCGGCGGCGCGGCAAGCCCGTCGCTGACCGACCTGCTCTCCTCCGGGTCGGCTCCCGCCGCGTCCACCGCGCTGCCGGGAGTGGACACCGCGGTGCCCAAGGGCGCCTATGTCGCGGCCGGCACGCCCATCGTCACGATCGTCGACGTGACCGCGCTCGGGCTGAGCGCCTCGGTGGACGAGACCGACGTGCTGCTGGTCCAGCCGGGCGTCACCGCCACCGTCGAGCTGGACGCCGCGACCGGCGCCTCCTACTCGGCGACCGTGCGCGCGGTCGACCTGCTGCCGACCACCTCGGCGCAGGGCGGCGTCTCCTACCGGGTGCGCCTCGACCTGGCCGCGGGTAAGTACGACGACGGGACGAAGGCGCCGACGCCCCGGCCCGGCATGAGCGCGGTGGTGCGGCTGCAGGTGCGCGAGGCGTCCGACGCGGTCACCGTGCCGGCCTCGGCGATCGTCAACGCCGACGGGCAGGACACCGTCTGGACCGTACGCAACGGGCGCTACCAGCGGGTTTCCGTCAAGGTCGGGGTGCAGGGCGAGGACGTCGTGCAGGTGACCTCCGGCCTGGACGCGGGCCAGCAGATCGTGGTGGGCGGCGCCGACCTGGTCAAGGCGGGCGAAAAGGCTTCATGAGCGAGGAGCCGGCGATCGTCGCGGTCGACGTGACCCGCACCTACGACCTGGACGGTGTCTCCGTCTCGGCGTTGCGGGGCGTGTCGCTGACGGTGTCGGCCGACGACTACGTGGCGATCGTGGGCACCTCGGGCTCCGGCAAGTCGACCCTCATGCATCTGCTCGGCGCGCTCGACCGGCCGACCAGCGGGACGCTGCGGATCGGCGGGCGGGACGTGGCGACGCTCGGCCCGGCCGAGATGGCCCTGCTGCGCAACGAGACGATCGGGTTCGTCTTCCAGTCCTTCCACCTGCTCACCCGCACCACGGCCCGGGACAACGTCGCGCTGCCGCTGGTCTACCGCGGGGTCGGGCGCCGGGAGCGGCGGGCCCGGGCGGCCGAGATGCTGGAGCGGGTCGGCCTGGCCCACCGGCTCGACCATCGGCCCAACCAGATGTCCGGTGGCGAGCAGCAGCGGGTGGCGATCGCCCGCGCCCTGGTCACCGGCCCGTCGGTGCTGCTGGCCGACGAACCGACCGGCAACCTCGACTCGACCACCGGCGAGCAGGTGCTCGGGCTGCTGGAGTCGCTGAACGCGGACGGGGTGGCGGTGGTGCTGGTGACCCACGACCGCGAGGTGGCCGCCCGCGCCCACCGGCAGATCGTGATGCGGGACGGGCTGATCGTCTCGTGAGGGTCGCGGAGGCATGGCGGGTCGCCATCGATGCGCTGCGGGCCAACCGGCTGCGCAGCGTCCTGACGATGCTCGGCGTGGTCATCGGGGTGGGCGCCGTGGTCGCGCTCGTCGCCATCGGCACCGGGACCAAACGGCAGATCGAGCAGCAGGTCGAGGGCCTCGGGTCGAACCTGCTGATCGTGGTGCCGGGCCGCCTCGACCCGGGCGCCGCGCCCACCGCGTCGACGCTGACCATGGACGACGTCGACGCGGTCATCCGGGTCGTCGGGGACCGGTCCCGGGTCGCCGTGACGATCAGCTCCGGGGAGACCGTGCGGGCCGGTTCGCGTGAGGCGTACGCCAGCATGCAGGGTGTTCTGGAAACCACGCCGGACGTCTTCGTCCGGCGTCTCGACCGCGGCGCCTATCTGACCCGGACCGACGTGACCACCGGGCGGCGGGTCGCCGTGCTCGGCGCCGGGATCGCCCGGCAGTTGTTCGGCGACCGGGACCCGATCGGCCGGCAGGTCACCATCGGCGGGGTGCGGTTCCGGGTGATCGGCACGTTCGAGGAGCTCGGGCAGAGCCTCGGCGTCGACCGGGACAGCGAGGTGCACGTGCCGGTCACCGCGGCCCAGCGACTGCTCGGCACCCAGCGCATCGACGGTCTCGCGATCCGCGCCCCCGACCGGGAACGCATCGACGCTCTCGGCGGCGCGGTGGTGGCCGCCCTGGTCAAGCGGCACCCGGACACCGACTTCAGCGCGGTCACCCAGGAGCAGATCCTCGGGGTGCTGGGCGACATCCTCGGCGTGCTGACCGGGGTGCTGGCCGCGATCGCCGGGATCAGCCTGCTGGTCGGCGGCGTCGGCGTCTCCAACATCATGCTGGTGTCGGTGCGCGAGCGGACCAAGGAGATCGGCCTGCGCAAGGCGGTCGGCGCCCGGCCCCGCGACATCGGCGTGCAGTTCCTGCTCGAGGCGGTGCTGCTGACCACGATCGGCGGGGTCCTCGGCATGGCCCTGGGCATCTCGGCCGCGCTGCTGGTCGACCGCCTGACCCCGGTTCCGGCCGCGGTGACCTGGTGGTCCCTCGCGCTGGCCTTCGGGGTGTCGGCCGCCGTGGGCATCATCTTCGGGGTGATCCCGGCGCAGCGGGCCGGCCGTCTGGACCCCGTGGTAGCGCTCCGAACAGAGTGAGCAAAACTCAGATTTAATGCCCCGAATCTCGATAATCTCGGTTCGTGCGGCAATACGGGCAAATGCCGGAAGTCGAGTCCGTCATGGCGGCGCTCGTGTTCCGCGCCGGCCCACTGCTGTGCGCGCTGCGACTGGATGAGGTCGTCGAGACCATGCGACCGCTCGAGACCCAGCCGCTGGCCGGCACCCCGCCCTTCGTCCTCGGGATCTGCGTCATGCGCGGCGTGCCCACCCCGGTGATCGACGTGTCCCGGCTGCTGCGCGGCGACCAGGGCGAGCCCGAACGGTACGTCGCGGTCCGCACCGAGCGCGGCGCGGTCGCGCTGGCCACCGGCGAGATCATCGGGATCCGCAACGTCGACACGAGCGCCACCGGCGGCCATCCGGCCCTGCTCGGCGGCCGGTCCAGCCGGCTGGTCGCGGGCGTCGGCACCATCGGCGCCGAACCGTTGCTGCTGCTGCAGAGCATGCGCGCGGTGCCGGACGAGGTCTGGGAAGCCGCCGCCGCGGCGGTCACCTCATGATCGTGGACGCCGAGGCCGGCCGGTTCCGGGAACTGCTCGGCCGGTGGCTCGGCTGGACGTTCAGCGACCGGGACGCGGGACAGCTCGGCCCGCTGCTGGTCGAGCGGTCGCATGTGCACCGGATGAGCCGGGGCGAGTATCTCAACCGGCTGGCGGCCCGCCCGTGGAACAGCGAGATGACCGAGCTCATCGAGCAGCTCAGCATCACCGAGACCTACTTCTTCCGGCACGGCGAGCAGTTCCGGGCGCTGCGCGAGGAGGCCCTGCCGCGGCGGATCATCGACCGGGCCGGCCAGCGGACGCTGCGCATGCTGTCGGTGGCCTGCTCGTCCGGCGAGGAGGCGTACAGCCTCGCGATCTCCGCGAAGGAGTCCCTGCCCGGCCCGGACTGGCTGGTCAGCGTGCTCGGGGTGGACGCCAACCCGGCGGTGCTGGGCCAGGCCACCGAGGGCTGGTACTCGGCGTGGTCGCTGCGGGAGACCCCGGAGGCGGTGAAGCGCCGCTGGTTCCGGTCCGGCGAGCGCGGTTTCGGCGTCGACGAGGAGATCCGCCGGCTGGTGCAGTTCCGGCAGCACAACGTGGCCGAGCCGGACGCCACCCTGTGGCGGCCCGGCCAGTACGACGTGATCTTCTGCCGGAACCTGCTGATGTACCTGGTCCCGACGGTCGCGCAGGAGCTCGTCGAGCGGATGACCGCGGCCCTGGCCCCGGGCGGCTTCCTGTTCCTCGGGCACACCGACTCGCTCGGCGCCGACCCGGACGGCCTCGAACTGCGGCAGACCCACGAGGCCTTCTACTACCGGCGCCGGGTGCCGTCCGCCGATCCCCCGCCGATGGCCGCCGCCCCCCGGCCGGCGCCCCGGCCCGCGCCGCCTCCCCAGCACCCGCCGCCGTCTTCGGACGCTTACCAGAAGGCGGTGACCCTGCTCGCCGACGAGCGGTTCACCGACGCGCTCGCCCTGCTCCCGGACCCGCGGCTGCCCCGCGAGCGGCTGCTGCGGGGCGTGCTGCTGGCCCAGGCCGGCCGGCTCGACGACGCGATCGACACGGCCCGCCGGCTGATCGACGACGACGGGCTGAACCCCGACGCGCACCAATTGCTCGGCCTCTGCCTGGACGCCGCGACCGCGGTCGGCGAGGCGCTCGCGCAGTACCGGCTCGCCGCCTACCTCGACCCGGACTTCGCGCTGCCCCGGTTGCGGCTCGGGCAACTGGCCCGGCGCGACGGCGACGCCCGCACCGCGGCCGGCGAGCTGGAACGGGCCCTCGCGCTGCTGCCGGCCGAGGACGATCTGCGGATCACCCTGTTCGGCGGCGGGTTCGGCCGGATCGCGCTGACCACGCTGTGCCGGGCCGAACTGGACGCCTGCGGGGTGCACCGATGACCACTGTCGAACGGCGGATCACCCAGCTGCGGTCGGACTTCGACCGCTCCTTCGCCCAGCCGCTGGGCAGTCACGACGCCGGGCACGTGGAACTGCTGGCGATCAGGGCCGGCGGGCGGCCGTACGCCCTGCGGCTGGCACAGACGGCCGGCCTGCACCCGGACCGGCCGGTCACCCCGCTGCCCGGCCCGCTGCCGGCCCTGCTCGGGCTGGCCGGCTTCGCCGGCACGGTGATCCCGGTGTACGACCTGGCCGCGCTCCTCGGGCACCCGATCTCCGAGCGGCCACGCTGGCTGGTGCTGGCCACCGGCACGCCGCCGCTCGGCTTCGCCTTCCACAAGTTGGACGGGCACGTGCGGGTGTCCGCCGAGGCGATCATCGGCGAGGCCACCGGGGCCGGCCGGCGCGTTGTCCTGCGCGGCATGGCCACCCTCGACGGCACCGCCCGTCCGATCATCGACGTGCCGTCCGCCCGGGCTGCCGTCCACACGCTGGCCGGGCACGCACCGGGAACCGAGGAGGTAACGCGATGATGGCGGGACGGACCTTCGGGTTCAAACTGGCGGCCAGCTTCGGGCTGACGCTCGCGCTCACCCTGCTGATGACCGCGACGTCGGTGCTGGCCCTGCGCTACGTCGTGACCACCAAGGACGCGGTGATCAAGGAGGCGTCCGAGGGGCTCGTCGGCGCCACCGAGCTGAGCGCCACGATCGAACGCCGGATCAGCGACTACCGCGCCTTCATGCTGGGCAAGTCGGCCGAGTGGCTGACCGCCACCAACGCCGACCGCGCCGAATTCCTCGCCCAGGTCATCAAACTGCGCACGACGCTCGACGACGACCCGGCCGCGATCAAGCAGCTGGACACGGTGTCGACCCTCGAGGCGACCCACAACACGGTGGTCAGCGACCTGATCACCAAGCGGCAGAACATGACCGTGCTCAACATCGACGTCCTCAGCGACCCGCGGGCCAAACCGGCCCGGGAGGCGCTGATCGGTGCCATCGAAACCCTGATCGAGCGGGTACGCGCGACGATGGCGCAAACCCGCACCGAGTCCTCGAGCCGGGCCACCTGGGCGATGATCTTCATCATCGGGCTCAGCGCGGTGCTCATCCTCGGGTCGGCCGCGGTGGCCTGGCGGCTCAGCCGCGACCTGCGCCGCGAGGTGGGCGCCGCGGTCGGGCACATCCAGAGCTCGTCGGCCCAGTTGGAGGCCGCGGCGGCGCAGCAGGCGGCCGGCGGCCGGGACCAGGCCAGCGCGATGAACGAGATCACCACGACGATCAGCGAGCTGCTGATCACCTCGCGGCAGATCGCGGACAGCGCCCAGCGGGTCTCCAAGGTCGCCGAGGACACCGCCGACGCGGCCCGCACCGGCGACGCCACCATCGACCAGACCCGCGCCTCGATCACCGCGATCCGCACCCAGGTCGACCAGATCGTGCAGCACATGCTCGCGCTCGGCGAGAAGTCGCAGCAGATCGGCGGGGTCGTCGACCTGGTGTCGGAGTTGGCCGAGCAGACCAACATCCTGGCCATCAACGCGACCATCGAGGCCAGTGGGGCCGGCGAGTGGGGCCGGCGGTTCGCCGTGGTGGCCGAGGAGATCCGCAAGCTGGCCGACCGGACGGCCGGATCGGCCAAGGAGATCCGGGCGATGATCGAGGACGTCCGCGGCGCGGTGAACACCACCGTGATGGCCACCGAGATCGGCGCGAAGGCGGTCGACGCCGGTTCCCGGCAGTTCGACGAGGCGACCAACTCGTTCCGCCGGATCGCCCAGCTCGTCACCACCACCAGTGACGCCACCCGGGAGATCGAGCTGTCCACCAAGCAGCAGAGCACCGCCGTCGAGCAGGTCAATTCGGCCGCCTCGGACACCGCCCGGGCCAGCCGGGAGACCGAGGCCAGCGCGGTGCAGACCAAGCAGACCGCGGCACACCTGAGCACGCTCTCCGGTGACCTGCTCGACCTGGTCGGCACCGGACGGCACTGACATGGCCGAAGCCCGGGACCCGCTGCGCTACTTCCGGATCGAGGCGCGCGAGTTGGTCGACCAGATCAGCGCGGGCGTCCTCGACCTGGACCAGGAGCCGGCCCCGGACCTGGTGGCGCGGCTGCTGCGGTACGCGCACACGCTCAAGGGCGCGGCCCGGGTGGTGAAGCAGACCGCGATCGCCGACCGGGCCCACGAGTTCGAGGACGTGCTGGTGCCGCATCGCGGCGAGGCCCCGGTCCAGGTGCCGGCCGACGAGATGCGGGAGCTGCTGCGACTCAACGACGAGATCGCCCGGTTCGTCCACGACCTCGAACACCCCGCGCCCCCGGTGGAGAAACCGCAGGAGGGCCGATCCGGTCCGGCGTCGGCGTCCTCGTCGTCGTCGGCGGAGGAGGACGACGAGCCGGCTCCCCGGGCGGTCACCGCCGACCTGGACGAGCTGCTCGACGCGATCGGTGAGACCAGTGCCCGGATCGCGCCGCTGCGCGAAGGGAGCACCACCCTCGCCCGGCTGCACCGCGGCGTCGAGGCGCTCGGCGACCGGCTGCGGATCGGCCGGTCCACCGGTGACGCCGGCGCGAGGTCGGCCGTGCAGCGGCTGGCCGGGGAGATGGGCGTGCTGGGCCGGCGCCTCACCGACGCCGTCGACCAGGTGGAACGGGAGCTCGACGAGGTGCGCGGCCGGGCCGAGGGACTGCGCCTGGTCGCCGCCGGGACGATCTTCACGGCCCTGCACCGGGCCGTGCACGACGCGGCTGAGGCGGAGGGCAAGCGGGTCCGGTTCACCGCGCACGGCGCCGAGGCCCGGATGGGCCCGAACGTGCTCAACCATGTCAACGGCGCGTTCCTGCACGTCGTACGGAACGCGGTGGTGCACGGCATCGAACCGGAGGCGGAAAGGACGGCGGCCGGCAAGCCGGCCGAGGGATCGGTCACCGTCGACGTCGAGCGTCGCGGCCGGTGGGCCCATTTCCGGTGTACGGACGACGGGCGCGGCTTCGACATGACCGCGCTGCGCCGGGTGGCCCAGGCCCGTGGCCTGCTGCCCGAGGGTCGCGAACCCGGCCCGCAGGAACTGATCGACCTGGTGCTGCACGGCGGCATCAGCACGTCGGGGACGGTGACCGAGGTCGCCGGCCGGGGCATCGGCATGGACGTGGCCCGCGATGTGGCGCTGCAGCTCGGTGGCACGGTGACCATCGACAGCCACCCCGGCCAGGGCGCCACCGTGCAGATCTCGGTGCCGCTGACCCTGCTCAGCATGAACGGCCTGATCGTCGAGGCCGGCGGCGTGGTCGCGACGATGCCGCTGGACGCGGTGCGGCAGTGCGTCCGGCTGCCGGCCGGCGACGCGGCCACCGCGGCCGCCACCGGCCGGTTCGCGCACGAGGGCCAGGTCGTGCCGTTCCTGCCGCTGGCCCGCACCATATCGCCGGGCGCGCCGGACAATACCGGCGCCGGGGTGGCCGTGGTGCTGAGTGCCGACGGCGACACCGTCGCGGTCGGGGTGGACCGGCTGGCCGGCACCAGCACACTGGTGGCCCGCCCGCTGCCCGACCTGGCCCCGGCCACCCCGGTGATCGGCGGCGTGGCGATCGACTCGGACGGCAACCCGCGGCTGGTCCTGGACGCGCACGGCCTGGTCGCCGAGGCGCACCGCGACCTCGCGGTGGGCGGCGCGGCCCCGGAGCCGGGCAAGCCGCGACTGCCGATCCTGGTGGTGGACGACTCGCTGACCACCCGGATGCTGGAGCGCAGCATCCTCGAGTCGGCCGGCTACGAGGTGGACCTGGCCGCCTCGGCCGAGGAGGGCCTCGACCGCGCGCACCGCCGCGAGTACGGCCTGTTCCTCACCGACATCGACATGCCCGGCATGGACGGCTTCGGGTTCGTGGCCACCACCCGGGCCGACCCACTGCTCGGGCACATCCCGGCCATCCTGGTCAGCTCACGGGCTTCCGCCGAGGACCGCCGCCGCGGCGAGGAGGCCGGCGCCTCCGCCTATGTCATCAAGGGCGAGTTCAACCAGGAGGAGCTGCTGACGCACATCCGGAGGCTGATCCTCTGATGATTCGCGTTCTGCTGGTGGAGGACTCCGCGACGATGCGCGGTCACCTGCGCGAATCGCTCGCCGTGGATCCCGACCTGCATGTCGTCGGAGAGGCGGCGGACGGCAAGGAGGCGGTCGAACTGGTCGGCCGCCTCCGCCCCGACGTGGTGACCATGGACATGATGCTGCCGACGATGAGCGGCCTGGCCGCGACCGAGCACATCATGGCCGAGCACCCGACCCCGATTCTGGTGGTCTCCTCGGCCGACCGGCAGGAGCTGTTCAGCACGTACAACGCGCTCGCCGCCGGGGCCGTGGACGTGCTGGAGAAGCCGCGCGGCGACGCCACCGACGCGGACTGGGGGCGCCGGCTGCGCTCGGCCGTACGCCTGGTGTCCCGGATCCGGGTGATCACCCACCCGCGGGCCCGGCTCGACGGCCGGCGGCCCGAGCCGCCACCGATGGGCGCCCCTCCCCCGGACACGCTGCGCCTGGTCGCGGTCGGCGCCTCCACCGGCGGGCCGCGCGCCCTCACCGACCTGCTGTGCTCGCTGCCGGCCGGGTTCCGGCCGCCGGTGCTGTGCGTGCAGCACATCGCGGCCAGCGAGCCGTTCGCGGTGGCGTTCTCCGACTGGCTGGGCGGGCAGACCGGGCGGGACGTCACCTACGCCCGGGACTGGACGCCGATCGAGTCGCTGGCCGGGCGGGTGGTGCTCGCCCCGCCCGACCGCCACCTGCTGGTGCGCGACGGCGTGCTGCGGCTCAGCGACGCACCGGCCCGGCACTCCTGCCGCCCGTCGGTGGACATCCTCTTCGAGTCGGTGGCCACCGAGTGCGGCGACAAGGCAGCCGGTTGCCTGCTCACCGGCATGGGCCGGGACGGCGCCGAGGGGTTGCTGCGGATGCGCTCGCACGGCGCGGTCACCTTCGCCCAGGACGAGGCCAGCTGCGTCGTCTACGGCATGCCGCGCGAGGCCGCCCTGCTCGGGGCGGCCACGTACATCCTGCCGCCCACCCGGATCGCGGCCCGCCTCGGTGAGCTGCAGCCCACCGGGAGTCGCCGATGAGTTCCCGGGTGCTCATCGTCGACGACAGCCTGACCGTGCGGATGGACCTGCACGACACGTTCACGGCCGACGGCTTCAGCACGATCCTCTGCGCGACCGGCGCCGAGGCCCGGCAGGCGTTCGCCGACGCCGGCTTCGACGCCGCCGTGCTGGACGTGCTGCTGCCCGACGCCGACGGCCTGGAACTGCTGCGCGAGCTGCGCGCCAGGCCCGAACTCGGCCGGGTCGTCACCGTGCTGCTGTCCAGCGAGGACGAGGTGGCCGACCGGCTGGCCGGGCTGCGCATCGGGGCCGACGAGTACGTCGGCAAGCCGTACGACGCCGGTTACGTGGTGGCTCGGGTGCGGCAGCTGCTCGGTGACGCGCCGGTGCCGGACGACCGCACCACCATCCTGGTGATCGACGACAGCATGACCTTCCGCGAGCAGCTGCGGGAACTGCTGGAGAACGAGGGGTACGCCGTACTCACCGCGCCCAGCGGCGAGGAGGGCCTGCGCACCGCGGCCGATCGCCGCCCGCAGGCGATCATCGTGGACGGTGTGATGCCGGGTATCGACGGCGCCACCGTGATCCGCCGGGTGCGGCTCGACCCGGCGCTGCGCGACATCCCGTGCATCCTGATGACCGCGGCCGACGACTACGCCACCGAGCTGCAGATGCTCGACGCCGGGGCCGACGCGTTCGTCCGCAAGCAGCAGAACCTGGCGATCGTGCCGGCCAAACTGAACGCGGTGCTGCGGCAGAGCTCGGAGCAGCTGCCGATCGAGGTGACCGGCAGCCTGCACGGGCCGAGCAAGGTGCTCGCGCTCACCCCCGACCGGGAAAAGCTGGGCGAGCTGGCCGCCGCACTGCGCGCCGACGGGTACGACGTGGTGCCGGTCGCCGGCACCGAGGACGCCCTCGACCTGCTCGCCGAGCAGCCGGTCGACTGCATCGTGCTCGGCCTCGGGCTCGGCGGTGATCTCGGCCGCGACGCCTGCCGGCGGATCAAGGAGGTGCCGGTGATCGGCGAGACTCCGGTCGTGATGACCGGCGAGAACGACGACGACATGCTGGCCTGCCTGGCCGCCGGCGCCGACGACTACGTGCGCTCGGGAGCCGGGTCGGAGGCGCTGCGGGCGCACGTGCGTACGCAGATCCGCCGCAAGCAGTCGCACGACGAGAGCCGCCGGATCCGCGAGGAGCTGATGCGGCGGGAGCTGGACGCGGCCGAGGAGCGCTCGGCGCGGCAGCTCGCCGAGACCCGGGCGTCGCTGGTCGAGGAGCTGGAGTGGCGCAACCGGGAGCTGGAGGCGTTCTCCGGCTCGGTGTCGCACGACCTGCGCGGGCCGCTGCAGGTGATCAGCAGCTTCGCCGAGCACATGATGGATGACGACGAGGACCCGCTGAGCCCGGAGGCCCGGCGCAAGCTGAGCCGGATCCAGGCGGCCGCGCTCCGGATGGCCGACCTGGTGGAGTCCCTGCTGATCCTGGCCCGGGCCAGCCGGGGTGAGCTGCGCCGGGAGGAGTTCGATCTGACCGCGACGACCTGGCAGGTCATCGCGGACGTGGAGGCCCGCGACCCGGCCCGCAAGGTGACCTACCGGGTGCACGAGAACATGACCGTGGATGCCGACGAGGGCCTGGTCCGGGTCATCCTGGAGAACCTGATCAACAACGCGGTGAAGTTCACCGGCAAGGTCGACCGGCCGGCCGTGGAGATCGGGAGCGCTCCCGAGGGGTTCTACGTGCGGGACAACGGGGCCGGCTTCCCGGCCGGGCAGGCGGGCGAGCTGTTCCGGCCGTTCGCTCGGCTGCACAAGGCCGAGGACTTCCCGGGCACCGGGATCGGGCTGACGACCGTGCATCGAGCGGTGGAGCGTCACGGCGGCGAGATCTGGGCCGACGGCGAGAACGGGCAGGGTGCGACGTTCTGGTTCACGCTCCCACCGGCCGCTCCGCCGGCGAACGAACGCAGAGCGCAAGCACGCCGTCACGGATAACGTTCCGGAAATATCGAGACTGATTAAATTTGAAACGACTTCCGAAAATACGTGAACCTTGATCAGGTCTTTCACCAGGAATTAACACGACGGTGTTCGAGCAATTTCCGGGAAGCGCGGATGGTCATTATCTGTGCATTAAGTCAGCCTTAGATCCGAAATGTCCGTATTGGCGGATCGGAGGGGCGATGCCGGGAATGACCGATCTATCGGTTATATGGCTTTACTGAGAAACAGGCCTTGACCTGTGGGTGTTCCGCCCAATAGCGTGTGTTCCCTGACTGGTCGGCCACCCCCCGGTGCGAAGCCAGTTGGCCGTTCGGGTAAATTCGCACGGCCTGGACGGTTGGAAAGAACTGCCAACCGTCGTGCAACACAAAGCTGACGTCGCCCCCGATTCATCTCAGAAAACGTGCAGGATTGCCGAGTCCGCAGCGAAGCCAATTGCGCCGAGCCGCGGATTAAGCGACCCCACGATCCTGGAGCTTGCGTGTCCGTCGACGACATCCTTGGCAGCAACCGAACCACGGAAATCACCGTGCCGCGAGTGCCGGCCAGCTCGGGCGGCAAGCGTCGCCCCCGCGTCAGTGTCGTGGTCCCGGCCATGAACGAAGCCCGGAACCTTCCGCACGTTCTGGGGCACATGCCCAAAGACATCGACGAGGTCATCCTGGTCGACGGCAACTCGGTCGACGACACGGTGGAAGTGGCCCGCAAGTGCTGGCCCGGCATCATCGTCGTCAACCAGGCCCGCAAGGGTAAGGGCAACGCCCTCGCCGCCGGCTTCGCGGCCTGCACCGGCGACTACATCGTCATGATCGACGCGGACGGCTCGATGGACCCGCGCGAGATCAGCCGCTTCACCGCCGCGCTGGACGCGGGCGCCGACTACGCCAAGGGCAGCCGGTTCGCCAAGGGCGGTGGCAGCGACGACATCACCCGGCTGCGCAAGGTCGGCAACTGGGGCCTGAACTTCATGACCAACGTGCTGTTCCGCACCCACTTCTCCGACCTCTGTTACGGCTACAACGCGTTCCGTAAGGATTGCGTGCCGATCTTCGGCCTGCCCGACCACACCGACGCCACCGCCCCTCGCTGGGGCGACGGCTTCGAGATCGAGACCCTGATCAACACCCGGGTCGCGAAGTCGGGCGTGCGCATCGACGAGGTGGCCAGCTTCGAGTTCCGCCGGATGTACGGCGAGAGCAACCTGCAGACCTTCCGCGACGGCTTCCGCGTGGTCCGCACGATCATGCGCGAGCGCTTCGGCTTCGGCGCTCCGGCCGAGGCCCCGGCCGGCCAGACCACCACGGCCGCATAACGAAATCCGCGCCGAAACAGTCAGGCCGCCCGGCTCACGCCGATCGGCCTGACTGTTTTGTGCGGCCCGATTCCGGCGGCCCGTGCCCGGAAGCGCGGTTGCGGAGCAAAGTGGCATACGCCCGTTTTGCAGCTTTAGTCCGCGTCCACACCGGACGATCGCATGCCCGCAAATCGCCGCTTTACGGGCGGATCTACGGCCAGATTGTCCAAACCGGTGAGTTCGCCGCGCCGATGCGGCAGCCCTGCCTGCCGGGCGTCGCACAACGCTGAACTCAATGCCGACGCGGGCATCTGCCGAAATTGGCAGCGTAAGCTGGCCCGCGCACCGAGCCCTCAATTCCTGGAGAACGATCTAGTGAAACCCCTGCCCGGATGGCCGGCGTCCAGTCCCGGCGCCGACGGCGGAACCAGCGAATTGCTCAGGAAGGCGGTGCGCCGTGGGCGTTGAGGATCGCCCGGCCGGCCGCGTGTACGGCGCGCCCCCGCAGCCGGAACCGGCAGGTCAGGACAACGACGCGCAACAGCCGCAGGAGCCCGCCGACGGCGCGCCCAAGCAGCCGGGCCCGGCGAGCCGGGTCTACGGCGCCCCGAAGCAGCCGGAGTCGGCCGGCCGCGTGTACGGCGCACCCCAGCAGGGCGCACCCCAGCAGGGCGCGCCTCAGCCCGCACCCCAGCAGCCCGCGCCCGGCCAGGCCGCAGCTCAACAGGCGGCGCCCCCGCAGGCCGCGCCGCGCCAGGCGGTGCCCCACCAACCCGCCCCGCGCCAGGCACCCCAGCAGCCCGCCCCGCGCCAGGCCGCACCCCAGCAGCCCGCCGCACCCCAGCAGCCCGCCGCGCGCCAGCAGGCCGCCCCGCGCCAGGCCATACCCCAGCAGGCCGCACCCCGCCAGGCCGTCCCGTACCAGCCCGGGCCGGCCGGTCCGGCCAGCGGCGTGCCCGCGCAGTCGGCAAGCCGTGTCTACGGCGCGCCCAAACAAGCCGAGCGGGCAAGCCAGCCGGTCAGCGCGGCCCCGCAGTCGGCGAGTCGCGTCTACGGCGCACCCAAAACGGCGGAGCCGACAAGCCAGGCCAGCGGCGCGCCCGCGCAGGCGGGCCCAGCGAGCCAGGCCAGCGGCGCGCCCGCGCAGGCGGGATCGGCGAGCCGCGTCTACGGCGCACCCAAACCAGCCGAACCGACAAGCCAGGCAAACGGCACGCCCGCGCAGCCCGGCCCAACGAACCAGGCCAGCGGCACGCCCGCGCAGCCAGGCCCAACGAACCAGGCAAACGGCACGCCCGCGCAGCCAGGCCCAACGAACCAGGCAAACGGCACGCCCGCGCAGGCGGGCCCAACGAACCAGGCCGGCGGCGCGCCCGCGCAGGCTGGCCCGGCGAGCCAGGCCAGCGGCGCACCCGCGAAGCCGGAACCGGCAAGCCGCGTCTACGGCGCACCCAAAACGGCCGAGCCGACAAACCAGGCAACCGGCGCCCCCGCGCAAGCGGAACCGGCGAGCCAGGCCAGCGGCGCCCCCGCGCAGGCGGGATCGGCGAGCCGCGTCTACGGCGCACCCAAGCAGGCGGAACCGCCCGGCCGCGTCTACGGCGCGGCCGGGCCGGCGAAATCCCCCATGGTCCCGATCGTCCCGGCCGGCCCGGTGTCCCCGGCGGAGACCGCCGTGGTGTCGCTCGCCCCGGCGTCCCCGGCCGAGACCGCCGTGGTGCCGCTCGCGCCGGTGTCGCCGGCGGAGACCGTCGTGGTCCCGGCGCCCGTTCTTCCCGCCGACGCCGGCCGGACCGCGGCCGGACCGCAGCCGAAGGACTTGACCCGCCCGTTCGCGATCGTCGCGCTGGTCATCTCGCTGCTGGTTGCCGCCAGCACCGCGGCCGGCGTCAACTATCCGGGGCGGGCCGTGCTCCTGGTGGCGTTCGTGCTCATCGTGCCGGGCTGGGTGGCGGTCTCCTACGTCCGCTTCCGCGAGCGGCTCGTCGAGGTCACCGCCGCGGTCTCGCTGAGCATCTCGATGGGCCTCCTGCTGGGGATGGTCCAGCTGGTCACGCACTTCTGGCATCCCCGGGCAGCGGTCATCCTCTGGACGGTCGCCACCGCGGCGGGCACCATCCCGCATCTGCGGCGCCGGCCGGCCACCGCCGTACCGGATCCGGCGGCGACGTCCGCTCCGGCCGCGGCCCCGGCTCCGGCCCGGTCCCTCCGGGACCGGATCCCGCTGAGCATGGTCCTCGCGGCGGTCAGCCTGATCCTCTGGTTCGTCGGCGCCCAGCTCACCGATGCCGCGAGGTTCGGGCTGCTCGGCCTGGTCGACGGGCTGAACCCGCTGTGCTGGGCCGGCCTGGCCCTGCTGGTGGTGGCAATGCTGTTCGAGCTGCGCCGCTCGCCGGTCACGGCGTGGCGCGGCTACCTGCTGACGGCCCTGATGGTCGTCGAGACGTACGCCCTGCAGCCGCTCGTCGAGGACGCCGCCCGGCTCCCGGTCGCCTGGCTGCACGTCGGGTTCACCGAGTACATCGCCGACCACGGCGCCGTCCTGCAGAGCTACGACGCGCGATTCTCCTGGGCCGGCTTCTTCACCCTGGCCGCGGTGATCGTCAAGGCGGCCGGCCTGCCGGACGCGTCGCCGATGCTCCGCTGGGCACCGGTCGTCATGATGATGGGCTGGATGGTCCCGCTCGGGCTGATCGGCCGGGCGCTGCGGCTGCCGTCCCGGACCATCTGGGTGGCGCTGTGGATCTTCCTGGCCGGCGACTGGGTCGAGCAGGAGTACTTCTCCCCGCAGAGCCTGGCACTGCTGCTGTTCCTGTGTGCCGTGGCGCTGGCCACCCGCCTGCTGTGCCGGCGCCTCGTCCAGGGCAACGACAAGGGTGTGCCGCGCCTCGATCCCGGTATGGATGCGCACCGGCCGGCCGCCCGCGCGGCCACCGTTGGCGTGCTCGTGACGATCATCGCGGCCCTGGCCCCGACCCACCAGTTGACGCCGTACCTGCTGGCCGGGGTGTTGTTCGTGCTCGCCGTGCTGGCCGGGCTGCGACCGCGCGGCCTGGTCGTGGCGGCCGCCGTGCTGCCGGCGACCTGGCTGGTGCTGGGCGCCCAGGACTTCTGGACCGGCCACCTCACGCTCTTCACTCAGGACGTCGGCGCGGTCGACAGCGTGGTGGGCAACAACCTCACCGAGCGGCTGGCCGGCAGCGAGGCACGCCAGCTGGCCCAGACCGTACGCCTGGGTCTGATCGGCATCATCGGCCTGCTGGCCGGGATCGGGGCGTTGCGCTTCTGGCGGGCCGGCCGGCTGCGTACCGGAATCCTGATCGCGGTGATGGCGGGCAGTCCCGCGTCGTTCGTTCTGGTGCAGAGCTACGGCGGCGAGATGTTCCTGCGGGTCTGGCTGTTCGCCCTGCCCTGGGTGGCGATGCTCGCGGCCGTCGCGTTCCTGCCGCCGGTCAAGGCGGGCACCAGCCCGGCTCGCGAGTCGGTCCTGCACTCGCGGTGGCTGCCGGTGATCGCGACCGCCGGCGTCGTACTGCTGATCAGCTCGATCGGGCTGGTCGCCCGCTCCGCCAACGACGGCTTCACCCGGGTCACCGCGCATCAGGTGGCCGTGATGCGGCAGTTCTACGCTCAGGTGACGCCGGGGACCCGGCTCTCCCAGCTCTCGTCGTACGTGGTGGGCGGCTTCGAGAAGATGGGCGAGGTCACCTACACCGAGGTGATGCCCACCTGCCTGGACACCATGGCGGTGGCGCAGTGCGTGGTCGAGAGCGACCCGAACATCGTGGCCATCACCACCCAGCAGGACGTGTACGGGCAGCTCACCGCGGGTCTTCCGGCGGGCTGGACGAACACGGTGATCGACCAGTTGCTGAACACGGTGCGGTTCACCGTGGTCCACCGCGACAACGAGATCACCCTGCTCCAGTCGCGCACCCCAACAGTGCTCGCGATCGGTGACTCGATCACCCTCGGTGACGCCAACCCGGCGGCCGGCGAGGAGGGCTCCCGTGCCTGGCCGAGCCTGGCGAGCGACGCGCTGGATCAGACCGCCCCGGTCCGCATGATCAACGCGGGCGCCAACGACGAGTCGACGGCGAAGATGCGCAAGCGGCTCGGCGCCCTGCTCGCCTCGGATCATCCGGACGCCGTGGTGATCTACGGCGGCGCGGACGACGTCTATCAGGCCCGGTCGACCGCGGCATCGATGGCCGACACGCTCGCCATGATCAAAGAGGTGCAGGCCGCCGGTGCCAAGCCGGTGCTGGTCAACGTGCCACCGAACGGCGACCCGGCCGTGGTGCCCGCCTACAACGCGGAGCTGACCAAGCTGGGCGCGACGACCGGTGTGCCGGTCGTAGACGTCTACTCGCTGCTGGCCGCGCCGAACGGCACCTGGAAGCAGCCCGACCTGACGACCGACAGCATCCATCCCACGACGGCCGGCGCCGAGATCATCGCCGGGGCGATCGCCAACCAGCTGAAGACGGTGACCGGATCCTCGGCCACGTC
The DNA here is from genome assembly GCF_018332695.1 of Paractinoplanes toevensis. Lineage (GTDB taxonomy): Bacteria > Actinomycetota > Actinomycetes > Mycobacteriales > Micromonosporaceae > Actinoplanes > Actinoplanes toevensis. Next base: position 75,721 of record NZ_BOQN01000063.1, read on the forward strand.
GCCGACCGGCTCGGTCCACATGAACGCGGTGAAATGACGTGATCCTTGCCCTCGAAATCATGGCCGGCGTCTTCTGCGCCCTGATCGTGGCGCTCGTGACCGTTCGCGGCGTCGTGACCGAACGGGCCTACGATTCGCTGAACAACGTCCGGGCGAACCCGCCGAAGCGCCGCCGCAACGACCTGATCGCCGACATCCTCCTGACCGGGCTCTGTGTGGCCCTGGTGGCCTGCCTGGCAGTGCGGATCTATGTGGAGATCGCCTGAGCTGCCGCGCCGGTCGCTGCTCGCGGCGCTCTCGCTCCTCGTGGTAGGCGCGGTGCCGGGCTCGGACCGGCAGCGACCACGGCCGGTACTGGGTGTCACGCACACCCAGTACACGGCGGACGGTGACAGCCGCGCCGACGCCCGGGCCCGCGACTACCTGGCGGCCACCCCGCTGGCCGGCAATCAGCACATCATGGGCTGGGGCGCGCTCGACCCGGAGCCGTCGCCGGGGGTCTTCGACTGGCACACCCTGGACGGGCGGGTGTCGCTGCTGCGCCGCACGACCGACGATCCGGTGATCACCCTGTGCGGCGCGCCGGACTGGATGAAGGGCGGCCGGGCGGGCCACACCGACTGGAACGAGCTGGAGACGGCACCGCGGGAGGAGCACTTCGACGACTTCGCGGCGCTTGCCGCCACGGTCGCCCGCCGGTATCCGCAGGTGCGCAACTACCTGGTCTGGAACGAGCTGAAGGGCTTCTACGACAGCGCGCGCAACGACTGGGACATCGAGGCCTACACCAAGCTCTACAACCGGGTGTACGCGGCGATCAAGAAGGTGAACCCGGAGATCCGGATCGGTGGCCCGTACGTCGTGCTGGACACCTGGACGGACGGCGACTCACCGCTGACCGGCCCGTGGGGCACGGTGGACAGCCGGGCGGTCGCGGCGATCGACTACTGGATGGCGAACAAGGCGGGGGCCGACTTCGTGGCGGTGGACGGTTCGAGCCGTACCCGGGACGGCCACTTCCCCGGTGGGGACGTCGCGGCGACCGCGATGTTCGCCGACGCGACCCGCTGGCTGCGCGAGCGCACCGGGCTGCCGGTGTGGTGGGCCGAGTTCTATCCGGACGTCGACCCCGCGCTGCCCGCGTCGTCGCCGCGCCGGGCCGCGGTCGCCCTGCTGGCACTGGCCCGGACGGTCACCGCCGGTGCCGAGAAGATCCTGCTCTGGCAGCCGCAGGAGGAGGACGACCTGCGTTCCGCCGCGCTGTGGGCCGATCCGCGCCAAAGCGACGGCCGGCTGTATCCGCTCGCCGGCCCGTTCGCGTGGCTGGCCCGGGCGGCCGAGGCCGGCCGCCCGATCACCGCCGACTGGGCGGATGACGTGGTCCGGCTCGGCGACGGCCGGTCCAGCGTGTCGATGAACGCCGCCGACGGCACCGTGACGTACGGCTAGGGCACGTAGAACAGGCCGTCGGACACGACCGTCGGGCGGCCGCCCGTGCCCAGGGCCGTCACGGTCACCGTGTGCTTGCCCGGCGTCAGGGCGCGGACCCAGAGCCCCTGCCGGTACGCGGTGGAGCCCTTCGTGTCGACCGTGGCGACCTTCTTGCCGTCCAGGTAGATGTCGGCCTTGCCGGTCTTTGCCGCCCGGGAGAACAGCAGCGCCGCCGACCGGCCGGTGAAGGTCCAGGTCAGTTTGGCGTTCTTCTTCGTCGCCGCGAGGGCCTTGCCGCCCAGGTAGGAGCCGCCGGTGCGGGTGGCCCAGGTACCGCCGCGTTTGGCCGCGGTTTCCGCGACCGGCACGGCTTTGCGGGCCACCGAGGCGGTACGGGCATTGCCCGCCCAGTCCTTCGCGGTCAGCGTGAACGTCGTGTTCGCCCCCGGGCGTACCCCGGTGTTCCAGTAGGTCGAGGTGGCCGACAGGCCGGCCTTGGCCGGTGCGGTGACCGCGAGCGAGCCGACCCGCACGTTGTCCGCGGTGCGGTAGGTCAGCGCGACCGGGGCGTAGGTGGCCGAGTAGGTGCCGCCGCGCAGCAGCACGCCGGGCGCGGACGGGAAGGCCGGCGCGGTCACGTCGCCGAACACCTTGGCGGCGGCCGTCGTGGAGGTGGCGCCGTAGAGCTGCACCGCCCGGACCGCCACCGTGTGCGCGCCGGCCGGCAGGGGCAGGTTGCTCGCCCGCCAGGTCGGCGGCGCGGTGGCGGCGACCTTGCCGTCGAGCAGGATCTCGAACCGGGCCAGCAGGCTGGACGGGGTGGCCACCGACCAGTTCACGGTGACCGCGCCGCGCGCGTAGTAGACGCCGCTGACCAGCGTGCCGCCCCCGCCGAACGGCAGCGCGGCCAGCCCGGACACCATGTTCACGGCCTGGGCGCGGACGGCGGGCAGCCGGGCGTACAGGTTGTTGCCCGGGCATTCGGTGTTGACGCCGTCGCGGTGGCCGGAGATGCGCTGGAAGTCGACGACCTGGCCCTGCTTGAACTTGCCGTCGGGGGCGTTCTCGGTGAGCTGGCCGACGGTGGCCGGGTTGTGGTTGTACGCGCCGAGCCGGGCCGCCGCGACCTGGGCGATGGTCTTCTCGGCGGCCTCCGGCGAGCCGGTGGTGCTGTAGTTGCCGAGCACCGCGATGCCGGCCGAGTTGGTGTTGAACCCGTACGTGTGTGCGCCGATGACCGCCTTGGTGACCCCGCCGCGGCGGCCCTCGAAGAGGGTGCCGCACTTGTCGACCAGGAAGTTGTAGCCGATGTCGGACCAGCCGTTGCTCTTGACGTGGTACTTCTGGATCGCGCGGACGATGGCCGGCGAGTCGGCGCAGCTGTAGTTGTTGGTCTCCGCGGTGTGGTGCACGAAGAGAACCCGCACCTCGGCGGCGTAGCTCATGCTCTCGGTGACGATGGTCTCGTCGGCGGACCAGGCGGACCGGCTCACATAGGACGGCAGCGGCGTGACCAGCGGGGCCGTGGAGGTGGGCATCGGCAGGGTCGTGGTCGGTGCGGCGGTGGGCGCGGTGGTCGTGGGCGCGGTGGTGGTCGGTGCGATGGTGGGCGCGGTGGTCGTGGGCGCCGTGGTGGGCGCGGTGGTCGTCGGCTCGGTAGTGGGTGCCGGCGGTTCCGACGAATCCGATATGTCCGGGATGTCGACGGAGGCACTGGCCGACGGCTCCGGCTCGCCGCCGCCGGCGCCTCCCGCGCGGCCCGGGTCGATCATGTCGAGCCGCAGCCCGGCCGGCAGCGCGGTCGGCGAGGACCCGTCGGCCGGCACGATCCGCGCGGCCACCCCGTCCGAGGCTCCGACCCAGAGCGGCTCGGTGGCACCGCGGGCGTGCGAGCTCTCCGCACTGTCCGCGCCGCCCTCCCCCACCGGCAGAACCTGCCACCCGCTCCATTTCCGGGTGGCGACGCTGTGCGTGCGCACCTGCACGGTCCCGTCCGGCGCCGCCTTCGGGTCGTTCCAGGTGATGCCGAGAAGGCTGAACGTCCTGGTCTTCTGCTCGGGCAGGCTGAGCGACGCCGCCTTGATGTCGATCGTGGTCAGCGTGGCCGCTATCGAGGGTGGTGCCGGGTGCGGGTCCGGCGGCAGGGCGGTGATCCCGTCCCGGAAGGACGACGCGGGTGCGTCGTCGGTCCAGGCGAAGGCCATCACGCCACCGCCCGCGGCCACCAACGCCACCGATGCACCGATCCCGATCGCCAACTGACGATTCACGCCTATGTCCCCCTCGTGCCGGTCGTGCCGCGGCGAAGGGTAGCGGAGTCGATCATCGGTCCGCTGTCCCGTGACGGACGTTGTGGACCGATCGCCGGCCGCCGGGGGCAACGGGCGGCCGGCGATCGGCGTCTTCACTCGGTGCCGAGGGCGGCGACCGGGCTGACCCGGGCCGCGCGGCGGGCCGGCAGGACGCCGGCCGCCGCGGTCAGCAGCACGAGGATCACGAAAACCAGCGCGAGCTGGGCGACGGGCAGGCTGAGCGGCGCGTTCACGCCGAGTGCCTTGACCATGAGCCAGGCGTACGGGACACCGAGCGCCAGTCCGAGCGCGGCTCCGATGACGCCGTAGAGGGCGGACTCGGTGGTCAGCATGATCCGCAGCCCGCCCCGGGAGAGGCCGACCGCCCGCAGCAGCCCGGACTCACGCACCCGCTCGACCACCGACAGCGCGGTGGTGGTGCCCACGCCGACCACGGCGATCATGACGGTGAGACCGATGAGGCCGAGCGCGATGCCGAGCAGCACGGTCAGTTCCTTGTCGATCTCGTCGCGCTGGTCGGCGAGGACGTCGATCCCCCACTGGCCACCGGCCGCGTTGTTGGCGTCGGTGAGTGCCCGCCGCCCGTCGGTGCGGCCCTGTTCGCCGGCGGTGGCGGCGTCGGCGAGCAGCCCGGCGTAGCCGGCCGGAGCACCGAGCGCGGTGAGGTCGGACGGGTCGACCACCATGGCCGAGCCGAGCGGCGCCGAGTCGGGCAGCTTGGCCACCACGGTCAGCTTGCGCACCTTCTTGCCGTTGCTGAGGGTGGCCTCGTCGCCGACCGTCAGGCCGGTGAGCTCCGCGGTGAAGCCGGAGATGACGACCTTGCCCGGCCCGAGGTCGGCCAGGCTCCCGCCGACCACGTCGAGCTTCTTGAGTTCGGGCAGCGCGCCGATGTTCAGGTCGTTGGCGTTCAGCCCGTCGATGTTCGTGCCGGCCACCTTCACGTCGAGCCGCCGGTAGGCGGTGACGTTGGCCAGTTCCGGCCGCGACTTCAGCTGGTCGACGGCGGCCGCGGTGATGAGCGGGTCGCCGTGCGCGCTCATCTCGTAGTCGGCGGGCGCCGAGGAGGCGGTCTCCCGCTCGGCCAGCAGCCGGATCGAGGCGCCGCCGACGAGGGTGCCGGCGATCAGGGTGACGCCGAGCGCGACGACGACGCTGACCGCGGCGGCCCGGCGGGGTGCGCTGCCCACTCCCCCGGCGGCGAGCCGGCCGACCGGCCCGGAACGGCGGATCGGCATGCCGAGCAGGAACAGCACCGGCCGGACCAGGGCCGGGCCGAGCGCGATCAGGGCGAGGAAGGCGAACCCGCCGGAGCCGACCACGGCCAGCAGGTTGGTGGTGGGGTCGTAGTCCTTGGGGTCGCGGCCGGGCAGCCGGGTGGCGACGAAGGCGGCGAGCAGGCCGGCCACCACGACCAGCAGCAGTCCGGCCGCCCAGCGCAGTTTGCCGATGTCCTTGCGGGCACCGGTGGTGCCGGCGCCGCGCAGCGCCTCGAGCGGCGACACCCGCCCGGCGGTGAACGCGGGCGCCACCACCGCGACCATGGTGATGACCACGGCGAGCAGGATGGTGCCGAGCGCGGGCAGCAGCGGGAAGCCCGGCGACTCGATCTTCGGGCCGAACGTGCGGACCAGCGCGGGTACGAGATGGCCGGCACCGAGCGCGAGCAGCACGCCGGTGGTGCCGGTGGCCAGGCCGACCAGTGCCCCCTCGACCGCGAGGGACAGGCTCACCCCGCCGCGTCCGGCGCCGACCGCGCGCAGCAGGGCCAGCTGCTTCATCCGCTGGGCGAAGACGATCCGGAAGGTGGAGGCGGCGACCAGCCCGGCCGCGACGACCGCGATCGCCACGAAGATCGCGATCACCTCGAAGACGCTGTCGACCTGGTCGGCCTTCTGCTTGGCCTCGGCCAGCCGGACATCCGCCCCCGTGGCGATCTCCGGTTTCGTACCGTCCTTGACCTTGCTCGCGGCCGTCGCGGTGAGGTCCTGGATCTGCTTGCGGACGGCGTCGGCGTCGGCTCCGGGCGCGAGGCGGAGGTCGATCCGGCGCAGGAAGGTGTCGCCGACCAGGGTGGAAACGGTCGCCTGGGGCGCGTACGCCTGGAAGCCGTAATCCTCCGGGCCCTCCACCATGCCGACCACCGTGAGGGTCGCCGGGTCGATGGGTTTGCCGTCGTCGCTGTAGCGGAAGGTGGCCTTGGTGGTGCCGCCGACCTTGAGGCCGAGCCGCTCGGCGGTCCGCGCGGTGATGGTGATCTCGCCGGGCCCGGTGGGCTTGCGGCCGCTGGTGAGGGTGGTGACCGATAGCGGCCCGGTGCCGCTGTCGGCCGAGAGGTTCAGGTATTCGGTGCCGATCTGCCCGCCGGCGTCGAGCCGCCCGGCGGTCTCGGCGACGCCCGGGATCCGGCCGATCGCGGCGAGTTCGGCGGTGGAGATGCTGCCGTTGTCGACGACCAGGTCGACCGCCTCCGGGGTGCCGCTGAGCCCGTTGAGCACGCTGCGTTCGGTGATGGTCTGGGCGAGCACGGTGGCGTAGACGACGAACGACACGACCAGCACGGCGAGGCCGGTGAGCAGCAGCCGGGCCGGCCGGCGGGCGACGCCGCGCAGCTGGGTGCGCAGGACCGCGCTCATCGGTTGGCCGCCAGCGCCTGCAGGGCCTCGGTGACCGACGCCAGGCTGGGCGACTGCACCTCGCCGGCGACCCGGCCGTCGGCGAGCAGCACGACCCGGTCGGCGTAGGCGGCCGCGGACGGGTCGTGGGTGACCATCACGACGGTCTGGCCCAGTTCGCGGACCGAGTTGCGCAGGAACAACAGCACCTCGGCGCCGGAGCGGGAGTCCAGGTTGCCGGTCGGCTCGTCGGCGAAGACCACCTCGGGCCGGGAGGCGAGCGCGCGGGCCACGGCGACGCGCTGCTGCTGGCCGCCGGAGAGTTCGCTGGGCCGGTGGCTGAGCCGGCCGGTGATGCCGAGCGCCTCGGTGAGATGCCCGAACAGCTGCCGGTCCACCTTCCGGCCGGCCAGCTCCAGCGGCAGCAGGATGTTCTGCTCGGCGGTGAGCTGCGGCAGCAGGTTGAACGACTGGAAGACGAAGCCGATCCGCTCCCGGCGCACCTTGGTGAGCACCCGGTCGGACTGCCGGGTCAGATCGGTGCCGCCGAGCAGCGCCTGCCCGCTGGTGGCCGTGTCGAGCCCGGCCAGGCAGTGCATCAGCGTCGACTTACCGGACCCGGACGGCCCCATGATCGCCGTGAACTGGGCCCGGGTGAAGCCGACGGTCACCCCGTCCAGGGCCCGTACCGCCGTGTCGCCGCTGCCGTAGACCTTCACCAGGTCGACCGCCGCGACGGCGGCGAGGGTGTCCTGGCCCGCCGTTTTCACCAACATGTCGTGCTCCGCTCAGATGGATATCGATGTCGACGCAGAGTCTGGCTTTCCGCCGGGGCCGCGCACATCAGCCGCGCGCCAGGAAAGCGGATCTGACTTTCGGCCGATGGGGCCCGGTTGACCTGCCGTTACGCTGGGTCACGATGGAACCGAATCCGAACCGTCTCGTGCTGCTCCGCCTGGGTCAGGTGGGCGCGCTGGCGATCATGGCCGCCCTCGGCATGTTCGACGTGGTCTCCGGCCGCCTGCTCACCGGGCCGGGCGACGCGCCGATGGGCCTGATCCGGGTCCTCCTGGCGGTCGGCGCGGCGGCGGTCTGGCTGCCCGCGCACAAGCAGAACTCGACCGCCCTGCCCAAGGCCGCCATCTGGCTGAGCCTCGGCTCGGTCGGGGTCACCTTCGCGGTGGCCGTGACCAGCTCCGAGTACGACTCGACGTGGGGGCTGGCCGAGTCGCTCGCGCTGCTCGGCGTGATGCTGGTGGTGGCTCGTCGGGCCAGCCCCGGCTGGGCGGTCGCCGCGGTGGTCACGGTGGGCGCGGCGGTGAGCTTCCTGCCGCTGCGCGGCGGCCGGTCGGCCGAGTTCGTCATCTTCGGCCTGATCCAGGCCCTGGCCGCTGCCGCGGCCCTCGGCATCGGCCTCTACCTGCGCATTCTGGAAAGCTCCCGGCAACGAGCGGTTGATGCCGTACGCGCGGAGCAGCGCACCGAATTCGCGCGGGACCTGCACGACTTCATCGCCCACCACGTCACCGGGATCGTGGTGCAGGCGCAGGGTGCCCGGTTCATCGTCGAGCAGGACCCGAAACGGGCACTGCTCGCCCTCGAACAGATCGAACAGGCCGGCGCCGAGACGATGGCCTCGATGCGGCGGATGGTGGGCGTGCTGCGCGACCCGCTGACCCGGCCGGACGCCCCGCTCGCGCCGGTGTCCGGGGTCGGCGAGCTGGGCCAGTTGCTGGAGCAGTTCACCGCGGCGGGCGGCCCGCTGGGCCGGCTGCACGTGGACGGCACCGTCGACGGCATCCCGGTCGAGGTGTCCACGTCGGCGTACCGGGTGGTGATGGAGGCGCTCACCAACGTACGGCAGCACGCGGTCGAGGCCCGGGTGGCCGACGTGTGGATCCGGCGCACCCCCGAGTGGCTGCTCGTGCGAGTCGCGAACGACGGCACGGCCCGTCCCGCCGGCCCGCGCGAGCGCTCAGGGTACGGTCTCGTGGGCCTGACCGAACGGGTCCGCGCGGTCGGCGGCCGCATCTCGGCCGGCCCCGGCATCGAGGGCGGCTGGGTGGTCGACGCCGCGTTCCCGCTGAACGTGAAGGTGGTCCAATGAGATCTGCCGTTCCGCCCTCGCCGCGGCTCGAGGAGGGTCGTGCACCAATCTCATGATCAAGGTGCTCATCGCGGACGACCAGGCCATGGTCCGCACCGGCTTCGGCATGATCATCGGCGCGCAGCCGGACATGGAGGTAGTCGGCGAGGCCGCGGACGGCGTCGAGGCGGTCGCGCTGGCCCGCAGACTACGGCCGGACGTGGCATTGTTCGACATCCGGATGCCGAAGATGGACGGCCTCGAGGCGCTGCGGCTGCTGGCCGGCCCCGGCGTAGCCGACCCGGTCAAGGTGGTCGTGGTGACCACGTTCGACCTCGACGAGTACGTCCACCAGGCGCTGCGCAACGGCGCGGCCGGTTTCCTGCTCAAGGACTCCGGTCCGGCCCTGCTGGTCGAGGCGGTCCGGGCAGCCGACTCGGGCGACGCGCTGATCAGCCCGTCGATCACCGTACGGCTGCTGGAGCACCTGTCCCCACCGGCACCGAAGAGCGACGACGGCGGGCTGTCCCCCCGCGAACTGGACGTGGTGAAGCTGGCCGCGAAGGGCCTGACCAACGCGGAGATCGCCGCCGAGCTGTTCATCTCGATCGGCACGGTGAAAACCCACCTGGGCAGCGTGCAGACCAAGCTGGGCGCCCGAAACCGGGTGGAGATCGCCGCGTGGGCCTGGGAACGCCGCCTGATCAGCTGATCCGATCCACGCTTTCCCCGCCGGCGTTAAATCATTTCTTTGATTGGTCAAGCAACCGATTATCGGCCCTTTAGATTGGCATGATCGTTGTTGGCGGGCGCCGGCCGGGAGCGGGAGAATATATGCATGCGGTACCAGCAGCTCCAGCTATTCTCCCGATCCACGACTGCTGCCATGCGTGACCGCACCAGATCTCGAAACTATTCACCGGAGAAAGACGAATTCCGTCGCGACCATGCGCGCCGCCGGCATTGGGGACTCGCACAATGCCGCGTAGCTTAAGTT
>NZ_BOQN01000064.1 GCF_018332695.1 Paractinoplanes toevensis
GCCCGACCTGCGCGGCGCCGCCTTCGGCTTTCGCTGGGCCCTGGCCACGCATCCCACCGACGCGACCTCACCTCCGCCCGCCGGCGCGGATGTCTCCGCCTTCGCCGAGGGACTCGATCCGGTGCGGGCGGTTCGCGGGGCGTTCGTCCCTCGGTCCGCCGGGGACTGGCTGGCCGGGCTGTTCGCGCTCGCGCGGGAGGAGGTGCTGCAGCACGGCGAGGTGGTGGGGTTGCTCGACGAGCTGATGTCGGGACTGTCCGCGGAGGATTTCCTAATCGCGCTGCCCGCCCTGCGGCAGGCGTTCGAGTATTTTCCGCCCCGGGAGCGGGAGACCATCGCCGGGCGGGTGCTGGCCCGGCGCGGGCTGGGCGGGAGCGGGCGGCAGCTGCTGCGCGGCGGACTCGACCCGGCGGTGGTGGCGGCCGGGATGCTGCTGGACGACCTGGTGGACGCCGCGCTGCGGCGGGAAGGGCTGATCGCGTGACGGACCCGGAACTGCAGCGGTGGCGGCTCGTGCTCGGGGAACCGGCCTCGGCCGCCGGGGAACTCGACCCGGAGGCGGCGCGGCGGGATGCCGCCCTCGACTGGCTGTACGGCCGCGACGGTGAGCACGACCGGCGGGACGTGCGGCGCGGCGGCGGGCGGTCCGGCGGGGACGGCCCCTCGGCGATGACCACGGTCGACTGGCTCGACGACATCAACCAGCTCTTCCCGAAGGAGACGGTCGAGCGGTTGCAGCGTGACGCCATCGAACGGTACGAGATCACCGACATCGTCACCGACCCGGAGGTGCTGCGAACGGTCGAGCCGAACCCGGCCCTGCTGCGCGCCGTCCTGCAGACCAAGCACCTGATGAACCCGGAGGTGCTGCGCCTGGCCCGGCGCATCGTCGAGGCGGTGGTCCGCGACCTGATGGCACGGATGGCCACCGAGGTGCGGGCCGCGTTCACCGGCACCCGGGCGCGTAAGCCGAGCCGCTGGAAACAGGCCCGCGACTTCGACGTGAAGCGCACCCTGCGCGGCAACCTGGGCCACTATCGCCCCGACGAGCGGCGCCTCTACATCGAGACGCCGCACTTCTTCTCCCGCAGCCGCAAACACGTCGAGCAGTGGCAGCTGATCCTGCTGGTCGACCAGTCCGGCTCGATGGTCGACTCGGTCATCCACTCGGCGGTGACCGCGGCCTGCCTGTGGGGCCTGCCCGGGGTGCGCACCCATCTGGTCGCCTTCGACACGTCCGTGGTCGACCTGACCCGGGATGTCGACGACCCGGTGGAGTTGCTGATGAAGGTCCAGCTGGGCGGCGGCACCGACATCGGCCTGGCGGTCCGCTACGGCGCCGGCCTGATCGAACAGCCGCGCCGTGCGATCGTCGCGGTGATCAGCGACTTCTACGAGGGCGGCTCGGAGTCGGCGCTGGTCCGAGCGGTCCGCGAGCTGGTCGAGCAGGGCACCAAGGTGCTGTGCCTGGCCGCCCTGGACGAACAGGCCAACCCGGTCTACGACCGAGCGCTGGGCCAGCGCCTGGCCGACGTGGGCGCCGCGGTGGGCGCGATGACCCCGGGCCAGCTGGCCGAGTTCGTGGCCGAGCAGGTGACGCGATGAGCGCGGTCCCGCACGCCGGTGCCGTGGCCGGGCAGGTCAGCCGATGAGAGCCGACCTGCTGGCCCTGACGTCCGAGACGCTGGCCGAGCTGACCAACCGCGGCCTGGTCAAGCGCGCCATCCGCGAGGTGGACCGGGAGCCACCCGCCCTGTCCGAGGACCCGGACGGCACCGTGCACGCCACCGCCACCGACGGCACCACGACGTCCCTGCCCACCGGCGGACTGGAGGCCGGGAAGTGCAGCTGCGCGGCCCCCGGCGCCTGCCGGCACGTGATCGCCCTGGTCCTGGCCTACCACCAGCGGCACAACACCGCGTCCACAGCCGGCCCGGCTACCGCGGCCACCGGATCGCCGAAGCCGGAAGCCGCGACGGAACCGGAGATCGGGGCGCCCGCCGCCGCAGGTGACCCGAGCGCGGCCGAAGGTAACCCGGGGGCCGGGTGGTCGCCCGGCGAGTTCAGCGACGCGCAGCTGGCCGAGCGGATCGGGGAACGCGGGGTCGCCGCGGCCCGGCGGGTCGAGCGGGCGGGCTATGTCGCCCGGGTGCATCGCGGACGGCCCGGCGACCCGGTGCCGACCGTCGAGTTGCCCACCACCACGGTGCGGTTCCTGGTGCCGCGCGATCTGGGCTTCGCCCGGACCGACGCGGTGGCGGGCGTCCGGGACGACGTCATCGCACTGGCGGTATGGGCGTTCCGGGTCGCCGACGAGCGGGCACCCGAGCAGCACGACGTTCAGGTGCAGGTCGGCGGCGGGAGCACGGTTGCCGCCCGGCCGGGCCTGGACCGGGCCGTCGCCTTCGCCGGGCTGGTGCTCCGCGAGGGTGCCGTCCACCTGGGAGCGGGCATCGGCGCCGAGGTCGCCTCCGTGCGCCGGGAGCTGGAAGCCGGGCGGATGCGGTGGCCGCTGCTGGCCGTGGACGACCTCGTCGGTCAGCTCGGCGCCTATCGGGAGCGCAGCGCGCGCTACCGCCCGGACGCCCTGGCCGACCACGTGGCCGAACTCTTCGCCCGGCAGCGCGCCGTCGGTGGCGGCGGGGCCGGCCTGGTGTCGCGGGTGCTGGGCACCGATGAGGCGTCGGAGACTCCGCTGCGCAGGGCACGGCTCGACGGGCTCGGCGCCCGGGTGTCGGTGGTCGGCGAGGAACGCGTGGTCGATGTCTTCCTGGCCCATGGCGACAGTGCGACCGTCCTGGTGCTGCGCCGGGCGTACGAGACGGAGGAAGCCGGACCACGTCTGGGCGAACGCCGCGTCGCCGGGGTGACCGTCCGCGCGCTCGCGTCGGGGGCGGTGGTCACCGAGTCGGCGTCGCGCAGCGCCAGCCGCACCGTGCGGCTGGGTGCCCGGCGGCTGAGCCGGACCGAGGCGATGGCGTCCCGCGGGTCCTGGCAGCACCTGCCGCCCAGCCTGATCTCGACGGACCTGGCCGTCCTCGCCGCCGAGCTGGACGCCCTGCCGCCCCGGCCGATCCGCGCGCGGGTGGAGGCCGAGCTGGTGCGGGTGGTGCCGGTCGCCGAGGTGCTGTCGGTCAGCTACGCGCCGGGGGCGCAACGGCTGGACGCCGAGGTCACCGACGCTCGGGGCACGACGGCGACGATCACCGCGACCCACGCGGCCTGCGCGCCCGGGCGGCTGGACGCGGTGGCCGAGGCGCTGAGCGGGGAGGTCCGGTATGTCGCGGGCAGCGTTCGCCGGGGCGGCGGGGGCGTGATCATCGACCCGATCGGTTTCGCGGTGGGCGACGGGGTGCTCGTGCCCGACCTGACCCCGGCCGGGCACGGCACGGGTCCGCCACGACCGGCCGACGCGGCGACCGACCCGCTCGGCCACGCCCTGGATGAGGCGTTGAACCTGCTGTCCGAGGTGGCCCACCGCGGCCTCCGGCACACCCCGCCGACGATGCCCGCCCGGCTGCGCACCGCCGCCGACCACCTCGGCCGCACCGGCCTGCACCGCGCCGCCGACGCCGTCCGATCCTTGGCCGTCCGGCTCGGTCCCGACCCCGGCGACGAGGCGGCGAACGCCTGGGTGGACGCCTACCTGCGCGTGTCGATCACCTCCGAACTGCGCCCGTAGGCCGAGGGGCGGCTACCCTGCGCGGCATGCGCGTCCCCGATTGGCTTGACGAAACGCGGACCTCGTACGACACCGTGGCGGTCAGTTACGCCGATCTGCTGCGTGACTCGCTGGCCGGCGAGCCGTTCCAGCGCGGGATCCTCGGGCTCTTCGCCGAGTGGGTGCGCGGCACGGGGAACGGGCCGGTCGCCGATGTGGGCTGCGGGCCGGGCCGGCTCACCGGTTACCTGCACGGCATCGGCCTGGACGTGTTCGGCGTCGACCTCTCGCCCGCGATGATCGAGGTGGCGCGGCGCGACCATCCGGGCTTGCGGTTCGAGGTCGGGTCGATGACGGCTCTCGACCTGACCGACGGTTGCCTGGCCGGGTTGCTCGCCTGGTTCTCGCTGATCCACGTCCCGGATGACGACGTGCCCACGGTTCTCGCCGAGTTCCGCCGGGTCCTGCGGCCGGGCGGGGTGCTCCTGGCCGGCTTCCACGCCGGCGAGGGCAGCAAGCTCAAGACCGAGGGCTACGGCGGCCACGAGATGAACGTCTACGTCCACCGCCGCTCGCCCGCCCGGGTAGCGGCCTGGCTGGAAGCGGCCGGCTTCACCGTCGAGGCCGAGATGGCCCACCACCCGGCTCCGGACGTCGAGGGTGGTTTCGTCTTCGCCCGCCGGTAGTCACCCGCTGTCGCGGAGAAGGGCGGCCAGGCGATGCACCGCCGGGTTGGTGCTCACCGTGGGGTAGGCCAGGGCTATGTCGACGGTGGGGATCGGGTCGGTGAAGCGGCGCAGGCGGACCCCGGGGAGTTTCAGGGAGCGGGCTCGGCCGGCCGGGACCGCCGCTATCAGGGTGCCCTCGGCGACCGCGCGCAGCAGTTGCTCGTCGTCGGGTTCGTGGCGGGACAGGGTGAACCCGCCGGCCGGCCACACCTGGGCGATGGTGCGGTCGAACATGCCGGGGCCGTTCTCCCGTGGCCACATCACGGCCGGCAGGCCGGCCACGGCCGGGCGCGGGATGCGGCGCCGGGCGGCGAGCGGGTGGTCCGCCGGTACGGCGAGCAGCAGCTCCTCGCTGTCCACGTGCAGGCAGGTCAGGGCCGGCTCGTCCAGGGGCGGGCGGACGAAGGCGGCGTCGATGGCGCCGGACAGCAGGCCCTCGACGTTGGGGGCGGTCCAGCCGGTCGACGGCAGCACCTCCACCTGGGGGTACGCCGCCCGGAACCGGGCCACCAGGGCGTCGACCCGGCCGCCGCGGGCCGAGCGGGTGTAGGCGAGGCGCAGCGTGCCCTGCGCGGCGGCGGCGATGCGGGCGGCCGCGGCGTCGGCCTCGGCGAGCAGGCGGCCGGTCTCGGCGGCCACCCGGGCGCCGACCGGGGTGAGCGTGCAGCCGCGGGCGTGCCGCTCGACCAGTGGGGTGCCGAGTTGTCGTTCCAGGGCTCGGATCTGCTGGCTGAGGGCGGGCTGGGTGAGGTGCAGCCGGGCGGCGGCCCGGGTGAAGTGCAGTTCGGCCGCGAGCACCTGGAACGACCGCAGCCGGTCCAGGTCGATGCCGGCGAGCCGCTCCATCGGCCCATCATAAGCGCCGCTTATCGCTACGCCGGGAACAGCAATTGGCCCGGCCGCCGACGGCACCCGCAGGATCGGGGGCATGACGGACGTGATTGTGGTGGGCGGCGGCGTGATCGGCCTGACCGCGGCCATCCGCCTGCTGGAACGCGGGCACACCGTGACCGTGTGGTCGGCCGACGATCCGCTGGACACCGTGTCGGCGGTGGCGGCCGCGGCCTGGTACCCGACCCGCATCGACGAGAACCCGCAGGTCGCGACGTGGGCGGCGGCCACCTACCGGGAGTTCCGGCGCCAGCTCGAGGCCGGCGTGCCGGGGCTGCTGCTGCGGCCGACCCGCAACCTGCTCCGCGAGCCGATCCGGGAACTGCCCTGGTGGGCGGGGGCGGTCGACGGCGTTCAGCTGCGCGACGGCTCCCACCCGTACGCGCAGGAACTGCACTTCCTGGCTCCGCTCGCCGAGATGGACGTCTATCTCGGCTGGCTGGCCGGCCGGGTCGAGGAGGCCGGCGGCCGATTCGAGCGGCGGCGGGTGCGCACCCTGGCCGACGCCGAGGCGGACGTGGTCGTGAACGCGACCGGGCTGGCCGCCCGCGAGCTGGCCGGCGATCCGGCGGTGCATCCGGCGCGCGGGCACATCGTGCTGGTCGAGAACCCGGGCATCAGCGGCGCGGTGCGGGATTCGGCGGGTGGCACCTACGTGCATCCGCGGTCGCGCGACGTGGTGCTGGGCGGCACGTTCGAGGTGGGGCGGGGCGATTTCGCGCCGGATCCGGCGGAGGCGGCGGCCATCGTCGAACGCTGCGTCGCGCTGGTGCCGGAGCTGGCCGGCGCGAAGGTCCTCGGCGAGCGGATCGGCCTGCGGCCGTCCCGCCACGGTGGGCCGCGGGTCGAGGCGTGCGGAAAGATCATTCACGCGTACGGGCATGGCGGCGCCGGTATGACGCTGTCCTGGGGTTGCGCCGACGAGATCGCCGACCTGGCCGGGTAGAGCGCGGCGGCCGATTCCCGCCAGACTTCGGGTGGCGCGGGCGCGAGGATCGAGGGCATGAGTTTTGTTGTCTCGCCAATCCCGCCCGCCTGGCTGGAAACCGCCCGCCGCGACCGTGTCGACGACGCCGGAGACCACTTCGAACCGTTCACCGCCGACGAGGCCGGCGCGCCGCTGCGGTGCTGCCTGCGCGACGCCGAGGCCGGTGAGCGGCTGGCCCTGGTCGCCTACCGGCCGGCCGGGACGGCCGGTGCCTACCGCGAGATCGGCCCGGTCTTCGTGCACGCCGGCCCGTGCGACGGCTACCGGGAGCCCGGCGACTACCCGGCCGGGTTCCGCGATCGCCGGCAGGTGCTGCGCGCCTACGACCTGGCCGGGCGGATCGCCGACGCGATCCTGGTCGAGGGGTCCGGCGCCGAGGCCGGCATCGGGCAACTGCTGGGCCGCCCGGACGTGGCCACCGTGCACAGCCGCAACGTGCTGTACGGCTGCTACATGTTCGCGGTCGACCGCGCCTAGCCTGGCCCTGGCAGTCCTACGAAAACCGGGCGACTGCCTGACCGGCGACCGGCCCGCCACGATCGGAACATGACAAATACCGTTCTGATCACCGGACCGACCCGGGGCCTCGGCCGCGCCGCCACCCTCGCCATGGCGGGCCGCCCGCCCGCCGACCGCCCCGACCTGCTGCTGGTGGGCCGGGCCGGGAAAGCGCTGGCGGAGGTGGCCGCCGAGGCCCGCGCACGCGGTGCGACGGTGCACGAGATCGGCGCCGACCTGTCCCGGCTAGCCGACGTGCGGGCCGCCGCGGTCACCGTGCGGGATCTGCTGGACACCGGGGCGGTGCGGCCGCTGGGTGCGCTGATCGCCAACGCCGGGGCCATGTCGACCGACACCCGCACCGCGTCGGCCGACGGCTTCGAGCTGACGTTCGCCGTCAACTACCTCGCGCACGCCCAGCTCATCGGGGATCTGCTCGGCTCGTTCGGCTCGCGCGGCCGGATCGTGCTGCTCGGCTCGAACACCTACCACGCCAACTTCTGGCGGCGGCTGCTGAGCGTGCCCGAGGCGCAGTGGCGTGACCCGGTGGATATCGCCCGGCCGGCGACCGGCGCGGCGAACCCGGGCTTCAAGTCCGGCGGCGTCGCCTACTCGAACGCGAAGCTGGCGATCCTCTACTACGCCCACGAACTGCAGCGGCACGCCGGCGCCGGGATCAACGTCGCGGTGTACGAGCCGGGCTGGATGCCCGGCACCGCGCTCAGCCGGGGCGCCCCGGAGTTCGCCCAGGCGATGGGCCGTGGCCTGGGCCGGCTGCCGGGGGTGGCCACCCCGGAGCGGTCCGGCCCGATCCTGGCCTCGGTGGCGCTCGACGACCGGTGGGCTCACCTGCGCGACGGCGCGTTCGTGGTGCGCGACCGGGTGCAGCAGGTCCGGCCGGTGGCCCATGACCGCGAGCGCGAGCGGCGCCTGTGGGCCGCCACCGCCGAACTGCTGAGCGGGAGCGCCGCTCGGCGCCAGGGGTGAGCTACGCGGTCTCCCGCCACAGCGCCGCCGGGGTCAGCGGCACCGCCGCCGGCCGCTCGGCGATGGTGGTGGTCAGGTCGAGGCGGCGCCCCTCGGACGCCGAGCGCAGCAGCGACGTCATCGCGTCGAGCACGTGCAGGGCCAACTCGCCGGAGGCTCGGGGCGTGCCGGTCAGCACCATGTCGAGCAGGCCGATGCCGCGGGCCGCGTCGACGTAGCCGGCCAGCGGGTCGAGGGTGCGCCAGTCGTCGGCGCCGGCTTCGAAGAGGCGTACGTCGCCGTCGAAGCGGTTGGGGTCGGGGACCGCGAGGCTGCCGGTCTCGCCGTGCACCTCGATCGGGGCGGCCGTCGTGCGGACGGCGTCGAAGCTGGTGGTGATGGTGGACAGGGCCCCGCCGGCGTGGTGCAGGACGCCGGTCACGTGGCTGTCGACCTCGACCGGGATCGACGAGCCGGCCCGCGGCCCGGAACCGATCACCCGAGTGTCGCGCAGGCGGGAGGCGGCGCCGGTCACCGCGACGATCGGCCCGAGCAGGTGGACCAGGGCGGACACGTAGTAGGGGCCCATGTCCAGCAGCGGGCCGCCGCCGGGCAGGTAGTAGAAGTCGGGGTTCGGGTGCCAGCGCTCGTGACCGGGCGTGGCCATCACCGCCACCGCCGACAGCGGACGGCCGATCATCCCGGCGTCGACGGCGGCGCGGGCGGTCTGGACGCCGGTGCCGAGCACCGTGTCGGGTGCGCAGCCGATGCTCACCTCGAAGGCCGAGGCCTGGAGGAGCAGGGAACGCGCGGCGGGCAGGTCGGCGGCGAGCGGCTTCTCGCCGTACACCTGCTTGTGGTTGGCGATGGCGGCCAGCGCGACCGAAGCGTGGGCCGCGGGCACCGTCAGGTTGAGGATCGTGTCGATCTGCGGGTCCTGCAGCAGTTCGTCGACCGGCAGGGCGCGGCAGCCGGCGATGCCGGCGGCGACCGACGCGGCCCGGGCCGCGTCGATGTCGGCGACCGCGGCGACGGTCACGCCGGGATGATCGGCCAGCGTCGAAAGGTACGCCGCGGAGATGTAACCGGTGCCTACGACGCCGATGCGGTGCGGGCGGCCCACAGCATGCCCCTCTCGACGACGGTCCGCACGTTCGGGTTCTCGAGGACGTCGAGGCTGTGCCCGGGGGTGGTGACGACGATCCGGCCGTCACCCCACTGCCTGGTCCAGATGGCCGGGGAGACGATCGGGCGGTGCCACGGATGCCACGGTTGGACCGGATGGGTGGTGGTGGCGAGCACGTCGATGAGGTCGTCGTGCAACACCCAGTACTGCTCGGTGGTCAGCTCGAAGTCGTCGATGCCGGCCGTGATCGGGTGTTCGCGGCCCAGCGAGGTCATGGTAACCGAGTAACGGAGAAAATTGTCCGTTTCGTCCCCTGTTCGGTCGGCGGGCGAAACGCTGGGGTGGGTCGCGAACTGACCACCGACCAGCTGCAGGTAGTCGGACGAGGCGCGGAACGAGTCGGCGATGCCCCCGTGCCAGCCGGTGAACCCGGTGCCGGCCGCGACCGCCGCCCGCAGCCCGGCGATCTCGTCTCGCTCGATGGTCGACATGGAGATGCACTGCACGATCAGGTCGGTCGCCGACATGACCGAGGGATCGGCGTAGACCGCCGTCGACTCCTCGATGCGCACCTCGAAACCGCTCGCTTTCAGGAACGGCAGGAAGAGTGACGTGGCCTCGACCGGCCGGTGCCCTTCCCATCCCCCGCGGACCACCAAAGCTCTCATCCCGTAGGCCTATCAGATCGGGACGGTCCGCGCCCACCAAAAGGCGCAGAGACATAGACAAGCCTCAATTTGAGGACTAGCTTCCCGAGGAAAGCGCTTGCCTACCCTCCACCGAGTAGGAGAGACACCCCGATGAAACGTGCCAAGACCCTGACCGCCGTCGCCGCCCTCGTCCTCGTCGGCTCCACCGCCGCCGTGGCGAGGGCGTCCACCGAGCCGGCCGCCGCGCCCACGGCCGCCGACGCGACCAGCACCACCGAGAACCTCGACCGCGGCCTGATCAGCCTCCGGGCCGGCAGCGGCAACTTCCTGTCCTGGCGGTTGCTCAAGTCCGATCCGGCCGGAGTCACGTTCGACGTCTTCCGGGACGGCACCAGGATCACCACCACGAGCCGGACGAACTTCACCGACGCCGGGGCGAGAACCGGCGCCGCCTACACCGTCCGGCCGACCGGCGCGTCGACTCTCGCCGCGGAAGCCCCCGTGACCAGCCTGGCGGCCGCCTCCCAGGACGTGCCGATCCAGATCCCGGCCGGCGGCACCACCCCGGACGGCGTCGCCTACACGTACGTCGCCAACGACGCCTCCGTCGGTGACCTGGACGGCGACGGCTCCTACGAGATCGTCCTCAAGTGGGATCCGACCAACGCCAAGGACAACTCGCAGTCCGGCTACACCGGCAACGTGTTCATCGACGCGTACAAGCTCAACGGCACCCGGCTCTGGCGCATCGACCTCGGCCGGAACATCCGGGCCGGCGCGCACTACACCCAGTTCCAGGTGTACGACTACGACGGCGACGGCAAGGCCGAGGTCGCCATGAAGACCGCCGACGGCACGAAGGACGGCACCGGCGTGGTGATCGGCAGCTCCAGCGCCGACTACCGCAACTCCTCCGGCTACATCCTGTCCGGCCCCGAGTACCTGACCGTGTTCAACGGCCAGACCGGCAAGGCGGCCGCCACCGTCGACTACGTGGTCGCGCGCGGCACGGTGAGCGCGTGGGGTGACTCCTACGGCAACCGGGTCGACCGGTTCCTGGCCGGCACCGCGTACATCAACGGGTCCTACCCGTCCCTGATCACCGCGCGGGGCTACTACACCCGGAGCACCATCGCGGCCTGGGACTTCCGCAACGGCACCCTCACCCGCAAGTGGAGCTTCGACAGCAACTCCTCCACCAACGGGTCGAAGTGGACCGGCCAGGGCAACCACCAGCTCTCCATCGCCGACGTCGATTCCGACGGAAAGGACGAGATTCTGTACGGGGCGATGGCCATCGACGACAACGGCTCCGGCCTGTGGGTCAACGGCCAGGGTCACGGCGACGCCTACCACGTCGGCAACCTGATCCCGAGCCGAGCCGGCCTGGAGATCTTCAAGGTCGACGAGGACACCTCGAAGCTGGCCGCCTGGATGGCCGACGCCCGCACCGGCGCGATCATCTGGTCCAACGCATCCTGCGGCTGCGACAACGGCCGCGGCGTCTCGGACGACATCTACGCCGGCAGCCCCGGCGCCGAGTCGTGGTCGTCCGGCGTCTCCGGCCTGTTCAACACCTCCGGCCAGAACATCGGCCGCAAACCGTCCAGCGCCAACTTCGTGATCTGGTGGGACGGCGACGCCCAGCGCGAGCTGCTCGACGCCACCCACATCGACAAGTACGGCACCAGCGCCGACACCCGCCTGCTCACGGCCAGCGGCGTGCACTCCAACAACGGCACCAAGGCGACCCCGTCGCTGCAGGCCGACATCCTCGGCGACTGGCGCGAGGAAGTCATCTGGCCGACCACCGACAACAAGGCCCTGCGGATCTACTCGACCACGGATGCGACCAGCATCTCGCACGTGTCGCTGATGCAGGACCGGATGTACCGGGAGGCGGTGGCCTGGCAGAACACCGCCTACAACCAGCCGCCGCACCCGAGCTTCGCCCTCGGATAGCCGATCGGACGGGGGATGCCGCCACTCGTCCGTGGCGGTATCCCCTGTTTGCGGCATTCATCGGATTCGCATTCGTAAGCGACCATCAAGACGTGAAACGGCGCCGCATTCTCGGATTGGTACTCACCATGGCCGCCGTGATGTTCGCCGCCGAACCCACCGCCGACGCGGTCTCCGGCCCCGGCTACGACCTGCACGCCAACCTCGCCTACGCCCCCGCGTCCCCCGCCGACAGCCAGGGCCACCTGCTCGACCTCTACATCCCGAGGCAACCCGGTCCCAAGCGGAGGCCGGTCCTGATCGCCATGGGCGGCAGCGGCTGGCAGGGCGACAACGGCAAGGCGTACGCCGCCCAGCTCGCCCCCTTCTTCACCCGAGCCGACTACGTCGTCGCCGGCGTCTCCACCCGCTCGAGCTCGCAGGCGAAGTTCCCGGCCCAGCTCTACGACGTCAAGGCGGCGATCCGCTGGCTGCGGGCGCACGCCACGACGTACGGCATGGACCCGCGCCGGATCGCCGTGATGGGCGATTCCTCCGGCGGCTGGACGGCCGTGATGGCCGGCGTGACCGGCCACGACAAGGCCCTGGACGGCAACGTCGGCGTGACCGGCCCGCCCAGCGACGTGCAGGCGGTGGTCGACCTCTACGGCCCCACCGACTTCCTGCGGATGGACGCCCACATGCGCCCCGGCGCGTGCGACAGTTTCAACCGGGCGTTCGGCCTGACCGAGTGCCACGCCGACCCGCGCTCCCCCGAGTCCGCGCTGCTGGGCACCCCCATCAAGAACAAGCCGGACCTGGTCAAAACCGCCAACCCCATAACGTACGTCTCCCCGCAGTCCCCGCCCTTTTTGATCGCCCAGGGCGAGCAGGACGGCCTGGTCCCGATCGACCAGAGCGACCGCCTGTTCGCGGCGCTGAGCGCGGCGGGCGTGCCGGCCACGTATTACCTGGTCCCCGGCGCCGGCCACGACAAACGCATCGTCTCCCCGTCCCAGCCCGCCGCGATCGTTCGGCACACGGCCGGCGCTTCCCGCCCGGGCACCCGCCCCACCCTCAAGACGATCAGAGCCTTCCTCCACCACGCCCTGGCCCACGGGTAACCAGCGCGCCCGTCGCTGCCGCCGCCCGCATTGCCCGCGCCGCCGGCATTGCCCGCCGCCGGCATTGCCCGCCGCCCGCGTTGCCCGCCGCCCGCGTTGCCCGCCGCCCGCGTTGCCCGCCGCCCGGTTGCACGTCGCCGCCGTCGCGCCTCGCCCGCCGTCCTAGGAGGCTAGTCCAATACTTCTAAAGCGAACGTTCGTTCTTGACAGCGTCCCGCCGCCGCGCCTATCGTTCTAAAACGAACGATCGTTCTCTTTGAGGAGCCGTCATGTCATCGGCCACCGCCGCCAAGGCGTCGCCCTCGCCGTGGACCCACGTCGCGGGAGTCGTCGCCCTCCTGTCCATCGTCATCAGCGTCCTGGTCACGGCGTTCGCCTGGCCCGCCGCGCGCTCCGCGGTGCACGACGTCCCGATCGCCGTGGCCGGCCCCGCCGCCGCCACCGCCCAGGTCACCGCCGCCCTCGAGCAGCGCCTCCCCGGCGGCTTCGACATCACCCCGGTCGCCGACACCGCCGCCGCCGAAGCGGCGATCAACAACCGCGAGGTATACGGCGCGATCGACCTCTCCACCGGCAAACCCCAGGTGCTGATCGCCTCCGCCGGAAGCCCGGTGGTCGCGCAGACCCTGCAGGGCATCGCCACCGCGCTGTCCCAGGCGTCGCCCGGCACCGAGGCCGCCGTGGTGGTCCGCGACCTGGCCCCGCTCCCCGCCGACGACCCGCGCGGCGCCGGCCTGGCCGCCGGAGCCCTCCCCCTGGTCATCGGCGGCATGATCGCGGCGGTGTTCCTGACCCTGCGCATCCGCGGCACCCTCCGCCGGGTGACCGGCGCGGTGGCCTACGCCGTCATCGGCGGTTCGGCGATGGCCGCGATCCTGCAGTTCGGGCTGGGCTCGATCGACGGCACCTACGCGTTGAACGCCGGCGTGATGGCCCTGTCCCTGGCCGCCACCTCACTGACCCTGCTGGGCCTGGAGTCCCTGCTGGGCTTCGCCGGCTTCGGCCTGGGCGCCGCCGTGATCTTCCTGCTCGGCAACCCGCTGAGCGGCGCCACGAGCGCCCCCGAGATGCTGCCGGGCTGGTCCGGCGAGCTGGGCCAGCTGCTGCCACCGGGCGCGGCGTTCAACCTGCTCCGCTCGGCGGCGTTCTTCGACGGCGCCGGCGCCACCCGCCCGCTGACCGTCCTGCTGAGCTGGCTGGCCCTCGGCCTGCTGCTGTGCGCGGCGAGCGCGATGCGCCCGTCCCGCCGCCGCGCCGCCCAGGCCGTCGAGCAGCCCGAGGCCACGACCCAGCCCGCCTCCCCCGCGCTCGCCTGACCCTGGCAAGACCCGGCAGGACAGCGGTCCAGCACCACAGCGGCCCGGCAAGGCGACGGCCCATGTTCGTCGCGCCAGGAGGGCCGCTGCGGGGCCGGCCGTGATCGAATCGAGGGGCCGGCGCCGTCCACGACCGAAAGGCCAGCCATGGCGACCTTCTCCCTCCAGGACATCCCGTTCAGCTACCACGGGTCCTGGTTCGGCGTCTCTCCGGTCATCGCGGAGAAGACCTACGCCGACGACCTGCACCTGGTCTCCCACCAGACCGGGATGCACCCGGTCCTGCGCTTCGCGGCCGCGCCCGGGACGACGATCGCCGCCACCCCCGCCCGGCTGCGCTGGCGGCACGACTCCGGCGAGATCGAGGCCGTCTACCAGGACGCCGGCACGCTCCGGGTCCGCGGCGCCGGACCGGGCCTGCGGATCGCGGCGGCCGCGGCGACGCTCACCCCGTTCAGCGGCACCTACCTCTACCGCGACCCGGTCGACGGTGCCCACGTGTTCAGCTCCTACGAGACCGGGCGCCGCTACCGGGTCACCGTGCTGGGCGGCGACCTCGCCGGGGCGGCGGGCCTCGAACTGCTCGGCACCGGCGACCGGCATCTGGACCTGCCGGCCGGCGCCGGCTGGGAGATCGCCATCGAGGAGTACGAGACGGCCCGTCCGCCGTACACCGCAAGCGCCTCGTTCGATGAGGTCGCCGGCGCCGCCGCGGCGGCCTTCCGGGATTTCACCGAAGCGGTGGCACCGTGGCGTACGCCGGACACCCCGGCCACCGAGCTCGCCTGCTACGTGCTGTGGTCGGCGACCGTGGCGCCCGGCGGCTTCGTCACCCGGCCGGCGGTGCTGATGTCGAAGCACTGGATGGACAAGGTGTGGAGCTGGGACCACTGCTTCAACGCGATCGCCCTGGCCGGAGGCGATCCCGGCCTGGCCTGGCACCAGTTCCTGCTGCCGTTCGACCACCAGGACCCGGCCGGTGCCCTGCCCGACTCGGTCACCCACTCCGAGGTGCTCTACAACTTCGTCAAGCCGCCGATCCACGGCTGGGCCTTCGCCCGCCTGCGCGAGCGGCTCGCCCGGCCGCTGGACCGCGACCAGCTCGCCGAGGCCTACCGGCGGTTGTCCGGCTGGACGGAGTTCTGGCTCGACCGGCGCCGGGTGCCCGGCCACGCCCTGCCGCACTACCAGCACGGCAACGACAGTGGCTGGGACAACTCCACCACCTTCGACGGCGACCGGACCCTGGAGACCGCCGACCTCGCCGTCTTCCTGGTCATGCAGCTGCGGGAACTCGCCGGCCTGGCCGAGGAGCTCGGCGATCCGGCCGCGGCCACCCGGTGGACCGGCACCGCCGGCACGGTCCTGGACGCCCTGGTCGACCAACTGTGGGACGGCAACCGCTTCGTCGCCCGCACCGCCGCCACCGGCGTCGGCCGGGCCGGCACCAGCCTGCTCGACCTGATGCCGATCGCCCTCGGCGCCGGCCTGCCCGCCGAGATCAGCGACCGGCTCGCCGCCGCCCTGAAGGCCCACCTGACCGCGCACGGGCTGGCCACCGAGCCGGTCGGCTCGCCGCACTACCTCGCCGACGGCTACTGGCGGGGGCCGATCTGGGCGCCCAGCACCGTGCTGATCGAGGACGGCCTGCGCCGGGCCGGCCACGCCGCGATGGCCGACGACGTCAGCGCCCGGTTCCGGGCCCTGTGCGAACGGTCCGGCTTCGCGGAGAACTTCGACGCCGAGTCCGGCGCCGGCCTCCGCGACCGCGCCTACACCTGGACGGCCGCGGCGTACCTCATCCTGGCCGCCGCCCACGAACAGCGCCGGGCCGGCGGGTAGGACTCATACCGAGGTGGACATCGGGCCACCCAGCCAGGTGGTGGCGTCGGTGAAGGCGGCGATCAGGTCGATGTCGGTGCCCGCCCGGTCGGCGTACGCCCGGTGCAGGTTGAGCACCAGGCGTTCGGCGTCCGCCCAGCCGGCGAACTCTCCCAGCTCCGCCTGCCGGGCCGCGTCCAGCGGCGAAAGGCCGCGGCCCTCGTCCGCGATCCGCTGGACCAGCCGGTAGTAGCGACGGTGCTCGTCGAACACGCGGCCGATGTCGTCGCCGGTCAGCACCGGGCCGTGGCCGGGAACGACCACGGCCGGTTCCAGGCCGGCCAGCCAGTCGATCGCCCGCAGCGCGCCGGTCACCGAACCCATGAACACCAGCGGGGTGAGGCCCGCGAAGACCAGGTCGCCGGAGAAGAGGACCCGTTCCGCGGGCAGCCAGGCGATCAGGTCGCCGGTGGTGTGCGCGGGGCCCGGGTGCATGAGCTCGACCTCCCGCTCCCCCACGTGCAGGGTCAGGGTCGACGCGACCGTCACGTCCGGCAGCCGGCGGACCACCGGCCCCCAGTCGGGCACCGGCTGCCAGAAGGGCGGGCACCGTCCATGACCCGACCCTACTGACGTTCCGGCCCGCGGGGCGGACAGCGCCTGAGCGTCCCCGCCGCTCCGAGACGGGACTGGGTTTGCACCCGTCCTGCAACCCGGGTCGCCTGTACTGGTCGGATGCGGGTGGATCGGGGCGTGCGGACGCGACTCGACCCTGTTCTGTGCGCATTGATCGCCCTCGGTGTCCTGCTCGTGCCGTGGTTCCTGTTCGCGCCCGGCATCGACCAGGCGTTGTGGGTGCTGCAGGCCGCCTTCGACCTGCTGAACGTCTACCTCGCCGGGCGGCTGGTCCGGCTGCCCGGGGTCGACCGCTACGCCCGCCGGTTCTGGACGGCGGTGGCCGCCGCGATGGGCAGCAGCGCGATCGCCGACTCCTACCAGACCGCCCTGGTGCTGCACGGCCATCCGGCCGGCGAGGTCAGCACCGTGCAGACCGCGTTCGTGGTGGGCGGCATGGTGATCGTGGTGATCACCATGCTGGCGCACCCGATCGGCGGGGTCGGCCGGCTGCGCCTGCGCCTGTGGCTGGACGCGGCGACCGTGCTCACCGCGGTCGCGGTCTTCCTCTGGTACTTCCTGCTGGCCGGCCAGCTCACCGACGGCCGCACCGATGACCGGCTGGCCGCCGCCGCGACCTCGGCGGTGATGCTGCTCGTCACGTTCGCCCTGATCAAGCTGCTGTTCAGCCGCAACGCCCCGTTCCAGCAGCTGCCCGGGGCGATCGGCGCGCTCGGCGTGACCGGCACCGCGGTCGCGGCCCCGCTCGCGGCGCTGCTGATGGACCGCTCCGACCCGCGGATCATGTACCTGGCCCAGCTGCTGCCGTGCCTGCTCATCCCGATCAGCCTGCGCCTGCAGGAGATCTTCAACCGGCGCAACATCGAGGTGCCGGTCGCGGCCCGGCAGAAACGGTTCAGCCGCCTGCCGTACGCGGCGGTGGCCGGCACCCAGCTGCTGCTCGTCCTCGCCCTGCCCGCCGTGCACGCCGATCTGAAGATCTGGGGCGTCGCCGTCGGCGTGCTGCTCAGCACCGGCCTGGTGCTGGTCCGGCAGCAGGCCGCCTTCCACGACAACGAACGCCTGCTCGCCGAGATCAGCCGCCGCGACGAGTGGTCGAACGCGCTGGCCCAGCACGCCTCCGATACCACCATCGTCACCGACGGCAACCAGCGGGTGCTGTACGCGAGCCCGTCCGCGGTGCGGCTGCTCGGCCTGAAGGAGGGCGACGAGACCGGGCTCGACCTGGGCGGGCGCCTGCACCCGGAGGACGTGGCCGTGGCGGCGCGGCTGCTGGCCGAGATGACCACGGCGTCGGGCACCGCCAGCGCCGAGTTGCGGATGCTGCACACCGACGGCACCTACCACTGGACCCACCTGATCGGCACCGACCTGCTGGCCAACCCGAACATCCGGGGCCTGGTCTGGAACGGCCGGGACGTCACCGACGCCCGCCGGCTGCAGGACGAACTGCGCCACCAGGCCACCCACGACGTGCTCACCGGCCTCGCCAACCGCTTCCTGCTCCAGCAGCGGGTGCTGACCGCCGACGCCGACCTGCCGATCAGCTTCCTGGTCATCGACCTGGACGGGTTCAAGCAGGTCAACGACGTGCACGGCCACCACGCCGGCGACCAGGTGCTGATCACCGTCGCCGACCGGCTCACCGCGCTGGTCGGCGACTCCGGGACCGTCGCCCGGCTGGGCGGCGACGAGTTCGCCGTGGTGCTGCCGGACGCCGCACCCGCGCGGGCGGCGGCGCTCGCCGAGATGATCAGCCGAGTCGTGGCGGACCCGATCGCGGTGACCGGCGCCGAGGTCACGGTCGGTGCGAGCGTGGGCACCTCGACCGGCACCCCGGCCGAGACCGAACGGATGCTACGCGAGGCCGACGACGCGATGTACCGCTCGAAGCAGGCCCGTCGCGGACTGGTCGGGCACCACCGTTAGACCTCTCATCGCGGCCACCGTACAGCTCCGAGGGCGGGTCGCCCCCGGAGCGGTGCGGCCGCTGACTACGCGTACGGGTCGAAGGGGATTCCGGCCGGCTTGCCGGCGTTGAGCAACGACTCGAAACGGCCGTCGCTGATCTTCTGGGTGGCCGAGCCGAAGTCGGCCGTCATGAGCCTGTCGCGCAGCGCGATCGTCGGGTAACCGTCCCAGCCGACCAGCGGCGGGTAGCGCCAGTCGTGGTAGTGGTTCTCCGGCGGCTCGTCGTTGCTGTTGGCGAGCCGGAAGAAGTGCGTCGACGCGCCGTCCTTGTGGAAGACGACCTTCGGGTGGGTGCCCTCGAATCGCACCGCGGAACGGGCGTAGGTGACCTGGCTGGAGTGTTGCGTGGTGGTCACATATTGCACCTGGTTGGCAGACTGTTCGACCCACGAGATGACGTGTTCCCAGTCGTGCCGGTGGCCGCCGAGACCGCTGCCGGCCACCGCTTGATCCTTTTCGAAATAACTGGCGTAGACGATGGCGCACCAGCCGTTGTTGCACTTCGAGCGGGAGTACGTCTGGGAATTGTCCAGATCGGACTGGTCGCGGCAGCTGCCGTTGACGGCACCGGTGGTCTTGAGGCCGCCGTTGAGCGTGCCGTCCGGCCCGATCGCCGGCACCGCGTAGCAGCCGTCGGTGTCGTAGTCGTAGGCCGGCGAGAAGGACTGTTCGTAGCCGTTGGCGTTCTGCGGCAGGCCGTGCGGCGGGTCGGCGAAGGCGGGGGTGGCGGGGATCACAATCAGGAGTGCGGCGATGCCGGCGGCGATGCCGATCCGGCGGGGATGGTCACGGCGCATGGGGGATGGGGGCCCTTCGTCGCGTTTTCCGCATTGCGGTAATGGCTCGGAAATCTTGGCCCGCCCAATAGAACGGAGTCAATGATGGACATGAAGTCGCCGTTAAATTACTGCCAGTTATAAACCCTTGCGGCCGATTGACTAGCGGAACGCGAAGATATATCTAATTCGTGCGGTGTTGGGCCCGGCGCGGGCGGTCTCGCGATTCGAGGCTTGGAACACGCGCGTGTCAGGAGGAGTCGACGGATGCCGGGACAGACCGCCGCGAAGCCGAAGAAGGCCACGAAGTCCAAGGCACCGGCGTGGGCCAAGGCCCTGCTGACCTTCGGTGTCGTCCTGGCCGTGCTCAGCGTCAGCGGCCTGGTCGCCTCGCGGTACTTCCTGGGCCAGCTGACCAATAACATCCAGACCACCTCCAGCGTTCTGGACGACTCCACCGGCAGCGTGGAGTCCGGCAAGCTGCCCGACGGCGCGATGAACCTGCTGATGCTCGGCCTCGACACCCGGCAGGGCTGGGAGGAGAAGGGCGAGCAGTCCCGCTCCGACACGATGCTGATCCTGCACATCAACGCCACGCACGACCAGGCGTACATGATCTCGATCCCCCGGGACACGATGGCGCACATCCCGGCCGACAAGTCGATGAACTTCGGCGGGGCGACCGAGAAGATCAACTCCGCCTACGCGTACGGGTCGATGAACGGCCGCGGCTGGACCGGTGGCGCGAAGCTGGCGACCAAGGCCGTCAAGGAGCTGACCGGCATCAGCTTCGACGGCGTCGTGGTCATCGACTTCGACGGCTTCAAGGGCATCCTCGAGGCCCTGGGCGGCGTCTACATGTGCGTCGACAAGGACGCCTGGTCGAGCCACTACATCGTGGTCGACGGCAAGGTGAAGTACGCGGTGGGCGCCAACCCGGAGAACGCGCCGAAGAACGCCCTGTGGTTCAAGAAGGGCTGCCGCACCATGGCCCCGTGGGAGGCGCTCGAGTTCTCCCGCATCCGCCACTCGACCAACGGCGACTACGACCGTCAGCGGCACCAGCAGCAGCTCCTGCGGGCGATGGCGAAGAAGGCGACCAGCGGCGGCATCCTCACCAACCCGGCCAAGGTGGCCGACGTGCTGGCCGCGGCCGGTTCGTCGCTGAAGATGGACACCCACGGCGTGAAGGTCACCGACTTCCTCTTCGGCCTCAAGAGCCTGGCCGCCGCCGACCTGATCCCGATCAAGACGAACGGCGGCACCTTCGCGTCGGTCAACGGCGGCCAGGCCGAGGGCATCAACGACGCGACGAAGGAGCTGTTCGCGGCGACCGCCGCCGACAAGCTCCCCGCCTACCTGGGCCGGCACCCGGAGTTGCTGATCAACGACGGCGGCGGCGCCAAAGCCGCGCCCTGACCCACCGGCACCGGGCCGGCCTGGTTGGATGCAGGCATGCGGGTTGCGGTGACCGAGGTGGCGTCGCTGGTCTTCGACGACGGTTCGCCGGTGCGGGCCGCCTCGGCGATCGCCGCATTCGGCGACGGCTGGCTGATCGCGCAGGACGACGCGACGCAGGCGGCGTGGTGGCGCGGCGCCGGAGTGACGGCCGTGCGGGTCGCCGACCCGGTGGACGGGCTCGAGGTGTTCAGCGAGGCCGCCGGGACCAAGCATCTGAAGCCCGACTTCGAGGCGGCCTGCGCCGTGCCGGAGGGTGTGCTGCTGCTCGGCTCCGGCTCCACCGCGGCCCGCATGCGCGCGTCGCTGGTGTCCGCGACCGGTTTCACCGTGGCCGATCTGACGCCGGTCTATCACGACGTCGCCGCCGCGCTCGGGATCGCCGTCGAGGCGCTGAACCTGGAGGGCGCCTTCCTGCTCGGTGACCGGTTGCGCTGGTTCCAGCGCGGCAACCCGGCGGCCGGCGCGCCCACGGCCGGCGTGGACGTCGACGCGGCGGCGCTGATCGCCGCGGTGCGGACCGGCCGGGCCGGCGTCGTCGAGGTCGGTGAGGTGCGCCGGTACGACCTGGGCCGGATCGGCGGCGTCGCCCTCGGCGTCACCGACGCCGTGCCGCTGCCCGACGGCCGGGTGCTGGTCAGCGCCGCCGCCGAGGACACGCCGAACGCGGTCGACGACGGGCCGGTGGCCGGTGCGGCGCTGGCGCTGCTGGACGACGACGGCGTCGTGGCGATGTGTGCGCTGCCCGGCCCGTACAAGGTGGAAGGGCTCGCGATCAGCGAGACGGCGACGGACGGGCTGGGTCTGATCGCGGTGGTCGACGCCGACGACCCCGCCGTGCCGTCGCAACGGCTGGCCCTGCGCCTGTGGTGGTGACCTAGGCCCACACCTCCTCGG
Organism: Paractinoplanes toevensis; assembly: GCF_018332695.1. Taxonomy (GTDB): domain Bacteria; phylum Actinomycetota; class Actinomycetes; order Mycobacteriales; family Micromonosporaceae; genus Actinoplanes; species Actinoplanes toevensis. The sequence goes on from NZ_BOQN01000064.1 coordinate 21,449, forward strand.
ACCGGCCGGTCCAGCCGTCCAGCGTCCGGGCGGGGTCGCTGCCGAGAACGTCGGCGAGCAGCGTCGCGTACACGTCCCGGAAGTCGGTCGTGTATTTGAGGTCGCCCTGGTCGAGGTCGGTGAGGCTGGGCGGCTCGCCGTACAGTCCGCCCTTGATGCCCGCGCCGAGCAGCAGCACGTTCGACGCGGTGCCGTGGTCGGTGCCGTCCGAGGCGTTGGCCCGCACCCGGCGCCCGAACTCGGAATAGACGGCGACGACCACCTCATGGGCGGCCATCCGGCCGGCGAACGCGGCGAGCGGCTTGTCCAGCTTGGCCAGCTGCGACTCCTGCGCCTGCTTCTCATCGGCGTGCAGGTCGAACCCGCCCAGCGACACCGAGTAGACCCGGGTGGCGGCACCCGCCTCGACGCACTTGGCGACCAGCGCGAGCTGACTGTCGAGGGATTGGCTGGCGCCGCCGGTTCCGGTGGCGGTGTCCTGGTCGTCGTCCTGTTCCGTCACGTCGTACATGAGGTCCTGGATGCGGGTCAGGTCACCGAAGCAGGCGGCGGCCCGGGCCCGGGTGGCGGTTTCCCCGGGCGCCGCCGCCCCGAGCGCGGTGAGCTGCGCGGTCGTGACGTTCTTCGGCAGCCGCACCGACCCGCCCGGCACGGTGGCACCGGCCGATCTCGCCCCGGCCAGCAGCGGCGGCAGCACCGGCTCGAACGAGACCGCGAGGCGCGGGTCACCGCCGGCCGCGTCCAGCCAGCGGCCGAGCCAGCCGGTGTTCTCGGGGCGGTCGGGCCGCCCGGTCTGCCAGATGTCCATCGACCGGAAGTGGCTGCGGTCCGGCTTCGGGTAGCCGACGCCGCGCACCACGGCCAGCTTTCCGTCCTGGTAGAGCTGGTGCAGGCCGGTCATGGCCGGGTTGAGGCCGAAGGCGTCGTCGAGGCGGAGGACCTGACCGGCGTCGTAGGCGAGGGCGGGGCGGGCGGCGGCGTAGGCCGGATCGGCGTACGGGATGACGGTGTTGATTCCGTCGTTGCCGCCGTAGAGGGTGACCAGGACCAGGGTGCGCGCGGCCGGATCGCGATCGCCGGCGGTGGCGAGGATGTCGCGCAGCGAGTAGGCCGCGACCCCGCCGGCGACGGCGACCCCGCTGGCGGCCAGGAACCGGCGCCGGGTGATGACGTCCATGACGATGCCTCCGTTCAGTGGACGGTGTATTCGGGGGTGGCGAGGGCGAGGGCGAGCAGCTGCTGCGGTTTCGCGGCGACCGGTTTCAGCACCGCGGCGGTGCGGTCGGTCCACGCGTCGACGGCGAGGAGCCGGGCCAGGGCGTCGAGCCGCTCCCCTTTCGTCTCGGAAAGCGACTGCACGGCGGCCGGCGCGAGCGCGGCCAGCGCCTGCCCGGACCGCAGCCGGGCCTGGGCGGCCGCGGTCGTGAGCCAGGCCTCGCCGGCGGGCCAGCCGCCGACGGACGGCGGCCGGAACGGCACCTGCCCGAGCGCCCGCAGCGCGGCCAGCGCCGGCTTGCGCGCCTTGTCGAGCGGAACGTCGAGCTGCCGCACGGCCCCGACGACCCATTCGATCGGCTGTTTCCCCAGATTCCCGGCGTCGGCGGGAAAACTGGCGTCCAGGGCCAGCGCCCGCAGCATGGCGGTGACGTTGTTACCGGCGGTCTCCAGGTCCGGCGCCGAGCCGTAACGCGCCCGGACGCGCGACGCCAGGAACGGCACGTGGGCCGGATGCCGCACCAGCATGTCGGCGAACTCGTCCACCCCGAACACCCCGGTTGTCCCGAGCAGCGTGACGGCGGCGGGGTCGTGCCGGGCGGCGACCAGCCGGGCGGTTCCGGCGGCCCGGTCGACCTGCCACCCGGTCAGCACCTTGGCGGCCGCCTTGACGTCGTCCTCGGTGTAGTGCCCGACCCCGAGCGTGAACAGCTCCATGACCTCGCGGGCCAGGTTCTCGTTCGGCGCCTTGCGGGTGTTGCGCTGCCCGTCCAGCCAGATGATCAGCGCCGGGTCGCGCAGCATGGCCCGCACCAGCGGCCCGGTGGCCCCGGTCCCGTAGCGGCGGAAGATCTGCTGCTGGGAGAGCATCAGCCCGGCCGACCGGACCTTCTGCACGCTGGTCGCCCAGTGCCCGTGCCAGAAGAACGTCAGCTTCTCGGCCGCCGAGGAGCCGGTGCCGGCCAACCGGCCGATCCACCACCAGGTGGCGTCCGCGACCTGCTCGGCCACCTGACGGCGGGCCTCCTGCCTCTCCTCCTTGGTGCGGGCCGAGGTCAGCGGGTCCGCGCCTAGGGCGGGCAGCGCGGGCGGCGGCACCGGGGCGAGCACGCGGTCGACGGTGGCTTCCAGCCCCGCCGACACCCCGGCGTCGATCTCGGTCGCGGTGGGCCCGGGAGTCAGCCGGCGCAGCACATGGGAGATCACGCGGCGGTCGGTCATGCTTGCGAAGCTAGGCCCGGCAGGTAAGCGGAAGGTAAGGGCGAGGATCAGATGACGTACGAGGAGGCGACCGCCGTGGCCGCCGCCGACGTCGATGCCTTCGTCGCTCCCCTGGTCGACGCGGACGACCCCGAGGCGATCCTCTGCGCGGCCGGGCGGACGGTGACCGATGCGGCCGCAGCACCACCGAGTGGACCGCGCTGAACTCGTTCGCCGCCCGGTTGACCGCCGCGAGAACGCATGACGCCCGGCTCCTGGGCCGGTGGACGATCAGCGCCGGGCTGGAGACCTTCGACGGCCCGGCCGAGAACCTGGACGCCGCGATCGAGTGGTTCCGGCACGCCGGCGAGCAGCTGGCCGGCGCCACGATCCACGGCCGCACCTACGCGGCCCGCCTCGGCGAACTGGCCATGCAGGCCGGCGTCGGGTTCGGCGTCCCGCGCTGGGCGTTCTGGCGCAGCCGCCTGGAGACGCTCTCCGGCGAGGGATTCAAGCAGGTCAAGCGGTACGACAAGCGCATCGCGGCCGGACTTTAGCGACGAACATCGACGGCACATTGGTGTTTCCTGTTGCCATAGTGTGTGACACACACTATGGTGTTGAGCATGACAATGGACGCGACGCTATCGGGGCACCTGCAGGAGCTGCGGCGCGGCACCGTCGTCGTCGCCAGCCTCATCACTCTGCGCACCCCGGGCTACGGCTATTCGCTGCTCGAGACGCTGAGCCAGGCCGGCTTCGAGGTCGAGGCCAACACGCTCTATCCGCTGCTGCGCCGGCTCGAGGCGCAGGGGCTGCTGACCAGCGAGTGGAACACCGACGAGGCCCGCCCGCGCAAGTTCTACCGGACCACCGAACAGGGCGACGCACTCGCCGGCACCCTGCGCGACGAGTGGTCCCGCATCGACACCGCCATCGGCGACCTTTCAGTCAAATCGGGGAGCGAAGAATGACCAGCCTGATCGACCGCTACGTCTACACCGCCCTGCGCCACATCCCGGAGCAGCAGCGCGGCGACATCGACCGGGAGCTGCGCGCCAGCATCGAGGACGCGGTCGACGCCCGGGTCGAGGCCGGCGAGGAGCGGGAGACCGCGGTCGAGGGCACGCTGACCGAGCTGGGCGACCCGGAGAGGCTCGCCGACCAGTACTCGGGGCGAACCAACGTCCTGATCGGACCGGAGTTCTACCCGGCGTGGCGGCGCCTGCTGACCCTGATGCTGGCCGCCGTGCTGCCGATCGTGGTGATCATCGGCGTGGTCGTCCAGCTGATCGAAGACCCGGATATCGGCAAGGTGATCGGCGGTGCGGTGACCGCCATCCTGAACGTGGGCATCCAGATGGCGTTCTGGACGACCGCCGTGTTCGTGGTGCTCGAACGCACCGGCGCCGGCCCCGGCCGCACCGGCCTGAAACTCAACTGGACCCTGAAGGACCTGCCGAGGTACGAACCGAGCAGCGTCCCGAAGACCGAGGTGGCGGCCGGCGTCGTCTGGCCGATCCTGCTGACCGCGGCCCTGATCTGGCAGCACTTCGGCCTCAACGAGGTGCCCGTGCTCAACCCGGCGAACTGGTCGTTCTGGTGGCCGTACATGATCGTCGCCCTGGTCATCGGGGCCGGCTACCAGATCTGGCTCTTCCGCCGCCGTTCCTACGACCGCACGGTCACCGTGGTCAACGCCGTGCAGCAGCTGCTCTTCGCGGTGCCGCTGATCTGGCTGCTGGCCACCGATCGCTTCTTCAACCCCGAGTTCCACAACTTCGCCGACCTGGGCGGCGGCGACGTGAAGCACTGGTTCACGGTCTCGGTGATCGTGGTGGTCGCGCTGGGCACGATCTACGACATGATCAAGGTGGCCGTCCGCGGCGAGCAGTCCCGCCGAAGCCTCCCGTCGAAGGTCCCCGGCACCGGAAACTACAACTTCGGGTCCTGACATCGCCGTTCGCCGAGGTGCACCGGGATTGCCCCGGTGCACCTCGGCCTATTTGGGAGGCTGAGACATGGCGTGGTGGTGGCAGACCCTGATCGGCGCCGGCGTCGCGATCCTGCTGATCTGGACGGCGCTGCTGATCGCATTGCTGGCCGCCCGGCCCGGCCCCGCCCAGCTGAAAGAAGCGCTGCGGCTGCTGCCCGACCTGATCCGGCTGCTGCATCGCCTCGCCCGCGACCCGGAACTGCCGCGCGGTGTCCGGATCCGGCTCGGCCTGCTGCTTGCCTATCTGGCCTTTCCCATCGACCTGATCCCCGACTTCATCCCGGTTCTCGGGTACGCCGACGACGCGATCATCGTCACCGCCGTACTCCGATCGACCGTCCGCCGCGCCGGCCTCGAAGCCGTCCGCAAGCATTGGCCCGGCACCGACGACGGCTTCGCCGCACTCAGCCGGCTCACCGGGCTCGGCCGCTGAGGCTCGTTCAGCCGGCGAGCAACAGCACTCCTGCGGCGATCAGGCCGATCTCCACCAGGATCACGAACACCCGGTCACTGATCCGCCCGACGATCTTCTTACCGACCCAGACCCCGGCCAGCGTGGCCGGGGTCAGCGTCGCGCCGTAGAGCAGGACCGGCCGGGTGATCAGGTCACCGGCACCGTAGGCGGCGATCTTCGACAGGTGCATGGTGAGGGCGCCGGCCGCCTCCGTGCCGATGTAGGCCGCGCGGGTCAGCCCGTACGCGAGAAAGAAGGGCGCGGTCAGCGGCCCGGCCGAGCCCAGCAACGCGGACGCCAGGCCGGAGGCGGCTCCCACCACCGCGAAACTTCGGTCGGCCGGCTTGCGGGGTTGCGGATTGCGCCGCCGCCAGATGACCACACCGATCAGGAACACCCCCAGCAGGCGCTGGAGCTCGCCGAGCGGAGCGTGCGCCAGCAACAGTCCACCGGCGACGGCGAACGGCACGGCGCCGGCCGCGAACCAGCCGACCAGGCGCCAGCGCAGATCACGCCGGTTGAGCCACACCCGGAACGCGTTGCTCGACACCTGGGTCAGCGCGAGCACCGGCACCGCCACCCGCAGCCCGAACAGCGCGATGAACACCGGCAGCAGCAGCACGCCACCACCGAAGCCGGCCACCGCCGACAGCACCGCCAGGACGAACGCGGCCGCCGCCGCCCCGGCCAGCACCCGGCCTCAGAGCCTCGGCCGGACCGGAACGATCAGGCCGGCCGCGGTGAACCGCAGGCCGTCGATCGCGGTCTCCCGGTGGGTGCCGCCGCCCGGGACGGCGAAGCGGTGGTACGCGATGAACCAGTCGTCGATGGTCTGGCCCGCGTAGGCGCTGGTGGCGATCAGCGGCCTCGGGGGAATCGGGGCGCGTCCCCATTGCCGGACGGGCGGTTTGGGGCTGCGTGTTAGGGCGTTAGGGGAATCCCCCTCAAAGGAGAATTGGGGGATGATTCGGGCGCAATCCTCGGGTGGAATGGGGACGTCCCGCTGGAGGAGGAGCCCATGACCACCCCGATGCCCCCGACCAACCTGCCCTGGATGCTGGACGATCTCGTTGAGGTGCCTCATGTGGTGTCGACCGTCCTGTTCTCCACCGACGGGCTGATCATCCAGAAGTCGTCGTTCATGTCGCAGGACCTGGCGGAGATCCTTTCGGCCGGTGCCTCCTCGATGTACAGCCTTGCCGCCGGGGCCGGCCGCCGCTTCGGGTCCGGGGCCGTGCAGCAGGTCGTCATCGAATACGACGGGAACACCCTGTTCCTGGTGTCCGCCGGGCAGAACGCGCGGCTGGCTGTGCTCTGCCAGCGCGACATCGACATGGGCATGGTGGCCTACGAGGTGAGCCGCCTGGTGATCCGGATAGGCGAGTTCCTGGGTACCGAGGCTCGATCGCGCGCCCTGGCTGCCGACGGTCCGACGGGCTGATCCGGGCATGCTGTTCGATGCCGGCCGGTGGGTCACGAGTTCAGGAACGTCAGGACGGCGCGTACCCGGCGGTGTGCGCTGTCGTCCGGGGGCAGGTCGAACTTGGTGAAGATGTTGCCGATGTGCTTGCTCACCGACCGCTCGGTCAGGGTCAGCAGTCCGGCGATCGTGGTGTTCGAGTGCCCCTGCGCCATCAGCGACAACACCTCCCGCTCCCGGGCGGTCAGCCGCTCCAGCGGACTGTTCTGCCGCTGACGGCGGAACAGCTCGGCGATCACCTCCGGGTCGATCGCGGTGCCGCCGGACGCCACCCGGCGCAGGGCGTCGAGGAATTCGTCCACTCGGGACACCCGGTCCTTGAGCAGGTAGCCGACCCCGCCGGCACCCTGGGACAGCAGTTCGGCGGAGTAGACGTGCTCGACGTACTGGGACAGCACCAGCACCGGCAGGCCGGGCCAGCGTCGACGGGCCTCGGCGGCGGCCCGGACGCCCTCGTCGCTGAAGGCGGGCGGCAGCCGTACGTCGGTGATGGTGACGTCCGGAGCGTGCTCGCCGATGGTGGTCAGAAATTCCTCGGCGGTGTGCAGCACCGCCACGACCGTCGCCCCCTCCAGCTCGAGCATCAGCCGTAGTCCCTCGGCGAGAAGCACGTTGTCCTCTACGATCACGACCCGCACGGCCGCCTCCGGTTCACAGTGGATCGGCCTCGGCGGTGCAGGGCAGCCGGATGGTGAGCACCGTCGGGCCGCCCGCCGGGCTGGACAGGGCCAGGCTTCCGTCGAAGGCGGCGACCCGGTGGCGGATGCCGCTCAGACCGGTGCCGCGGGACTCGTCGGCGCCGCCGGTGCCGTCGTCGGTCACCACGATCACCAACCGGTCGTCGTCCAGGACGAGGCCGAGGGTCGCCTGCCCGGCGCCGGAATGCTTGGCGACGTTGGCCAATGCCTCGGACACCCCGAAGTACGCGGCGGCCTCCACCGCCGCCGGTGGTCGCTCGGCGGTCCGCGCGTCCACGGTGACGGTTACCGGCACGGGACTGCGCGCGGCGAGGGCCTCGACCGCGGTGACCAGACCTCGGTCGGCCAGGATCGGCGGGTACAGCCCGCGGATCAGGTCGCGCAGCTCGCCCATGGCCGCCTCGGCCCCCTCCCGGGCCTGGCCGACCAGGTCGGCGGCGAGCACCGGGTCCGAGGTCATCCGCCGCTCGGCCAGGGCCAGCCGCAGGGCGATCGAGACCAGCCGCGCCTGCGCGCCGTCGTGCAGGTCACGTTCGATGCGGCGCAGCTCCGCGCTGTGCGCGGCGAGTGCGCCGGCCCTGGTCTCGGCCAGCTCCACCAGCCGGGCCGACATGCGCGCCTGGGCCGGCTCGGCCAGCATTCGCGCCGACAGGCGGGCCTGCGCATGGGCGAACGTCGGCAGCGACCGCAGGACGAGCAGGGTTACCGGGGCCAGCGCCGTCGGCAGTAGCCAGGCTGCGCTGGTGCCCGGCACGAACAGCCAGAACGGCACGGCCGCGACCGCGGCGATCGCCGCGGCCCAGAGCGCCGGGACCAGCGCGATGAGGGCCGTGCCGAGCAGACCGTGTACGGCGGTCCAGGCGGCGTCCTGGTAGGTCGAACGGGCGGCAAGGGTACGGACGATGATCGTCAACCAGCGCCGGGCGTACCCGTGACCCGCCGGCGTCGCCGCGTCGAGCAGGGGCGCGTACCGGTACTCCACCGGCGTACCGAGCAGGCGGCCGACCCGGCGCCGTTCCCGCGTCGCGACCTTGCGGTTCGCGGTGGCCGCGACCGGGAGCAACAGCGCCCCGAGCGGCGGGCTGGAGGCCAGCGCGGCGGCGGTCAGCACGAACGCCACGAGTGCGAGCAGCGCGGTCGGGCCGCCGGACAGCAACTGCCGGCTGCCGAGGCATGCTCGGTGCAGGCTCGTCAGCACCTCGTCGACCCCCGTTCCCACCCGTTGCGGTCGAGTGTTCGCCAGCAGGCCTCGATCGATCAAGGTGTAGCCAGCTACACCATCGACCGGGGAGTGGAGCCGGTCGTGGGTGGCACGCTTGCTCCGTACGGTCGAGATCATGCTGGAAAACGACCTGTCTCCCAAGTTGGCGGCCGTGATCGCGCCGGCCCTGCTGCTCGTCGCGGCCTGCATCGTGGCCGGCCTGGTGGATATCTGGCGGGGACCGGCGCCACGATATCTGCCCCGGGCCGTGTGGACCGCCGTCGCGCTGGCCTCGTTCCCTTGGGGGCTGCTGGCCTACCTCTTTCTGGGCCGGGGGACCCGCACCCTCGACGAGGGGCCGTCGGCGCCCGGCACCGCCGGAGACACCAGCTTCGACGTCGTCGATCCGGTCCTGCGTACCACCGATCTGGTCCGCCGGTACCCGGACGGCACCGGGGTGCTCGGCGTCGGCCTGGTGGTACCTCGCCGGGGCATCTACGGTCTCGTCGGCCCGAACGGGTCGGGCAAGACCACCCTGCTCGCTCTGATCGCCGGGGTGCGCCGACCCGACGCCGGCCGGGTCGAGCGGGCGTTCCCGGCGGCGCGGCTCGCGATCTGCCCGGACGTTCCGGAGTTCGAGCCGTGGCTGACCGCCCGGGAGGTCGTCGACCTGGCCCGCCGGCTGACCGCGCCGGACCGGCCGGCCGAGGCGACCGCCGCGATCCTCGCCGAGGTCGGATTGGCCGGCGCGGCCGATCGCCGGGTCGGCGGCTTCTCCCGGGGGATGACCCAGCGGCTCGGGCTGGCCGTCGCCCTGATCGGCTATCCCGAGCTGATCATCATGGACGAGCCGACGGCGGCACTTGACCCGGCCGGCCGGGCGCAGCTCGTCGCACTGCTCAAACGGGTGGCCGAACGGACCGCGGTACTGATCTCCAGTCATGACCTGACCCAGATCCAGCAGGCCGCGTGGACCGTCGGCGTCATGCACCACGGCCGGCTGGTGTACCAGGGGCCGACCAGCGGCCTCACCGCCTTCGACCCGCAGGCCGGCCCCGGCCGGACCGGCGACCTCGAACGAGCGTTCCTCGCGCTGACCGGCGCCCTCACCGGAGAGTTGGTAGCCGCATGAACCCGACCAGTCTGCTGCGGCTCGAACTGGTCCGCTGGATTCGTACCCATCGGTTGATCGGTTTGGTCGGTTTGTTTGTCCTGCTGGGGTTGTGCCTGCCGATCATGGCGGCCAATCTCGCCTGGCTGCTCGAACACTCCCCGGAGACTCGGGCCCTGGCGGCCGGCCTGCCGAGCCCCACCGCGGCCGACGGCATCGCCGCCTACGTCGCCCAGGTGAGCCAACTCGGCATGGTCGTGCTGATCGTGGCCATCGCCGGCCCGCTCAGCCCGTACAGCAGTCGCGCCGCCGGCCTCTACCACTGGTCGCTGGCCCGGGGCACCCGGTACGGCCGGCTGCCCGCCTCGGCGACGCTGCTGCTTCCCCGGTTCGCGGTCGCCGCCGCCGCAACCGTGCTGGTGTACCTGCTCGGCATGGCCGGGGCCTGGTACGAGACCACCGTCCTGATCGGTGCCCCGGACCCCGGCGACCTGCTCGCGGGTACGGCCTTGGGCTGCCTGTACCTGGTCTGGGTCGGTGCGGTCGTGACGCTGATCGGAGCGCGCGCCGCCGGACAGATCGTCACCGCGAGCCTGTCCGTCCTGGTGGTTCTGGTCGCCGGGGTCGCGCGGCAGGCACCGTTCATCGGTACGGCGATGCCGGCTCGGTTGCTGACCGGGGCCGCGGTCGATGTCACCGACTACCTTCCCGCGGTGGGAGTGACGCTGGCCTCCACGGTCGCGCTGCTGGCCGGCGCCGTCGTCATCCTCGACCGGCGGGAGTTGTGAGCAACGACGCGCCCGGCCCCCGCGCTCAGGCCGGGAGGCCGTCCAGGCGGGCCAGGACCTGGAGCATCACCTCGTCGGCGCCGGCCCCGATCGATGTCAGGCGGACGTCGCGGAGCATGCGGGCCGTCCAGGTCTCCTCGAGGTAGCCCATGCCGCCGTGGAACTGCAGGCACCAGTCGGCGACCTCGCGGATCAGGCGGCCCGCCTTCAGCTTGGCGACCGTGGCCATCCGGGTCACGTCATCGCCGGCCATCAGGGCCTCGGCGGTCTGCAGGTTGTGGCTGCGCAGCAGGTCCACTTCGGCCTGGAGCTCGGTCAGGCGGAACGCCACGTACTGCCGGTCGGCCAGGGGGCGGCCGAACACCGAGCGGTCGTGCACGAACGCCCGGGTGCGGTCCAGGGCGTACTGGCACTGGCCGGCCGTCGTGTAGGCCGCGAAGACGCGCTCGGTGACGAACTGGCGCATCTGCTGCTGGAAGCCCCGGCCGATCTCGCCGATCGTGTTGGCGACCGGCACCCGCACCTCGTCGAGGGCCAGCTCGGCCGTGTCGGAGCAGCGGTTGCCCAGCTTGTCGAAGGTGCGCACGACGCTGAAGCCAGGGCGGTCGGTGGGCACGACGATCTGCGACATGCCGCGGTAGCCGCCCTCGTCGGACGTGCGGGCGAGCAGGCACAGCCAGTCGGCCTGGGCGCCGTTGGTGATGTAGACCTTGCGGCCGCTGATCACCCAGTCGTCGCCGTCGCGGACCGCTCGGGTGCGCAGCCGGGAAACGTCGGAGCCGGTGTCCGGCTCGGTGACCGCGATCGCGGTGACCGCGGTGCCGGCGATGGCCGGGCGCAGGTATTGCTCCTTCAGCTCGGGCGTGCCGAAGTCGTGCAGCGAAGGGGTGGCCATCATGGCCTGCACGCCCATCGCCATGCCGACGCCGCCGGCGTGCATCCGCCCGTACTCCTCGGCGGCGACCAGCTGGAAGCTGTGGTCGGCGCCCTCGCCGCCGTAGGCCTCGTCGTATTCCAGCCCGAGCAGGCCCAGCGCCGCGGCCTTGGGGAACAGGTCGTGCAGCGGCGCCCGGCCGGCCTCCTCCCACCCGTCGACGTGCGGGTTGACCTCGGTGTCGACGAACCGGCGGACGCTGTCCCGGAACGCTGCATGGTCCTCGTTGAGCCGCATCACCGAACGGTAACCAGCCGAACCGCGAGAAAACAAGCACGCTTGCTTGTTTTTCTGAGCTGTGCGAGCCTCGGCGGGTGATCCGCATCGGCAACTGCTCCGGCTTCTACGGGGATCGCCTCTCGGCGATGCGCGAGATGCTGGAGGGCGGCGACCTGGACGTGCTGACCGGCGACTACCTGGCCGAGCTGACCATGCTCATCCTCGCCCGCGACCGGGCCGCCGACCCGGCCGCCGGTTACGCCCGCACCTTCCTCACCCAGCTCCGCGACTGCCTGGCCCTGGCCCTGGACCGCCGGGTCCGGATCGTCACCAACGCCGGCGGCGTCAACCCGGAGGGCCTGGTCGCCGCGATCCGCGCCCTGGGCCTACCGGCCAGGATCGCCCTGGTCCGCGGCGACGACCTCACCGCCCGCGCGGCCGAACTCGGCCTCGGCGCGCCGGGCGCGGCCGACCCGAGCGCGGCCGGGGCGGGGAGCGGGCGGCCGCTGGGGGCACACGCCTACCTCGGTGCCTTCGGGATCGCGCGGGCCCTGGAAGCCGGGGCCGACATCGTGGTCACCGGACGGGTCACCGACGCGTCGCTGGTGATCGGTCCGGCCATCGCCCACTTCGGATGGCAGCGCACCGACTTCGACCGGCTGGCCGGGGCCACCGTGGCCGGGCACGTGCTGGAGTGCGGCACCCAGGCGACCGGCGGGAACTACCCGTTCTTCACGGAGATCGACGATCTCCTGCACCCCGGTTTCCCGCTCGCCGAGATCTTCGCGGACGGCTCGTCGATCATCACCAAACACCCGGACACCGGGGGCACGGTCTCGGTCGGCACGGTGACGGCTCAATTGGTGTACGAGGTACAGGACGCCCGCTACGCCGGACCGGACGTCACCACCCGCCTCGACACGGTGTCCCTGCGCCAGGACGGCCCGGACCGGGTGTCGATCTCCGGTGTGCGCGGTGAGGCTCCCCCACCCGACCTGAAGGTGTGCCTGACCTCGATCGGCGGTTTCCGCAACGAGATGACCGTGGTGCTGACCGGCCCGGACATCGAGGCGAAGGCCGATCTGTTCCGCCGCCAGTTCGAGGCCGGGCTGCCGGTCCACCCGGCTGAGCTGACCTGGACCCTGGCCCGGGTCGACGCGCCGGACGCCCCGACCCAGCAGCAGGCATCCGCGCTGCTCACGGTCGTCGCCCGGGACGCGGACGAGAAGAAGGCCGGTCGCGCCTTCGCCAACGCCGCCGTCGAGGTGGCACTGGCGTCCTACCCCGGTTTCTTCGCCACCACTCCCCCGGGCCGGGCCCACCCCTACGGTGTCTTCACCGCCGGGTACGTCCTGCAGGGCGTCGCCCCGCACGAGGTGGTGCACGACGACGGCACGGTGGAACGGATCGAGCCGCCGCGCGTGCGGCAGCCGCTCGAACCGCTGCCCGGCCCGCCCGCCGCCGGCGAAACCGCGGGGAACACGAGGCGGCTGCCGCTCGGCACCATCGCCGGGGCGCGGTCCGGGGACAAGGGCGGGGACGCCAATGTCGGGGTCTGGGTGCGCCGTCCGGAGGCGTACACATGGCTCGTCGGTCTTTTGAATGAAGACGTTGTTCGCACGTTGCTGCCGGAGACCGCGGGGCGGGCGATCCACATCACCCGGCTGCCCAACCTTCTGGCGGTCAACATCGTCGTCGAGGGGCTCCTCGGTGCCGGGGTGGCCGACAACGCCCGGTTCGATCCGCAGGCCAAGGGGCTCGGCGAGTGGCTGCGGTCGCGGCTGGTGGACATTCCAGTATCGCTCTTGGAGGAACGATGAGTGTCCTGCGATCCACGCTCGACCCGGCCGGACCGGACGTGGCGGCCGCGCGTGAGTCCATGCTCGCGGCGCTCGAGGAGATCGCCGCGGAGACCGCCAAAGCCGTCGCGGGCGGTGGCGAGCAGGCCGTCGCCCGGCATCAGGCGCGCGGCAAGATGACCGCCCGGGAACGCATCGAGCTGCTGCTCGACCTCGACTCCCCGTTCCTCGAGTTGGCCGCGCTCGCCGGGTACGGGTCGCAGTTCGCCGTCGGCGGCAGTGTGGTGGCCGGGATCGGGGTGGTCAGCGGGGTCGAGTGCCTGCTGGTGGCGAACGATCCGACGGTGAAGGGCGGGTCCAGCAATCCGTGGTCGCTGCGCAAGACGCTGCGGATGCACGAGATCGCGCTGGCCAACCGGCTTCCGCTGATCGCGCTGGTCGAGTCGGGCGGGGCCGATCTGCCCACCCAGAAGGACGTGTTCATCCCGGGCGGGGCGGTCTTCCGGGACCTCACCCGGCTGTCCGCGAAGGGCATTCCGACGATCGCGCTGGTCTTCGGGAACTCGACGGCCGGCGGGGCCTACCTGCCCGGGATGAGCGACCACGTCGTGATGATCGAGAAGCGGTCCAAGGTGTTCCTGGCGGGGCCGCCGCTGGTCAAGGCGGCCACCGGCGAGGAGTCCGACGACGAGTCGCTCGGCGGGGCCGAGATGCACGCGCGGGTGTCGGGGCTGGCCGACCATTACGCGGCCGACGAGCAGGACGCCATCCGGATCGGGCGGCGGATCGTGGCCCGGCTCAACTGGCGCAAGAAAGGTCCTTCGCCGGCGCCGGTTCTAAAACCGCGTTTCCCGGCCGAGGACCTGCTGTCGATCGTGCCGCCCGGGCTGAGGTCGCCGTTCGACCCGCGGGAGGTGATCGCCCGGATCGTCGACGACAGTGACTTCGACGAGGTCAAACCCCTTTACGGTACGTCGTTGGTGACCGGCTGGGCGCGGCTGCACGGCTATCCGGTGGGGATCCTCGCCAACGCGCAGGGCGTGCTGTTCAGTGCGGAGGCGCAGAAGGCCGCCCAGTTCATCCAGCTCGCCAACCGGTCGCACACGCCGCTGCTGTTCCTGCACAACACGACCGGCTACATGGTGGGCCGGGAATACGAACAGGGCGGCATCATCAAGCACGGCGCCATGATGATCAACGCGGTGTCGAACTCGACGGTGCCGCACATCTCGGTGCTGATCGGCAACTCGTACGGTGCCGGCCACTACGGCATGTGCGGGCGGGCCTACGAACCCCGGTTCGTGTTCTCCTGGCCCAGCGCCCGCTCCGCCGTGATGGGCGCCCAGCAGCTCGCCGACGTCACCTACCTGGTCTCGAAAGCCTCGGCCCTGGCCCGCGGCAAACCCTTCGACGAGGACGGTGCCCAGGTGGTGCGCACGATGATCGAACAGCAGATCACCGCCGAGTCGATGCCGCTGGTGCTGTCGGGGATGGTCTACGACGACGGCATCATCGACCCCCGCGATACCCGCGACGTGCTCGGTGTCGCCCTGTCCGCCATCCATTCCGCGCCGGTCGAGGGCACCGACGCCTTCGGCGTCTTCCGGATGTGAGCCGCATGATCACGAGTGTGCTGGTCGCCAACCGCGGCGAGATCGCCCGCCGGGTCTTCGCCACCTGCCGCCGCCGAGGCCTGGCCACGGTGGCGGTCTTCTCCGACGCCGACGCCGGTTCGCCGCATGTCCGCGAGGCGGACAGCGCCGTCCGCCTGCCCGGCTCGGCGCCCGGCGATACCTATCTGCGCGGCGATCTGATCATCGCCGCGGCCCGCCGGGCCGGCGCGGACGCCATTCACCCCGGGTACGGGTTCCTCTCCGAGAATGCCGGCTTCGCTCAGGCCGTACGCGATGCGAGTCTGATCTGGATCGGCCCCTCCCCCGAGGCGATCGAGGTGATGGGCTCCAAAATCGAGTCGAAGCGCCGGATGGCCGTGGCCGGCGTCCCCGTGCTCGACCGGCTCGACGTCGCCACCCTCGGCGAGAAAGACCTGCCGGTGCTGGTCAAGGCGTCGGCCGGCGGCGGCGGGCGGGGGATGCGAATCGTACGGTCGCTCGCCGACCTTCCGGAGGCGATCGCGTCGGCGGCCCGGGAGGCGGCCGCCGCGTTCGGCGATCCGACCGTGTTCTGCGAGCGCTACCTCGAAGCCGGGCATCACGTCGAGGTGCAGGTGATGGCCGACCAGCACGGCCGGATCTGGGCGCTCGGCGAACGGGAGTGCTCGCTGCAGCGCCGCCACCAGAAGGTCATCGAGGAGGCGCCGTCACCGCTGGTCGAACGGCTCGGCGGAGACCTGCGGAAACGACTGCTGGCAGCGGGGCGGGCCGCGGCGGCCGCGGTCGGGTACCGGGGTGCCGGGACGGTCGAGTTCCTGGCCGACTCCTCCGGCGAGTTCTGGTTCCTGGAGATGAACACCCGCCTGCAGGTCGAGCACCCGGTCACCGAGTGCGTGACCGGGGTCGACGTGGTCGGCCTGCAGATCGACGTGGCGAACGGCCGGCCGCTGACCGGACCGGAACCGGGCATGACCGGATATGCGATCGAGGCCCGGCTGTACGCCGAGGACCCGGCCGCGGACTGGCGGCCGCAGACCGGCACGGTGGTGCGCTTCGACGTGCCGGACGCCGAGCGGCGGTTCGACATTCCGGTGGGCGGCGGCATCCGGGTCGACTCGGGCGTCACCGACGGCAGTGCGGTCGGCATCCACTACGACGCGATGCTCGCCAAGGTCATCGCGTACGCGAAGGATCGTGAGTCGGCGGCGCGGCAGCTGGCCGGCGCCCTGCGGCGCGCCCGCGTGCACGGGGTGACCACCAACCGCGACCTGCTGGTCGCCAGCCTGCTGCACCCCACGTTCCTGGCCGGCACCGCCGACACCAGCTTCTACTCCGACATCTCCGAGTTGCTGGAAAGCGGCAGCGCCGGCGCGACCGGTGCGGCGGTCGGCGCGCTGGTCGCGGCCGTCGCTGACGCGGTTGCCGAGCGCGGGGCGCTGCTGCCCGGTTTGACGAGTGGCTTCCGGAACATTCCGGTCGGCTTCCGGAGCCGTACCTATGCCGTCGGTGATCGAGAAATAACGGTTAAATACCGATTCGGTCGCGACGGCCTGACCGTCGACGGCATGCCGGCCGTGGCCCTGGTCGAGGCGACCGCCGACGAGGTCATCCTGGACCTGGACGGGGTCTGGCGCACCTTCTCGGTCGGGCGCTTCGGCGACCGGGTCGTGGTCGACGGCGCGGCCGGGTCGATCGAGCTGCGGAAACTGCCGCGCTTCGCCGACCCGGCCGACCGGATGCCGGCCGGCGCCCTGGTCGCGCCGATGCCCGGCACGGTGGTCCGGGTCGCGGTCGAGGTCGGCGACACCGTGACCGCCGGCCAGCCCCTGGTCTGGTTGGAGGCGATGAAGATGGAGCACGCCGTGCGGGCACCCGCCGCCGGCACGGTCACCGACCTGCCGGTCGCGGTGGGCCGGCAGGTCACCCAGGGCACCCCGCTGGCCGTGGTGGCCGATGACTGACACACCCGCCGCTCCCCGCACCGCGCAGCCGGGCAACGCGGAGCCGGGCAACGCGGAGCCGGACAACGCGGAAGCGCAGGCCGGGTCGCCGGCCAGGAGTGACTCCTCGCCCAAGCAGGGGCGTAGCCGGGCGACCCGGCGGCGCCTGCTGGAAACCACCATCCGCTGCCTCGCCACGCACGGCTGGGAGGTGTCCACGGTCGGTTTCATCGCGGCCGAGGCCGGGATCAGCCGCGGCGCCGTGCAGCATCATTACCGCACCCGGGAAGCGTTGATCCTGGGCGCGCTCGAGTTCATGTTCGACGAGCGGGCCGCCCTGCTCGACGCGCTGCCCGAGCCGACCGGGACCGGGCCCGAGCGGGTGCACACGGTCGTGGCCGGGCTGGTCGAGACGATCGGCGGCGAGCTGTTCCGGGCCGCCCTGCAGGTCTGGACGGCCGCGGCCGCCGACCCGGAGCTGCGGGCCGCCGTGCTGCCGCTGGAACGTCACTTCGCGCGCGGGGTGCACGAGCGGGCCGTCCGCCTGCTCGGGGTCGACGACGCCGACCCGGAGATCCGCGCCCTGATCCAGGCCACCCTCGACCTCGCCCGCGGCCTGGCCCTGGCCGACGTGCTCACCGACGACTCCCGCCGGCGTGCCCGGGTGGTTCACGCGTGGTCGGCCCAACTGACTGACGCTTTCGAGCGTATTTCTGCGTATTCGCGAGACACGTGATCACGCCCACGTGGACCTCTCAGCGGGGTCGCGTAGGATTTCTGGCCGCACCCCTCCGCCACCGCCGAACCGAGGACCATGATGCCGCTCACGCCAGCAGACATCCACAACATGGCGTTCAAGAAGCCGCCCATGGGCAAGCGTGGGTATGACGAGGAGGAGGTCGACGCCTTCCTCGACGAGGTGGAGCAGGAGCTCATCCGGCTTCTCGAGGAGAACAACGTCCTGCAGGACCAGCTCCAGCGGGACGGCGGCGGCGCCGGCCCTTCCTCGACGTCGTCCAACATGCAGCTCAACGCCGAGCTGAACCAGCTGGTCAGGCAGCTGGACCAGCTGCAGGAGGCACGCGCCCGGGCCGAGCAGAACGCCCGCAACGTGCAGGCCGAACTGGAGCGCAGCCGCAACTCGGCGATCGTCCCGGCCGCGCCGGCCGACGACGACCGCAACGCGCGCGTGCTCATGATGGCCCAGCGCACGGCCGACGACCACATGCGCGACGCCCAGGCCGAGTCGGAGCAGCTGATCACCGGCGCCCGCACCAAGGCCGAGCAGGTCACCAGCGAGGCCCAGCTCAACGCGGCCACGATCGAGAGCGACGCGCGGCGCAACCACTCCGAGGCGCTCAGCAGCATCGGGGTCAAGCGGGACGCCATGCTCGACGAGATCGACCGGCTCGGTCAGCTCGCACTGAGCTACCAGACGGCGCTCAACAACCACGTCAACCAGCAGCTGCAGGAGCTCAACGGCGCACCGGACAGCTCGATCGGCTGATCGGCCGCGTTGACAGCATCGATCCCCGCCGCATAAGTTCGGCCGTCGACGGGGGTGATGGTGATCAATACGTTCGTTCGCCTGAGCGCGGGTGCGGCTGTTCTGATGGTGGCGCTGGCGGGTTGCACGGAGGACCCGCCCACCGCCACGCCCGCGACCTCGTCGGCCTCGTCCGTCCCGTCCGCTCCGGCGGTGACGTCGGCGCCGTCCACCACCACCCCGTCGGCACCCGGCCGGCCGGGCGCGAGTGACCGGCCGAGCACCACGACCGGACCGTCCGCGACCGGCAGCGGCTCCGCTGATTTCTCGGGCATCCAGCTGGTCAAGTCGGGCGGCATCGCGGGCATCACCGAGACCACCACGATCAAGCCGGACGGCACCTGGTCGCGCGGCTCGACCAAGGGTGCGGACCGCACCGGCAAGCTCAGCCCCGCCGACCTGGCCAAGCTCACCAAGCTGGCCGACAACCCGCAGCTCAAGACCGAGGGCGCCCGCCCGTGGCCGACCCGGATCACCTGCAACGACACGTTCACGTACCTGCTGATCGTGGACTACCAGATGATCAAGTACGCGGCCTGCCCCAGCGCCGGCAACCCGCCCGCGGTAACCAAGGAGATCATCAGCCTGGTGCAGAAGGTCACCGGCTAGCCGCGCGATGCGCATCCGGGCCCGGGTCTGACGTTCGACGTCCGTGCGGGCGGCACGGCTTTCCGCAGAACAGCCGGAGCCGGGTGACCGCGCAACCGATCGGCCTGGCCGAAGCCACCCTCGACCGGATCCCCGTCCACGCCTGAGCGCGGCGCTGCCGTGCGCCGGAGCGCACGGCAGCGAGCCGGGATCAGGCGGCCGGCGCGTCCCAGAAGACGTAGACGGCGCCGTAGGGAACCTTCTTGACCTCGTCCTTGACGCACGGCGTGGTCGGGGCGACGCCGCCGGAGGTGAGGAGGCGGTTGATGTAGTCGGCCTTGTCGAGGATGCCCTTGCCGGAGTGGGTGAGCACGGTCAGCCGCAGCTCCGGGATCGTGCCTTCGCGCGCCGAGGTGATCGGCGACCCGGCGGTGACCAGCGACTGGTCCCGCGTCGACTGCCAGCTCGGGCCGGCGAAGTGGTGGAGGCGGCCGCCGGTGCCGAGCAGTTGGGCCTCCGGCACCGACTTGCCGGTGAACGCGCCGGTGGTGGCGCCGTCGGCGACGACGCAGGTGTAGTTCTGGGTGCCGTTGACGACCAGGTAGGCACCGATCGGCCGGGAGCCGGGCGGCGGCTTGATCGCCTCCGCGATGAGCGGGATCTTGACGGCCCGGGCTTCCGGCCCGAACGGTGCCGGTGCCGCCGGCGCGGCGGTGGTGGTGGCGGCCGACGCGTTGAAGCTGACGGCACCGATACCGGCGACGACGGCGGCCATGGCGACCCCGCCGAGAGCGCGGACACGGGAGCGGCGTGTGCTGAGCATGTAGTTGTTCCCCCTGATGAAGGTGTATGTGGGCCCCTACCCACCCTCCCCTTTACGGAGCACCGCCATCGACGGATGAAGATCCGCTCGCCTGTTAACCATTTGTTCACAGTGGACTGCCCGTTCGGGCTAACCCGTCTGTCTCTCGATGAGGCTGAGCAGGGCACCGAAGGCCGCCGACATGGTCGTGTCGGAGCCGGTGATGGTGGCCGACCGCCCATCGTCGTCGACCGTGATGGTGTAGGTCATCGCGTCCCCGCCCCGCCCGGACCGGCGCGTGCCGCCGCCCTCCGCGAGCACGGCCGCCACCAGGCGCCGCAGCTGCCCGGCCGCGGCCGGCGGCATCCGCTCGGTGTCCAGGATGCGGGGTGGCCGCCGCGACGTGATCGGGGCGGCCAGCCCGCCGTGGGTGGCCAGGGACACCCGCATCAGCGGCGCCCGAGGGTCGGCGAGACGCCCACCCGGATGCCGACCTCGTCCCACGCCGTCTGCACCGCCTGCTGCTGGGAGCTGCCCGCCCCGTACAGCTCGCCGGCCTTGCTGAAGGTCGTGTCGGCGAAGGCCTGGAAGTCGGTGGTCTCGGCGGACGCCCGCATCGACTCGTACCAGATCACCCCCGGAGCCTCCCACGAATTGCCGCCGATGATGGTAGCCACCAGGTAGAACGCCTTGTTCGGGATGCCCGAGTTGACGTGCACGCCGCCGTTGTCACCCTCGTCGGTGTCCGGCAGCTCGACGTACCGCTCCATGTGGTCGGGCTGCGGGTCCTGGCCGAACAGCTTGTTGTTGAACGCCTTGCCCGGCGCCTTCATCGACCGCAGCGCGTCGGCGTCGATGCTCGGCGTGAAGATGTCCGCCCCGATCAGCCAGTCGGCCTGATCGGCGGTCTGGCCGAGATGCCACTGCTTCACCATCGAACCGGCCACGTCGGACAGCGACTCGTTGAGCGCGCCCGGCTGGAACCGGTACTCCAGCTTCGCGGTGTGCTCGGTGACGCCATGCCCGAGCTCGTGGGCGATCACGTCGAGCGAGCCGGTGAAGTCGGCGAAGACCTCGCCGTCACCGTCGCCGAAGACCATCTGCTGGCCATCCCAGAACGCGTTGTTGTAGCGCCGGCCGCGGTGCACGAACCCCTGCAGGCGCATGCCGCGACCGTCGATGGAGTTGCGGCCGAAGACGTCGCGGTAGAAGGAGCGGGTCACGCCGAGACCGTCGAAGGCCTGGTTGGCCGACCGGTCGGCGACCGGCTCGTCGTCCTCGGCCCGCACGAACGTGGCGAACGGCAGGAACGTGCCGTTCTCGCAGTCGAAGATGCTGCGGCGGCCGTCGGCCGCCGTGGCCAGGGCACCGGAGATCAGCCCGCGCACCTCCCGCTGGCCGCGCAGCCGGGCGGTGGTGAGCAGGGTGGCCAGGGCCGCCTGCCGGATGGCCTCGTTGTCGCTGTCCAGAAGCCGGTCCAGGATGAAGGGCGGAGTGATGCAACTGATCATGGGTTTCTCCCGTATTTGAGCGCCAGCAGACTCGCGCCGGCCGGCTCGGTGAGGGTGACGACGAAGAGGTTGTCGAACTCGGTCTCGGGGATGACCGGTGGTTGCGGCACGCCCAGCGCGGCGATCACCGCGGGGACAGTGTTGCTGTGGCCGGCGATCAGCACGACCGGGCCGTACTCCCCGGCGCGGGCCTGGCCGGCCACGACGGCCAGGCCCGGCATCTCCCCCGCGGTGAGCCCGAGCGGTTGCACGGTCTGCTTGGTGCGCGCCAGCGGCGAGGTGAACACGGTGGTCACCCCGGCCGGGCCGACGACGTGCGCGAGCGCCTCGGCGCGGCGGCGCCCGGCGTCGTTCAGCGGCGGATCGGTCGTCGCCGGCGGAAGGTCGATGTCCGCGTGCCGGACCAGCAGAATCGTGACCACGCGCGCCCCCGAGTGAGAGCTTCGATACTCTCAGTGATCAAACGGCGGGTCGAGGGCCGAGTCCCTATTCAGACAGTCACGAACGGGTGAGATCCGCGGCGGTGCGGCTCACGTGCCGGCACAGCAGATCGGCGGCCCGGTCGGCGTCACGGGCGAGGGCGGCCTCCTCGATGGCGCGGTGCTCGGCCACCGCATCCCGGCCCGGGTTGCTGAGCGCGGACCAGCGGCGGGCCAGCTCGCTGCCGGTCCACAACCGGTCGAACGTGGCCAGCAGAACATCGTTGCCGCAGCCCTCGAGCAGGGCGCGATGGAAGCGGCGGTGCGCCTCCGCCCAGTCGTCGCCGTAATGGCGGTCGCCCTCCCGCTCGAACGGCGGGGTGCCGGCCAGGCGATGGTGGGCGGCCCGCACCCGCGCCTCCCACTCCAGGTCGCCGCGCTCGATTGCCAGGCGCAGCATGACCGGCTCGATCGCCGCCCGGGCCTCGGCGGTCTGCTGCCACCGGTCGTCGCCGGTCGCGGGCACGGCGAAGCCGCGGTTGGGCAGCCGCTCGGCCAGCCCGTCCCCGACCAGGCGCAGCAGCGCTTCCCGGGCCACGGCCAGGCTCACGCCGTGCCGATTGGCCAGCTCCTGCGGCTTCAGCGGCTGCCGCGGCGCGAACTCGCCGTGCAGCACGGCCGCCCGCAGCGAGGAGTAGACGTGCTCCGACCTTGATGTCACCTCCGCCACAGTACGCCAAATAATCGATTATTGCTGGCATAGTCGATCAGGCAATCGCTGACGAAGGAAGTGACCATGAACGGCAACAACCCGTACGCGCGTCTCCCCGAGGTGCCGAGCTTCACGCTGACCAGCACCACCGTGGTCGACGGCAAGCCACTGCCGGCCCCCCAGATGTCCGGCCTGTTCGGCGTGCCCGGCGGCCAGGACGCCTCACCGCAGCTCACCTGGAGCGGCGCACCGGCCGGAACGAAGAGCTACGCGGTGACCGTGTACGACCCCGACGCCCCGACCGGCTCCGGCTTCTGGCACTGGGCGGTCGCCAACATTCCGGCCGACATCGCCACCCTGCCGGAGGGTGCCGGCGACGACACCGGCACCGGACTGCCGGCCGGCGCCGTCCAGCTGCCCGGCGACGCCCGCGCGGCCCGCTACATCGGCGGCGCCCCGCCCGCCGGCCACGGCCCGCACCGGTACTTCATCACCGTGCACGCCCTCGACGTCGAGGACCTCGGCGTCGCCGCGGACGCCACGCCGGCGCTGCTCGGCTTCACCATGGCAAGCCACATCCTGGGCCGCGCCACGCTCGTCGCCACCGCCGAGACACCGGCCGGCTGACGCCCGGCACCGCCCGCCGCCCCGCGTCGAGGCCGGCGCAGGACCGGCGGACCGGCGCAGGACCGGCGGGCCGGCGCAGGACCGGCGGGCCAACGGCGGCCGGCCGCTTCGTCAGGTTTGCCGATGCCAGCGCAACGGGCCCGGGTGGACGCTCCACCACGCCCGGCGCCACCAGGAACGGCGTGCCCGCAGGGCGTCGGCGTAGGCGACCACCTGCCGGCCGGCCCGGTCGGCCTGACCGGCGTCGGCGGCGCCGGGCGCGAAGCCGACGGTGTTGATCCCGGCGACGAGCTCGTCGAGCGGCGGCAGCGTTCGGTCCTGCGGCGACGGCCCGGCAGACATGGCGCCGCCGGCGGGGCCCGGCGCCAGGATGCCGACTCCGGCGGAACGCGGCGTGCCCGCCCCGGCCACGGCGGTGCGCGACGGCGGTGCGGCTCCGGTCGCGGCAGCGTGTGGCGGCGCGACGTCGGCGGGCGTCTGCGCTTCGGTGGCACGGTTCCGGCGGTCGTCCGGAGTGAGCACGGCCATTCCCACGTCCGGGGTGCCCGGGGCGGCGCGGCGGAGACGGGGTGGTTTCGGCGGGTCGGGTGTGGCCGCGTACGCCCCGGCCTCGGAAGCGGAAAGGTGCGGTGGGAGTGGGCGGCCGGCCAGGCGCAAGGCGTCGCTCAGCTCCTGCCAGGCGCCGGTGATCCGGGCGGCGGGCGGGCCGGCCGTGAGCCGGCGGCGGCGCAGGCCGCGCCGCATCGTGATGATTGACGCGGCGGCCGCGAGGAGCACCAGCAGCAGCGACCCCGACGTTCCGCCGGCCACCACCAGCGCGCCCGGACCGCCGCCCGGCCCGGCCGCGAGCGCCGCGGGCGGCGCGGACACCTCGGCCGACGGGCTGACGGTCGGCGCCTCGGACGGCGGGCTCGGCGGCTTGCTGGGCTTCGGGGTGAAGTCCTCCTCGACCGGGCGCGGGTTCCTGCTTTTGGGCATCGGGTCGAACGGCACCCAGCCCAGCCCGTCGAACAGCACCTCCGGCCAGGCGATCGCGTCGGCCCCGGTGACCGGGCCACCCGCGGCCGGCGCGTTGAAGCCCACCACCACCCGCGCGGGCAGCCCGGTGAGCCGCGCGAGCAGCGCGAACGACGCCGCGAACTGCTCCGACGTCCCGACCTGGCCGCCCTGGTCACGGGGGCCGAAAAGGAAAAAGGCCAGATTCGGGTACGCGTGACCGCTCGGCGCGTCGGCCACCTTGCGATAGTGCTCGGCGATGAACGCCTCGATGCTCGCGGCCCGGTCGTAGGCGGCGCCGTTGCCGTCGGACAGTTCCTCGGCGAGCCGGGTGATCTGCTCGGGCACGCCGTCCCCGACCGCCAGGTAGCGGGCGACCGCGTCGCCGGAGGGCACGTCTGCGGCCGGCAGCAGGTTGTAGTCCGGGGTCTGCACCTGCGAGTCCACGCTGTACCTGGTTCCCGCGGTGAGCGGCTCGGACCGGATCAGCGTGCCGGTGCCGGCGTCGTACGCGACCCGGGCCCCGGTGATCCGGGTGGGCGCCGGCACCGCCGGCAGCAACCGCCCGGTCAGCTCGTCGATCGTGATCTCCTGGTGCACCGCGGTAACGGTGGCGTCCGGGATGGCCGGTTGCGTCGGCAGCACCCGCCCCGCGTTGCGGTAGGTGGCCCCGACCCGCCAGGTGATCCCGTCGTAGTCGGGCAGCACCGCCAGCCGCAGCCGAACCGTCCTGGCCCGGGGCGGGGCGCTACCCGTCACCCCGCTGCCCGGCGTCGCGCCCACGCCGCCGCTGGTCGCGCCTACCTCAAGGAGTCGCTGCTTCGGGCTGAGCGCCCAGCCCGAGATCCGGTTGAGCGGGCTTTCGTCGAGGGTGTCCACCTGCGGCGGTTCGACGTACTGCCGGGGGTCGACCGGCGTGGCCGCCACCCGGCTGCCGACCCAGGGCCCGACCGCCACGGCCAGCACCAGCACCGCCGCGAGCCCCGCCACGGCTCCGGCCACGGCCCGCCCGCGAACCTTGACCCGGGTCGCCGCCGGCACCCCTGCCAGCTCGTCACCCTTCGGCCGCGCGGTGACGGCGAGCGCCACCACCGCGAGCCCCGCGAACGCGAGCGTCGTCCACCCCGCCACCGAGGCGTTGGGCCCGACCACGTAGAGCGCCCCCGCATAGAACCCCGCCACCGGCAGAATCCCCAGCAGCACCCGCCCGGCCCGCACGGCGATCTCGCTGCCGGCCAGCCCCGCGAGCCAGGCGGCGATGACCGGCACCACGATGGTGTCCGGCGCCGGCTCCACCGGAATCATCGCGGTGAGCAGCCGCGGAATCCCGTTGACCAGCGAATCCCGCGCGATCTGAGCGAGCGGCGCGCTGAGCTCCGCGCGCCCCGCACTGATCCACAAGGCCAAGAGGGTGTACGCCGCCAGCAGCCCTGCCGACAGGGGCGCCACCACCCAGTTCGGCAGTCGCCGGGCCGCCAGCCCGAGCCCGACCGACCCGGCCGCCGCCCCACCTACCAGCACCACCAGCAGCGAGTCGGCGAAGATCCCACCCAGCACGACGCCGGCCAGCGCAATCATCCCGGCCAGCGCACACGCCACCACGGCCCGCTTCACCATCCGCGCACGCTGTCCCAGGCGGCGGCGAACTCCTCGCCGTTGTCGGCCTCGATGACGATCAGGCCGTCGCCGGCCGAGACCGGGGCCGCGTCGCGGTCGCCGAACAGGCCCGCCATCACCACCGGGTAGGGGCCGCGCAGGGCACTCACCGCACCCAGATCGCCGCGGCCGCCCGGTCCGGTGAGGAAGACCAGGGTGTCGCCGAGACGGCCGGCCCGCATCCGGCGCAGGGTGGCGTCCAGGTCGCCCGGGCGCAGCACGGCCTCGGTGAGCACGTCCAGGTAGGGGCCGGTCGGCACGGCGGTGACCAGGTGCAGGCTGACCGGCAGGTCCTCGCGGACGGCCGCGGCCACGATCGACGCCGCCGCCTCGCAGGCCGCCTCGAACGACTCGGCGATCCCGTCGCGGCCCAGCGGGTGGGCGGCGGCCCGGTCGTCGAGCAGCACCACGATGGTCGGTTCGGAGGTATCGAGCTGTTCCCGCACCATCAGCTCGCCCACCTTGGCCGAGCTGCGCCAGTGCACCCGCCGCAGTTCGTCCCCCACCACGTATTCGCGCAGCGAGTCGAACGTGATCGTCCCGTGCGGCACCTTGTCGATCCGCCCGTCGAGGCTGCGCGCCATCCCGGCCGGCACGGCCCGCAGCAGGTGGATGCGCGGATGCACCCACACCGACGCCACCCCGCCGTAGGTGCGGGCGAGCGTGATCAGCCCGAGCGGATCTCCGCGGGTGACCCGCAACGGCCCGATCGGCACGATGCCGCGCCGGCTGGTCGGCACCGGATAGTCGGCGGTG
Source organism: Paractinoplanes toevensis (assembly GCF_018332695.1). Lineage (GTDB taxonomy): Bacteria > Actinomycetota > Actinomycetes > Mycobacteriales > Micromonosporaceae > Actinoplanes > Actinoplanes toevensis. The sequence continues at coordinate 47,710 of NZ_BOQN01000064.1, forward strand.
GTGTCCTTGCCCGGCCGCAGGCGCAGCAGCGGAACGGGCACGGCCTGGCCACCGCACCGGTCGCTCGCGACGAGGTTGGCCGCCCGCAGCCGGCTGGTGTTGCGCACGGTGAGCGTCATCCGCGCCGGTTCGCCCCGCGCGACCCGGTCCGGGTCGGCGGTCCGCTCGACCCCGAGCCGCGGCCGCCAGAACGCGAAAACCACCCCACACCCGACCGCGACCAGCGCGACCGCCCCGAGCAGCGCGAGGTCGGGATAGCCGAGCCGGAACCCCGCGACCAGCAGCACGACCCCACCGAGAGCCAGCCCGATCCCGCGAGCGGTAACGCCACCGTTTCCGCGCCCCCACCCGCCAAGCCGGCGAACGCCACGCGGCCCGGCGCCACGCAGCCCGGCGCCACGCAGCCCGGCGCCACGCAGCCCGGCGCCGCTCGGATCGGCGCCGCGAGAGCCGATGCCGCTCGGATCGGTGCCGCGAGAGCCGATGCCGCTCGGGTTGGCGCCGTGAGGGCCATGTGGGGCGGGCCCGGTGGGACCGTCGCCGGCCGGCGGAGCGCTGCCGGCCGGCGACGGCGTCTGGGCGACCGCCCCCGCGTCTTCCCCCGCGCGATACGTCTGTGCAGTTCCCGCCGTGCGCGGCGACGTAACGTCGCCGTCCTCGCGCGACGCCCCGGCCACGCCCTCTCCCCCGGTCACGCCCCGGCCGTGACGCGGTTGTCCGGCAGCGGGACCGGGACCGAGCGGATCGCGTCGTCGAGCACCTCGGCCGCGGTCACGCCGCGCAGTTGCGCGTCGGCGGACAGCAGCACGCGGTGCGCGAAGACCGGGCCGATCAGCTCTTTCATGTCTTCGGGCAGCACGTAGCCCCGCGCGTTGATCAGCGCGAAGGCACAGGCGGCCCGGGTCAGCGCGATCACGCCGCGGGGGCTGACCCCGACCCGTACCTGTGGGTGGTTGCGGGTCGCGGCGGCGAGCCGGACGGCGTACGCGTAAAGGGGGTCGGCGATGTGCACGCGCATGGCCATTTTCACCATCTCGCCGATGGTGGCCGTGTCGGTGATCGGTTCGAGGGCGTCGGGTGAGCGCAGTGCCGCGCCACGCAGCACCTCGATCTCGACCTCCTCGCTGGGGTAGCCGACGGAGAGTTTCACCAGGAAACGGTCGAGCTGGGCTTCCGGCAACCGGTAGGTGCCGTCCATCTCGACCGGGTTCTGGGTGGCGACGACCAGGAACGGCTGGGGCACCGGGTGCGGCACGCCGTCCACGGTGACCCGTCGCTCCTCCATGACCTCGAGCAGCGCCGACTGGGTCTTCGGCGAGGCGCGGTTGATCTCGTCGGCGATGACGATGTTGGCGAAGACCGGGCCGGGGTGGAACTCGAAGCCGCGGCTGGCCTGGTTGAAGATGGTCACCCCGGACACGTCGGAGGGCAGCAGGTCGGGGGTGAACTGGATGCGCCGCCACACCCCCTGGACGGAGGCGGCGAGGGCGCGGGCCAGCGTCGTCTTGCCCACGCCGGGCACGTCCTCGAGGAGGACGTGCCCCTGCGCGAACAGGGCGGTGAGCGCCAGCCGCACTACTTCGGGCTTGCCCAGCACCGCCGTCCCGATCCGGTCGGCGAGTTGTTCGGCCACCTGGGCGAAGCCCTGGATGTGCTGCGGTGGCAGCGGTTCGTTGTACACGAGTCTCGTTACCTCAGCAGGCCGGAAGGTCGGCCAGTTCGTCCCCGCCCTCGAGGTTGAGCCACGCCCACGGGATGTAGTTCTTGCCGCTGTAGTTGACCTGCACCCACCAGGTGCTCTTCTTCTCGCTGTTGTAGATGTACGCGTACACCTCTTCGCCGGACTTCTTGCAGTACGCCTGCAGGCGGGTGCCCGGTTTCGCCCAGCCGGTCTGCTTGTCGTTGTCCTGCTGGGTGACGCTGAAGATCTCGTTGCCGTTGCGACCCGTCACGTCCTTGTCGCAATACGTAGCGGTGTCCCCGTTCTCGCCGTTGTTGCAGGTGGCGATGCCGTACCGGTAGTCGGTCGTGGATTTGTTGGTCGCGGTGGCCGAGCCGGCGGCGTTCTTCGCGGTGATCGTGAACGTGTAGGCCGTGCCGCCGGTCAGCTTCGAGACCGACAGGCTGCTGCAACTGCCGGACGCCGAGCCGCCACCACCGGTGGAGGCCACCGAGCAGCTGGCCTTGCCGCCACCCTGGTCGACCGTGAACGAGATCTTCGCGGTGTTGACCCCCGGGTCCACCCCGGTGATCGTCACCTTCGGCGCGGAGACGGTCTTGGCGGTGGCGGTGCCCGGCTGACTCTCGCCGGCCTCGTTGACCGCCCGCACCTCGACGGAGACGGTCTCGCCGGCCCCGAACCCGGTCAGCGTCACGGCCGTGCCGCCGGTGACGTCGGTCGTCTTCCCGCCGGCCGTCACCACGTACTTGCTGATGGGGCGCCCGTTGTCGGCCGGCGCCTGCCAGGCGACCGTGACCGCGCCGGCCGTCTCGGCCACCGTGGCCGCCTCGACGCCGTCCGGCTCGGCCGGGGTGGTGAAGGGCGTGACGCTGCCGCTGACCGGCGACGCCTTCGACCCGGCACCCCGCTCGTTGATCGACACGACGGTGAAGGCGTACTGCTTGCCGTACTCCAGCTGGCCCGCCGGAATCGTCAGGGACGTCCCGGTGGCGTCGCCGATCGGCGCGCTGCCGCCCTCGGAGATCGCGGTCACCGTGTACCGCTTGATCTCCAGGCCCTGCCCGTTGGCCGCCGGCCAGCTGACCACCACGGTGCCGTCCGGCTTCGCCTCGGCGGTGGCCGCGGTCGGCGCGTCCGGAACTTCGGCGGTCGGCTTGACGGCGTTACTCGTACGCGTCGGGCCGTCGCCCTTCTTGTTCACGGCATGCACCGCGAACTGGTATGTCTCCCCGTTGGTCAGCTCGGTGACGGTCAGCGAACGCTGGTCGGCACCGACCTGGAAGACCTTGCCCGCACCCTCCACCACGTAGCGCGTGATGGGTGCGTTGTTGTCGGCGGCCGCCTGCCAGGTGACCCTGGCCTCGGCGTTGCCGGCCGCGGCCCGCACGTTGCGCGGCGCCCCCGGCTTGGACTGCACCGGCTTCTTCGGTTTCGGCGGCGGGGGCGGCGGATCGTCCGCCTTGACCGGCGGCGGGTCACCACCGAGCACGTCGTCGGCGTACTTGTCGACGGTGCGCACCGCGTGGTTGTCGTCGACGACCCGGGCCGTGGACGAACCCGGTGCGTTGATGAACAGGTAGCCCTCGCGCACGTCCAGCTCGAGCGAGCCGCCCGGTTTCCGGAACGTGATGTCCTTCTGCGCCTTACCCGTGGAGTCGAAGACGTGCACCCGGCCGGTCTCGGAGTCGGCCACGTAGAAGTAGCCCTCCCAAGCCACCGCCGGCTGCAGCTCATCGCCACTGCCCGGAACCGTGAAGTCGGCGCGGACGCCCTGCTCACCGACCACATAGACGTGCCGCGAGTCGGTCACGGTGACCGGCACGGACTGCCCGTCGGTGCGCGGCGCCAGCGAACCGGGGCCGGGCAGCGGGAGCGTGTGCTTCACCGGCTCGGCCTGGTCGCGCACGGTGAACAGCGCGTTGGTGGTGCGGTCGAGCACGGCGACCCCGTCGTCCAGCGTGGACAACGTGAGGTCATGGCTCGCGGCGGCAACGGCTTCCGACCGTACGATGGAAGGACCTGCCGCCGAATCACTCCCGGGCGAGTCGGACGGGAGCGCCGCAGGCGCGATCGCGGTGATCGTGCCTTCGCTGGGCGCCGCGATCCACAGCTTGCCCTTGCCGTCGAAGACGCCGCCGGTGATGCCCGGCGGGAAGCGCAGCGGCGACCCGATCGGCCCGAGCGAGCGCGGATCGAGCTGCTGCACCTGGCCCTGCACGGTGTCCACGACGAAGGCGGAGTCCTCGTCGAGCGCGACCCGCACGCCCAGGCCAGGGCTGGACGAAGAGTTCCAGAACTCCTGCAGAGTGGTCAGATCCATCGAGCCGATCGCGCCCGTGTTCACATCCCGCAGAATCACGAACCGATCGGTCTGCGACACCTCGAGCGCGTGCCCGCGGGCGTTGGGCACATCGACGCGAGTGTCCACCTTGGCAGTCACCCCGTTGATGCGCGCGACCTCGCCCTTGGACCGAGACCACACCCAGGACGCCGCATCGAAGCTGGCCACGGCCTGATCGGCCGAGCCCAGCCCGAGCACGGTCAACCCGAGCCCACCGGCGAGACTGAGGACGGTCCCCATCGTGACGAGATAGCCGCGACTGCGCCACCGACGTCGCTGCGCGGTCACCCGCACACCCTCCGTGCTGGCGCTATCTGCGCTGGTCACTAACCCAATCCTCCCCCTTTGAAGGACCCCCTCCGCAAGGACGAAGGCCACTATAGGGGGAGGTGGATACGCGCCGATACCCGGAAGTCACGGTTGTGGATAACTCTGATCGCCGAGCGTGATCATCATCGGTTGGTACAAGCCTGCTGCGACGTGGCGAACTTGTTGTTCCGGTAGACCGCGACCACCGCGAAGCAGTAGTTCAGCGTAGGGTTGAGCGCACTGATCTCATAGGACGTCTGCCCAGGTCCGAGCGTGGTGACCGGCTTGAGCTGCTCCCCCGGATGCCCCATCGCGACGAGGAACGAGACGGTGCCCTGAGTCGGGTCCTGCCAGCTGACCACGATGCGCGCGCCGCTGTCCTTCAAGACCACTCCGGTGGGTGGCGAGCCGCCGAGAGTTGGCACATCCTCGTTGTCACCGCCGTCACCCGACCGGTTGGCAAGAACAAAAACCAGCGCGGCCACGGCGATCACGGCAGCCAGAACCGCGGCGATCGCCGCAAAGATCCCCAAACCCCGTTTTTGGTACGAGAGTGAAGCGCCGACCGGCTCCGTTGTGTACGGGGGTGGTGGTCCGTTGTGTCCCCACCCCGGCCCCGGCGCGTCAGGGTAGATGATCGCCGGCTGAACCTCGTAGCGTTGCTGCGGCACCGGGTAGGGGGCTGATTCATTCCACGGCGCCAACGCTGTGGTTTCCTCGACCGGGCGGATCGCACGAGTGTCGTGCGGCGCCTGGTCATGCGGACCGACCCAGATCTGCGCGTTCTCGGCGTCGGGCGGCTGAATCGTGCCGTTGTTCAAGCCTGCCCGGCCGCCGGTGCCGCTGCTTTCCCAGTTGGTCGCTCTCGTTTCGCTGTAGTCGGCGCTTTCACCGGGGCCTGCGCTGGTGTCGCTTTCCCAGGCACCCGAGTTTGTGTTGCCGCTCTGCCCGAGGCCCGCGTCGCCGCCTCTCCAGTCACCCTCGCCCGCTTCACCGACCTCCCGGCCAATAGCGCCGCCTTCGCCGGGGCCTGTGCCGGTGCCGCGTTCGGCGGTGCCCGCGCCGGTGCCGCGTTCGGCGGGGCTCGCGGCGGCACCGCGTTCGCCGGGGCCGAGGTCGCGTGGGTCGCGTTCGCCGGGGCCGAGCTCGCGTGGGTCGCGGGGTGCCGGAACGGTCGGGTTGATCACCGGGAAGGTGGTGGTCGGGTCGTTCGTGCCGTGGGCGGCCTGACTCGGGTTCGGGTCGGGGTTGAGGCGGAATGCGGTGGTCGGCTCCTCGCTGGGCGCCGACTGTGGGACGTTTTCCGGGCCGCTCGAGGTGAACCGGGGCTGCCACGGGGCGACGCTGGGATCGGACGACAGCGGAGGCTCGGTTTGCGACCCTCGTACACCAGCTTGTGGATCTTGCCCGAGATAAGCCCGCGCCCGCGCGACCGCCCAGTGCCCACCGCCCAGCGCGGCGGGCCCGAGCTCAGCCACCCGGACGAAAGCCTTGCGCGCCTCATGGCGGTTGCCGAGCTCCTCGGCAACCACCCCGATGTCGTGCGAGATCTCCAACATCAGCGCGTCAGAATCCCCGAGCCGCCAGAGCCCCGCCGCATAGGCTTCTTCCAGCACCCGCCGAGCAGCGACCGGATCGTCCGCCCTCTGCAAAACTGTGCCGAGCAGATAGGCAGTGCGAAGAACGTCCGGATCATCCTCAGAGAGGTTGACTTTCCCCAGCTCCACCGCACGCTCGAGCACGGCCCGCGCGCCCGCAAGATCCCCCGAGTCGGCGAGGGCCTGCGCACGCTGCCAAGCGGGAGTGAGCGGTGAGGGCTGAGACACGCCAGCCATGCTGCCCGGTACGACCCACAGACGCCAGGTCGAGGCCCAATGGGCGGCTGTATGCCCCGGAATGTCCCCACCCCCACCCTCCCTGCGACCCCCGGCACGGGCCGTGTACAGTTCTCTCCTGTGCGGCCCGCCGGGCCGGCGATACTCGGTGGAAAACCGGGTGTTTCCGCCGGTAGGGTTGTAGTGCAGGTCCGGGTGGCGGAATGGCAGACGCGCTAGCTTGAGGTGCTAGTGCCCTTTATCGGGCGTGGGGGTTCAAGTCCCCCTCCGGACACACATTTGTCGCACTTGTGCATCAAACGACGTACGTGTGGTCAAGCGCGCTTGACCACACAAATCGGTCATCCTCGGTATGGTCAAAATCGGTCATCCGAGGTCGGCGGTGGTTGCCGTGACCGACCTCTCTCTACCCACTGTTGTGCCGCCGGTGATACTCACCGATCGGTCAGAGCGGCTGCGGTGGACACCGGCAGCGCCTATGTCCGGGCGGCCTCCCCTGCCGTTGATGGCCCTGGCCGAAAAACGTTCCGGTTCCGCCGTGTACGGCATATGCACACTCGACCCAGGCGGCAGGATCGCCGACCGGTCGGTCATGGCGGCGCTGGACTGGGATCCTGGTAAGCGGCTCGACATCCGTGTGAGTCGGGGCCTGATTGCGGTGTTCGCGGATGGCCGGGGCATTTTCCGGATCACGACGCATCGTTTGCTGCATCTTCCGGTTGCTGCTCGGCGGTGGTGTGCGCTGGCCGCAGGTGATCGGGTCCTGCTGGCGGCCTATCCTCAAGGTGGCCTGCTGGTGGTACATCCGCCTGGGGTCCTGGACGCGGTGGTGGACCAAGTCCACGCCGACGCGCTCGGGGGTGGCCGCGATGGCTGAGCCGACCGTCGATCAGGCCGGAGTGCAGGCGGCCCGGCTGCTGCTGGAGCGGATGGGTATCTCCCCCAACGATCTGGTGGCAGGCGCGCCGGTGCGCCCCGAGGCTCCGACCTTCGCCGACTACGTGCCGGTGGTGGCCGCATCTATCTCACCAGGACTGTTGCGCGCGTACGGGACGTACTGGGATCGGGCCGTCAAGCGTTGGGGTGAGCGCCGGATTGATCAGGTCAGTGCGTCAGACATCCGAACCCTGATCGCCGACATCAAGGCGAACCGGGTGCAACGACGTAACGGCCGGGGCGGGCGTAGCGCGGAGGAGCACACGATTGCCGCGTTGCGGTGCCTGTATCGGCGGGCGACAGCGGACGGGTTCATGAGCGAGTTGGAGAACCCGGCTTTAAAGGTCGCGAAGCCTAAACGGCTGCCCACGACACGGCGCGCGTTGCCGGACAGCCGGCTGGCGGAGATCAACGAGGTGGCGACGAGCAGTGGTGACGATCCGGCGCTGGACGGTCTGTTGATCCGATTGCACGTGGAGACGGCATGCCGGCGGGGTGGCGCGTTGGCGTTGCGGCCGATGGATCTCGACGCTGAGCAGTGTCTGATCTTGTTGCGGGAGAAGGGCGGTACGTTTCGATGGCAGCCGGTCTCGCCGACGCTGATGCGGCATCTGCAGGCGCACGCCGTCGAGCGGGGTGCCGCACAGAGCGGGCAGTTGTTGCGGTACCGCAATCGGCAGCCGATCACCTATCGGCGCTACGACCATCTGTGGGTGCGGATCGGGGCCAGGCTGCCGTGGGTGGCCGCGCAGCAGATCAGCGTCCACTGGCTGCGGCACACGACGCTCACCTGGGTGGAGCGCAACTTCGGCTATGCGGTGGCGCGGGGCTACGCGGGGCATGCGGAGACGACCAGCGGTGACGTCGGCGCGACCGCAGGGTACGTGCGGGCGAGCATGAACGAGCTGGCGGACGCGTTGTCGGCGTTGACGGGCGAGCCGCATCCGCTCGCATCAGTCCGGGCATAGTCAACGCGAGGCGGTGCCTGTCCGCTCGTGTGGGCGGTGGCGGCTGGGCGCGGGTGGGATGACCCGGGTCCAGCCGGTCCTCATGCCGGTGGCTGTGGCGGGGCCACGGTGGAAGCGGCGAGTGGGTGTGGTTCACCGGTGAGTTCGGCGAGGGCTTGCGCGATCTCCTGGAGATCCGCTCTGACGTAGGTGGCTGTGACGCCGATCGTGCGGCCGCTGTTGTGGCCGGCGAATCCTCGGGCGACAGCATAGCCGCAATGGCGTTCAACCCAGGTCAGTGTGGTGTGCCTGATCCAGTGGATGCTGATCTGCTGCGCGGCCACCCAGGACAGGTGCTTGCCGAGACGTTGCCAGAGGTAGTCGTAGCGCCGGTAGGTGATCGGTTTGCCGTTGCGGTAACGCAAGATCTGGTCGGTGGGCTCTTCGCCGCCTCGTTCGTCGAAGTGGTCGAGCAGCGCCTGCATCAAGGTCGGTGTGACCGGCTGCCAGCGCACCGTTTCGCCTTTCTCATGCAACTGGATCAGGCACTGCTCGACGTCGAGGTCGGCTCGGGTGAGGGCCAGTGCCCCGCCGCGCCGGCAGGCCGTTTCGATGTGCAGGCGCAGGATGAGCGTGTCGAGGTCGGGATCGTCGCCGGTTGTGCCGGCGACGTAGATGATCTCGGCGAGTCGATTGTCGGGAAGGGCGCGGCGGGTGCTGTCGAGTCGGCGCGGTTTAGCGACCCGGGCCGCGGGGTTGTCGGCCTGGGCGATGAGCTGGTCGGCGACGGCGTACTGGTAGAGGCAGCGGATCGCCGAGATGAGATGTTCGGCGGCGCTGCGCCCACCGCGGGCATTGCGCCGGCGGACGACGTTGCGCTTGACGTGCTCGGCGAGTTGCCTAATCTCTGACGGGGTGGGTTCGTCGAGACGGCGGTGACCCCATTGCTCGCTGATCTTGCGCCAGTAGGTGCTGTAGAGCCGCCGGGACCCCTCCGGGACGGCTGCCGACACCTTCTTGATGTACTCGTCGAAGGTGGGCATCGTGACCGGCTGCGTCGTTTGGGCCAGCAGCTGTTCAGGGGTCACGCGAAGGCGACGAAGGAGAAGGCGCAGGGCATCAAGTTCCACGCCTTGCTGGCTTGTTTCGATCGGCAGCTCACTCATTGAGGAAACCAAAACGCTCGAGGGTCATCTCGTCGATGACGGCCGGAGTGCAGATAATGATCAGGTTGCGATCAGGGTAGGAAGCGACCAGCAGCGGCTCGCCGTGGTTGATGCCGCACCGACGCCGGACAGCAGCAGGCAGGAGCAGGAAGCCCTCAGCAGTGATGGCTTCCTTACCGTTAGGCGCGGCGCGTATCAGTGGCGATCCGTTGTCGGTAAGGATGGTGAGGGCTTGGCCGGCACACCACCCGAGCACGCGAAGGGGGTGGCGGCTGGCGAGCCGCCCGTGCCGATTGCACCGGGTCAGGGTGTAACGGGCTGAGGTGAGCCGCTTCGGTCGCTGCTGCAATGAGGGTATGGGCAGCGCGGCAGTTGCGAGTGGGCCGCCCGCCGGAGAGGCGGCGGCCGTCGGGCGGGCTACGGGCGCTGCGGGCGCGGATGATTCGATCGCATCCACGATCGACTCCCCTTTGCGTCGGGAGGCCGGCGGTGGCGGCGTTGGCTCGACGGATTGATGGCCCACATCCGTATGAGACCCGTTGCGGATGTCCCGGGGAAGTTGGCTGCGATGGTCCCTGACAGTCCCGCGTGGTCCCGGCGAAAGTCGGGGACGGTCGACCTCAAAGGCTATTCCTTCGTCCAGAAATCGGAGAATCCGAGTTCGCCAGAGTTGCTCGATTCCCATTTTCGGTATCGGAGTACTCACGCTGTTTAGCGTATTCATTTTAGCCAATTAATGGCGCATGACTCAACTGATGTCGGGGGTTGCACTTACCGCAGGCGTGAAAAGTTGCCATTGATGACACTGCGGTTCACTTGGCGAATTGCGCGACAATTTTGAATTCCTCACGTCATTCGTGGTCTTCGCGTTGTCCGGTCCTGACGAGTCACTCTCTATGCAGCTGCTTTTTGACAGTTCACCAGGGTCCGTCGTTTGAGACAGAGGCACACGAGTCAGTGTCGTCGGATAGTGCGGGACCACGAAGGACCACGGGAGACCACTGGCGCGCTTCGCCGTGGACGTGAAAGCTCGTCCCTGTTGGAGGAAAGCGAGTTGTTGCCGCCCTGGCCGAGGAGCAGCAGGGCGTGCGACCGGGAAGCAGATTGCGCGCCCTTACTGCACTAAACGACAGCGGGGTTCTGCCTCCCAATGAAGAATTCCTCAACTCGGTGACGGTTGTGGGGACCGCTTGGAATCACAAATTGATATGCGGGCAGCCGCTCTCGCGTGGTATGACGCCGGTTGTAGCGTCGTGCCCATACGTGCTGATGGGAGCAAGGCGCCGCTAGTGCCGTGGCGCCGTTACCAGACCACGCGGCCCAATCGTGAGCAGGTACGGAATTGGTTCACCGGCAGCCCGCCGGGCCTGGCGGTGCTGTGCGGTGCCGTCTCCGGTGGGCTGGAGATGCTGGAGTTAGAGGGACGTGCGGTAAAGGAAGGCCTTGCCAGCCGACTGGTAGATCTTGCCACTGCGGCTGGGTTGCATGAGCTGTGGCAGCGGGTCGCCGTTGATGGGTACGCCGAACGCACGCCGTCGGGGGGTGTTCATTTGCTCTACCGAGTGGTGGACGCCCCAGTGGGGCGGAACCAGAAGCTGGCGCGCCGCCCTGCCAACGAGGCGGAACTCGTGGCTGATCCACAGGACAAGATCAAGGTTCTGGCAGAGACGCGGGGCGAGGGTGGTTACACGATCGTGGCGCCGTCGCATGGCACGGTGCATGAGTCCGGCCGGCCGTGGGAGGCCCTTGGCAGCTCGGCGCCCGAGAGTATTCCGGCGATCACGGCGTCGGAACGGGCGGCGTTGTTCTCCCTGGTTCAGTCGTTGGACGCGATGCCTCCGTTGCCGCAGCAGCCGGGACCGTCACTGCGGCCGGCTGGCTTGAGCTTGTCGCCTGGTGATGACTTCGAGCGCCGTACCGACTGGGCGGATCTCCTGGAACCGGCCGGCTGGGTGCTGGTGCACCAGATCGGACGGACCCGCTATTGGCGACGCCCAGGAAAGGCCGTTGGTGTGTCGGCGACGACGGGACGGGCGGCGGAGCGTGACCGTTTGTTCGTGTTCAGCTCGAGCACCGTGTTCGCACCGGAGTCGCCGATTACGAAGTTCCACGCCTTCGCGGTCTTGCATCATGGCGGTGATCACGTCGCGGCCGCGCGGGCGCTGGGGCAAGCGGGGTCTAGCCGGCGGGCCGGGGAAGCCTCTGTCTCTGCAGGAAGGCAGGACGGCAATCCGCAGGCTTACGAGGCCGAGGAAGCGGGGGGTACGGACTCGGGCATTGCGGTCCAGGTCGTGCAGGAGGCGTTGCCTCCCGTGGCGGCCTGGGGGCCGACCGAGGATGGCTTGGCCCGGGCGCTGGTCGCGTACCACGGTCACGAGTTGCGGTTTTGCCCGCAGCGCAGCAAGTGGCTGGTTTGGGACGGTTGCCGGTGGGCGTGGGACGACGCCGAGCGGCATCGTGAGTTCGTCCGGGCGATGGCCCGGGATCTGCCGCAGACCGGCCGGTGGCGCCGGTTCCGCGGGATGGCCTTGTCTGCGGGCGGGGTATCCGGCGTGGTGCGGCTGGCGCGATCGGATCCAGCGGTCACGGTGGCGGTGACCGCGCTGGACGCTCAGCCTTATCAGCTGAACACTCGCGGCGGTGTCGTCGATTTGCGCACGGGTGCGGTTCATGCTTCGGATCCGGCGCTGTTGCATACCCGCTGTGCGGGGGCGGCGCCGGATTTCGAGCGCCGGTCGGAGGTGTTCGATCGGTTCCTGGCGGATACATTCGGCGATGACCTCGCCCTGGTGACCTATGTGCAGCAGCTGTTGGGGGTCTCGGCGATCGGCGCGGTGCTGGAGCAAGTGTTGCCGTTCGCGGTGGGGCCGGGCGCGAACGGTAAGAGCACGCTGCTGGAGGCCGCCATGCATGCGTTGGGCCGCGACGACGGCGGCTACGCGATCGCGGCGTCGTCGGAGATGCTGATGGTCCGCCAGCACGCGGAACACCCGGCGGAACTGGCCCAGCTCGCCGGTGCGCGGCTGGTGGTGTGTGCGGAGCTCGACGAGGGTCAGAAGTTCGCCGAAGCCAGGGTGAAGCAGCTGACCGGTCGGGATTCGATTAATGCCCGGTTCATGCGTGGCAATCCGTTCACCTATCTGCCCAGTCACACGTTGTGGCTGTTGGGGAATCATCTGCCGGCGGCGCGGGCGGGCGGGCCGGCGTTCTGGCGGCGGATCAGGGTGCTGCCGTTCACGCGGGTGGTGCCGGACAGCCGGCAGGACCGTCGTTTGGGTGAGCATCTCGCGGCCGACGCGCCGGCGATCCTGGCATGGATGATCGCCGGCGCCGCCGCCTACCACGTGGCGGGCCTGCTGCAGCCGGATGCTGTCACGTCGGCGACCGAGGCGTATGCGTGGGAGTCGGACACCGTGGGGCGCTTCGTCGAGGAAATGTGCCGCCGAGTTCCCGAGGATGCCGGGCGGGTCGCCACGACGGTGCTGCGTGACGCGTACGAGCAGTGGTGTGAGGGGGCGGGTGAGAGACCGGTGTCGGCGAAACGGCTGACGCAGGATCTTCGGCGGCTCGGGGTAGGCGAGGCCCGGGGTGGTAAGGGCCGCCGCTTCTATACCGCGCTGGTGCTCGGCGACAGTGATGGCGGGATTGTGCAGCCGGCGTTGGTCGACCGCAGCGCTGCCCGGGGTGACGGGTGACGGATGTGACGGGACTTCCCGCTTGACGGCTTTACGCGCACGTGCGCGCGTGCACGTGGTGCGCGCACGGGGCCGATAACACCGTCAAACGGGCAGGCATCTGTCACCTGTCACCCTCCTACTCGATCTGGATCGCTCGACTCCTCGGCTGGCAGTGCCACACTCGGAGTCCTCAAATCCGGGATCGCGCGGCGACCGTGCTGTCACCGGTAAGGTGCCTGCCGAGTCGCTGCCTGCACCAGCCGACTGTGTAGAGCGCGCCGATTGAGTGCGCGCGGTGGGAGCGGACTAGCCGGACCGCAGCCACCGGCGTGCCCGGGAGAGCGGCACGAGGTTCTGTGGTGCCTGATCTACTGCTTCCGGGTATGGGTTGGTCACGAGACGCCTCTGTCTAGCCGGGCAACGATGGCGGCGCGAGTGTGCACGCCGAGTTTTCCCATGATGTTGCGGATGTGGGCGTCTACGGTGCGTGTCGAGATATTGAGTTGCTCGCTGATTTTCGGGCTGGTGAATCCCTCGGCGATGAGTTTGGCCACCTGGCTTTCGCGTTCCGTGAGGGTGTCGGTGGCGGTTGTGTTGAGGCGGCGGGGGATCCGTCCGCCGAGCGCGACGTCGACAGCGTCATGGTGGGCCTGCTCGCCGCCTTGCGCGATCTGTTCTACCGCTGAGTTACTCAAGAACGGGCTGAGGAGCGTGTGGGCGTGGGCGTGCCCTTTGGCGAGAGGGCGTAGGCCGGTCAGGTCAACGCCGAGCTTCTGTTGGCGGGCGCGGGCGGCGCCGAGCAGCCACGCTGCGCGGTGGGCTTCGGCAGTGGGGTCAGGTGCGTCGCCGAGTCGGGCGGCGATGATCCAGGCGCAGAGTTCAATGGACCATGTTTGGCCCCATTGGTCGTCCATCGAGCGCTGTAGTTCCAGGCAGCGGCCGATGTCCTTGGTGGCGTGTTTGAGGCGGCCACCTTGAAGGGCGGCCAGCGCCGAGGCCCACAGTGCCCATGAGATCGCCCAGGGGGCTCCGGCCTGTTCCGCTTCGTTGAGGTAGTCACGGCTCGATTGTTCGGCGTCGTCGATATCGCCTGCGAAGGCGTGCGCGATGGACCACATCATCGTGGTCATGTGCTTGTCGCCGACGGTGGCGGGCTCCGCGAAGCGGGCGCGCGCCTCGGCGAGTAAGCCGATCGCATTGCGGTCGCCTGTAAGCAGGGTGTCTCCGCCGCCGCGGGCGAACAGCACGGGAGCGAGTGCCGGAAGTTGGTGGCTGGATAGGAGGGAGTCGGCGGAGTCCAGCAGTGTCCTGGCGTCATCTCGATGGCCTTGGGTGGCGGCGATCCAGGCGGCTGCGGCGATGGTGGCTGCGAGGTCGGCGGCGTCCTGTGGATCAGCTGGCGTGGGGTTGGAGGCGGTGATCACCCGGCGTAGGTAGGCGCCTGCCAAACTCAGGAAGCCCATGAAGAACGGCGCCCGCGAGCGGACCAGGTCGCGGCTGAGTGCGCGGGCGGCAGCGAGGTCGTCGTCGGTGATGCTGTGGTCGATCGCGGCGAGGACGTCGGGGAGTTCCCTGCGGACGTCGGCCAGAATGGTCAGTTCCTCGCGGCTGAGCCAGGTGCGTACAGCGTGTTCGAGGAAGCGTCTGTAGTGATCGCGGTGCCGGGCTTGCACCGCCGATGCCTCGCCGACTGCGTCAAGCTGCCGACGGCCGTACTCGCGTAGCGTGCCGAGCATGGTGTAGCGAGCTGGGCTGGTTGTGGTGTCGACCGTGATTACCGACTTGTCGACCAGGCCGGTGATGAGGTCAACGAGGGTGCCGGGGTCGATGTCGGGGCCGGCCACTACCGCTTCAGCGGCGAGGAGGTCGAAGGGTGCCACGAACACGCTGGCGCGGGCCCAGACGCGTTGCTCGTTGTCGGTGCACATGTCGTAACTGAGATCGACGACCTTGCTTAGCGTTGAGTGTCGGTCATCGATGGCGCGGGTCGAGTCAGTGAGCAGACGGAACCGGTCGTTGAGACGGTCGATGAGTTCTGGCAGGGAGAGGCTGCGTGTCTTCACGGCGGCCAGGCGGATCGCCAGGGGTAGCCCATCGAGCTGGTGGCAGAGCCGGGACAGAGCAGTGGTGTCGGCCAGGGCCGTCGGCGGCGCGCCGGCCGCGATGGCCACCTGAGTGAACAGGCTTACGGAATCGGCCTTCGACAGAGGGGGAACTGTCAAAGCGCGCTCGCCGTAGATCCCCAGCACCTGGCGGGAGGTTGCGAGAATCTGCAGATTGGGCGTGGCTTGCAACAGCTGTGTGGCGAGGTCTCTTAGCTGCGGCAGCAGATACTCACAGCTGTCCAGAATCAGCAGCGCCCGACGCGAACGGAGATACCCCACCAGCACACCGAGGTCGGTCGGACCGTGCTGACGAATACCGAGCGCCAGGGCGACATGCGCATAAAGCCGTTCGGGAGAGCGGTCGTCTCGCCCATCGAATCCCGCGAAGTCGATGATCCAAGCGCCGTCAACGGCAGCACCGCCCATTGCGGAGGCGGCACGCAGGGCCAACCGGGTTTTGCCGATCCCTCCAGGTCCCGTGAGACAAACCAGCCGGGCATCATCAAGCAGGGAACACGCAGCGGTCAGCACGTCGTCCCGTCCGACGAACGGCTCGATATCCCATGGGGGCAGGTTGCCGTCGGCGATCGATTTACCGGATCGTGTATCGCTGCCCACGACGCCTTCCGTGAAGTATGAGTGACATCCGTGCGGCGAGCGGAGCTCGGGGTCGAGCCTGGTCTGCTCCATACGGATCTCGATTTCCGTCTGCTGCGGGGTCGGCGGTGGTGGCAGTGACCGAGGAGTCGTTCGGGCTCACGTACGCAACTGGAGCAACTGGAGCAGCGGGCTCGGGGATTCCGCGCGTTCGCGAAACATATTTCGGTTTTACCGCATCGGAGAAAATCTTTCTACGGCGTGCATAGAGCGTCTCTTCAGGAACGTCATTGCCGAAGCGTCATTTCTAGAGTGTGATCCACGCCACCAACGCTCGCTGTGGCGTGCCTGGCCGAGCGACTCGGGCAGATCTCTTGCGCCCGCTACTGCGGACGGCCCGATCACCCGAACACCGGTAGCACGAGCGGCTCTGCTGCACCTGGTGACGGTGGGGTCGCCAGCATCCGGGAATTACGGCCGGCGCCTGGGACATCCGCCCGGTTGTCGGATCGCGGAGGTGGATCCTGCGTCGCAGATGAGCACCAAACCTGCCAAGGAGGTAGGACTGCAGCCTTTCAGCGGCGAACGACGGCCACGATTCCGTTGGACACGACATCTTCCACCGGTGGCCGGGGTTTGGGTGCCTCGTCGCCCCACCAGTGGGCTACCGACTGCACGCCAGGTTCCATGAGTTCAAGGTCCGGCAGGTCGAACAAGGCCTTGAGTTCAGTGCCGGTGCGGTCCCTCCACTGCCTCTCCATGACCGAGCGCAAGGCGACCACCTGCTCTGGCGGCATGTACTCGGGCGTCGCGTGCGACGCGACCACGAAACTGCCCGGAGGCAGCGCACCGACCAGCATGCCGAGAATCTCGCGGGGATCGTCGTCATCGCGGATGAAGTGCAGGACCGCGACCAGGAGCAGTCCGACTGGCTGCGAGAAGTCCAGGACACTGCGCAACTCGGAGGCATCGAGGATGGCACGAGGCTCGCGCAGGTCGGCATCGAGGTACACGGTCCTGCCTTCCGGAGAACTCGTCAGTAACGCACGCGCGTGGACGCCCACGAACGGGTCGTTGTCGACATATACCACCCGAGCTGTAGGGTCGATCTCCTGCGCGATCTCATGGGTATTGGGGGAGACCGGGATCCCCGTACCGATGTCCAGGAACTGCCGAATGCCACGACTGCCCAAGAACCGTACTGCGCGCTGCATGAAGAGCCGGTTCTCGACGGCGCTGACCCCGGCGGCGGGGTGGCGCTCAAGGATTTTGGCGGCCGCTGCCCGGTCGACCGCGAAGTTGTCTTTCCCGCCGAGCAGGGCGTTGTAGCGCCGCGCCGGCTGAGTTTCGGCGAGGTTGAACTTCGCGACCTGTTCCTCAAGATTGCGCGATGCCGCAGTCGCCGTGCCTGGGCTCTGGGCCACACGAGTCACTTGGTGCTGGCTCAGCTCGACGTCGGGCGTCGGCTCGTCGTCGCCCAATGGGACGATTTCTGTACGACTCAAGCGCCGATAGAGTTCCAAGTCCTGCAGCGCGGACCGTCCCTGCTCGGTAAGCGTCCACGGGGCGCGGGTGGAAGCGCTCTGGCCGTCGCCGGAACTCTCCTTGCCAATCAATCCCAGCGCTGTGAGCTCCCCTAGCACCTTGTTGAGCTGACCCGCCAGCGGCGCCCGGCCGCCCTGCTTCACAATCCTGGCGCGGATATCGGTGTAACGGGTGGGACCGTCGGCGAGCGCCCGAAGTGTGTGCTCAAGAGGTGAGCGGCTGACGAGCGTGATGAGGGTCTGCTCCGCCTTGCGGACCGTTTTACGTCCCACCGCCGCCCAAACGGTGACCGCACGCAGGTCCACGTCAGAGATGACGGAATCCGGCCTCCACTCAGTGGTAGTTACTACCCCGGGATCCACGAGCTTGAGGCCACTGAATAGTTCGGTGAACTCGGTCTTGCTGCGCATCCAGAAATCGCTGCGGCCCTGGCGCTGCAGCGTTCTGTGGGCTTCGACGATCTCGGCGGGGGTGAAGTCGTGAGTGAGGTGGGTCACGATCAGGAAGCTTCCGGGCGCGAGAGCGTCAAGGAGTTCCTCGACGAGTGGCCTGGCGGCGCCCTCGCCGGGGATGAAGTGAAGGACAGCGACCATCATCAGGGCGACCGGCTGGCTCAGGTCCAGGTTCTCGCGGAGCACCGGGCTGTTGAGGATGGTGCTGGGTTGCCGCACGTCGGCCTGAATGTACGCGGTCCGACCAGCAGGAGAACTGGTGAGCAGAGCCTTCGCGTGGGTCAGTACCAGGGGATCGTTGTCGACGTAGACGACGCGGCTCTCCGGGGCTATCGACTGAGCGACTTCGTGCGTATTGCCGGCAGACGGCAATCCGGTGCCAATGTCGAGAAACTGCCGGATGCCGCACTCGGCGACCAGGTAGCGCACAGCGCGAACCAAGAATTCTCGATTAGCTAAGGCCCCGATCCGCGCCCCCGGAAAGAGTCTCTCCAGCTCATCGCCCGACGCCCGATCCGCAGCAAAATTGTCCTTGCCGCCGAGCCAGTAGTTGTACCGGCGTGCAGGGTGTGGCACGTCAGGTCGGATCGTCTCGCGGTCACTCGGAGACAGCTTTGCCAGCTCTGCCGAGTCGTCGTGCTCACTACGCACCGCCCACAGGTGGCGATCGACGCCGTCTTTCTGCGCGAGAACACGAACGCCGGTCGGTGTGAGAGCCCACGGCGCCTGTTTGGCCGCATCAGCCTTCTCCACCAGGCCGAGCTTGCGCATCTCGCGGAGGGTGACGTTGACCTGGTTCTCACTCTTCGGAGGCTCGGGAGCGTCCAACAACGCCGACACGATGTTCACATACCTCGACGGGCGGTCGCCGAGCATCCGCAGGATCTGCAGGTGCCACGGTTTGCTGAGAACCTCATCAAGCAGGGCGGCCACATCCAGCAGGTCCGGCGCGACAGCTTCTGAGCCCGGTCCATCCACGATGCTCCCCTCCCTGCGACGCCAGCCACAGCATGATCCGCGTCCGAATCGCAGTCTCGCACGATGCGTATAGCGGCCGGTACCCGTCTTGACCGGGAGGCCCTCGGCGGACGTCCCTCTGGGCCCGGCAAGCGATTACCTACGTAGACGAATTTGCCTTCCTACGTAGATCGGCCGATGCGCGATGGCGAATAGATCCACAACAATGCGGCCAGGACTTCAGCACACCAGATGGCTGCTGGCTCTATGGGACGCGTCGGTGGAAGGACCGAGGGAATGACTACAGCGGTAACGCATGAGGAACAAGTCCGCCTGTTCTACAGTGACGGACCCGGCGGTGAAGGTGCCGGACAGGCCTATGTGAGCCTCATGGGCGACATCTGGCACCACGGCGACCGCGACGTCGAAAAGACGGGCGGGTCTGTCCGGGACGCGGCGCTCGCCATGCAGCAGCGCCTCACCAGGCTGGCCAGGATTCAGCCCGGCGATCGGGTGCTCGACTTCGGATCGGGGCCGGGCGGCGCCACGGTCGCCATGGCGAAGTCGACCGGTGCGAACTTCATCGGGGTGTCAAACACCGAATCGCTTAGCCAGCAGGCGAGGGCGTTGGCGACCGAGCACGGTCTGGACGCTCAGGTCAACTTCCTGACCCTTGGTGACCAGGACTACAAGACCCTACTGGCGTGGCCCGACTGCAGTTTCGACGCGGTCATCTTCCTGGAGTCGGTCTGCCATCTACCGGACAAGCAGGCATTCTTCACCGCGGCTTTCCGCGTATTGCGCCCTGGTGGCCGGCTTGTCGGACTGGACTGGATACAGCGCCCGTACGGCAGCTACCAGGCGCCGGAACAGATCGAGGAGATCATCGATCCGGTGTGTGAGTACATTCGGCTCGCCGGCCTCGGAACAGTGGAGTCCTACGCCGACATGATGCGCGCCGCCGGGTTCGAGGTCACCCATGCCGAGGACGAGTTCGCGGGCGAACCGTGCTGGGGATCGACGCCTCCGGCCGACCGCGAGCGGTGGCTGACTTACGACGGGCCGTCCGGCGAACTTTTCCAGGACGGAAAACGGGCACTCGATAGTGCCCGCCGCGCTGGCGTATTCAGCGTCGGCTGGTGGGCAGCAATCCGGACACGCTGACCTCACCAGCAAGAACGCAGCCCTCGATGAAGGCCACGTGGCCAGCGAGCGCTGAGAATGAACGACTTCCCGAGGTTGAGATCTCCTCATGAGATGACGAGCTCATCACCGGCGACGCATGAGCGACAGAGGTGATCAGGCTCCGGTGTTTTGACTGGTGGCACGCCTGATCGCCGCAATAGAAGCTAGCTGTCCGGCCGCTACGGCGGCCGGACTACCTCTTTTTCGGGACTGATCCGACAACACTCGTCGTCCGACTGGGACGCCACAAACGGGGGATGACCGATCGACGATGACTAAGCGGCCGAACTCGGAGCCTGCAACACCGCCCGATGGATTGCCATTCGGCCGTCGCCTGCGCCGAGCGCGCAAAGCGCGACGATGGTCACAGCTGGCACTCGCGCAACGGATGTTCGTGGTCGCAGCCGACTACGGCGGATCCGCGACCGTCGAAGCTCTCAAAGGCATGATCAGCAAATGGGAACGCGGCAAGAAGGGCGTCTCGCAGGAGAACGCGCACCTGCTGGCAGAGACGCTGGAAACGACCGTTGCCGCTCTCGGCGTGCCGGTAGATCCCGACTTCGTATGGCGCAAGAGCAGTCCGGCATCTCCGACGCGGCCCGCGGCCCGCCGCACAATCGACGGCAACGCGTCCCCGCAGCAGGGGCCCGGCCCGGTCAGACGTCCTCCGCCACGCCGGTAAGCATGCCGACCGTCCACGACACGGTGGCCGCGTAGTCGTAGATCGCCCCGGGGAAGACCTCAGGGACATCGACAGTCGGGTCGAGCGCGGCAGCAGCGCCCAGGTCGTCGTAGACGGCGGCATCGACTCCGTGCAGCTGATGCGTGATCACGTTGTTCAATCCGGCGTAGGAACGCCGGACGTCGGCATTGAGGTCGGCGACCTGTTGTTGCTCGTCCTGGTGGCGCGGTGTGAAAATCAGCCGAGGCAGATACAGGCCAGCCGCGGTGATGACGTCCGAAGGTTTCAACCTGCCGGCCGGGCACTCGGCATCAGTCACCTGCTCCCCCGCGATAACTTGGGCAGCGAGCTGCGAGGCGCACACCGCGTAAGCGGTCGCGGCTCGGGCCAGCGCGACCAGCGCCAGGGTGTGGAACCGATCCGTCGCCTCGGCGATGTCCGCGGCTGCTCGACTGACCTGGTCGCCGCGGCCTAACACCTGAAGATCGTCCTCGCGGGCATTGGCCTGCTGATCCAGCACGGCAGCCTGGTTGACGGCGGCCGCGGCAATATTGCAGGCCAGACCGTGGTCCACCAGCGCTTGGCGCACAGTTGCCGGCAGTGTGACACCCGCGTCCGCCGGCAGCACCTGCCGCACAATCACACTCATCCGCTGCTGACCCCCCGAGTCACAGCCGAGCGACGACTTCGCCGCGGCCTGCGCCCAGCCACGCCGAACGCAGCCGGAACCTTGCTCGCCTCGACCACGCCGGCCCTTGACCGGGACCACGCGGGACCACCGCAGACCACCGGAGCCAACTATCGACGACGTCGGCGGTGGCCGAGGGTCGAAGGCGTGAACGAGGTTTCCAGCACTGTAAACGAGTTCCCGAGCCGTGGTAACCAGCGGCCCGGCATAAGCATCGAGACATCGCGACAAGCGCCGACGTCTGTGCGCAGGTGTGCCGGCTGGACGCTGACGGTGATCGCGGCGCCTGACGGCGGGCCGAGCCTGCACGAAACCAAACCGCGCTGGCAGGCCATGGTGCCCGGCACATACCGGCGAGTGCCGGACGTGGCAGGACTGGCTGAACCGTTCACCGGCCTGTTGGTTGGCCAATCCAGTACCGGCTCATACCGGGCCAGCCCGGCTGGCGGCACCGGGTTGTCCACCCCGATCGTCGCCGCCCTAGCGGCGCTCGCCCAAGCCGACAGCGCACAACACATCGGGCTGTCCGCCCCACTGCTGTACAGCCGAGCTACGCCCGGTGAGCCGCTGGTCGAGGACGTCCGGCACGTCACCGCAGGCATCGTGAGCCGCCCGGCAACGACTGCCCGCCGGGGCAGCTACCTGGTGCGGGTCGACAGCGGCACGCAGCAGGCGGCGCCCGGCTGGGACCCAGTGACGGGCCTCGGCACGCCGGGGCGGAGGTTCCTCGATGCCGTCTGAGACTCCCGTCCGCCGCCCGGTCGAGGCCATTCTCACGGGCCTTGCCCGCGCCGGCTGCGGCCCGCTCCATGCCCTACTTACCCGGCTCGCCGGACGGACATGGGCATCGCGAACCTCGGCTCGTGGACCGCTGGGCGCCTACGTCGATGGTGCTGCGCTACCCGCGGCACGGCCGGCGAGCGTGCTGGCGGCAGCGCCACGGGACACGAACCGGTTGCACGGCGCCGCAGGCCTGATCGCCCATCCTCCCGTTGCGCTGGCGATGTTCGACCAGCCCGGCGGTCGGGCGTTCGCGCAGTTGCGGACCACGCTTGCCGGTGGTCAGGCGTGGCTGCCGGTCGTCGCTGAGCAAGCCGGCTGGATCCAAATTCTGCTGCCGTCGCAACCGGCCGGATCCGTCGGGTGGGTCGACGCGTCCCGGGTCACCCTGGCGCATAGCCGGCACGAGATCCGGATCCTGGTGACCGCGCGCCGCGTCCAGCTGGTCTTCGCGGGACGCATCACCAAGAGCTGGCCGGTCACCTGCGGAACCCCCGACACGCCGACCCCGCCGGGGCGGACCTTCGTGCTGGCGGTCACCCGTGACCCACGGCGCCGGCCGGACCCGATTGTGCTGCCTCTGGCAGTTGCCAGCAGACACGGCGGTTGCGGCATCGACGGCGTGATCGCCGTCCACACCGGGCCACCGCACGCCGGCTGCATCATCGTGCCGCCCGCCGCGCTTCCCGTACTGGCGCGGGCCCCGCTCGGCTCCCTGGTGCGCATCTACCCCTGACCCACCCGAACCCGGCCGAACCCCGGCCCTCACCGACCGAAGGACATCGCGTCATGAAGACTCTTCCGTTCGCCGCGCTCGCCGCGGCCCCGTTGTTTCTCGCCGGGATGCTGGTCGCGACGGCCACCCCGCCGCCGCACGGCCCGGACGCACCCTTGCGCCTGGCCGTGGTCGGAACCGACATCGCGGCTTCCCAGCGACTGCTGCCCCTGGCCGCCCTGGCACAAGCGCCGGCGGCTCTGGCGAAGTTCACCTCGTCGGCCATCGCCGCGAGCGAGAGCGAGGCGCGCAGCCAGGTGTCCGGGCTGACCGTGGCCGGCGGGTCGCTCCGCGCCGTGACGGTGAGCGTGCACTGCCGCAACGGCGCTGCGCGATCGCAGGTCACCGGCCTGCGAACAGGGTTGTCGAGGCAGGCTGCGGTGGTCGACGTGCGCCGCAAGAATCCCGATGGCTCCACCACCATCACCGGCCTGCGCCTACGGCTGCCCGCCGACGGCAGCCGCCCTGCGGTCATCGTGGACATCGCCGTGGCCACCTGCGCGTCAGCCCGCGACAAGCCCACCGTCGTCCTGCCCGGTCTACCCCCGGCGGTGCGCGAAGCACTGCTGCATAAGCCGCACCAGGACCGCGGTCACGCCACCGCCCGGCTGGCCACGATCACCGTCGGCTCGCCCGCGGCGAACGGCGGGTGCTGACCGCCATGACCGGATCCGCGCTACCGGACCCGACCGGCGAACGAGAAGACCGGCCCTTGCTGCTCGCACCGTCATCGGTGGTGCCGGTCAGCCGCGACGACGTGGCCGAGCTGGCCGGCCTGGCCACCGCGACGAGCATCGGCACCCCGGTCGCGCGGTGGCTGGTACCGGACCCGCGGCAGCGGCCCACCGTCCTGCGCGCCTGGAACCAGCTGCTGATCGAGCAGGCGCTGCGGCACGGCCGCATCGACCTGCTCGCCGACCGCAGCGCCGTGGCGGTCTGGATCGACCGGACCGGGCCAGGGCCCGGCCTGCAGCGGTCGCTGCGCCAGTTGACCGCCTCCTGCGGCAAGCACGCGATCACCCTGCTCGGCTATCACCACCTGCTGCGCCAGCACCGGCCGGCCGCCGTCCACCTGGAACTGGCCGTCTTGACCGGCACCCACCGTGGCGGGCTGGCCGGCCTGCTTAACCACCGCCACAGCCGCCTCGACCCGGCCGGCATTGCCGCCCACGCCATCGCGGGCAGCCCCGCCCAACGCGACCTGTTCGCTGCGGCCGGCTACCAGGCCGGTCAGCCGCTGCGCCCGGGCGCAGGTTTGCAGCTGTGGCCGATGTGGCGCCCCGCCGACACCTCCCGCATCCGTCCCGGCGCCCCGGCGCGGGCCTGACCGCCCAGAAGTAGAAGGACCTCGTCATGGCGATCTCCGGATGGGTCAACGCCCCCACCGACCTGCGCGACGAAACCCCCACCTTCACGGCAATGACCACCGCGGCCGGGCCGGTGCCGGCCAGCCCGATGCTGCTGCGGCTCGGCCGCGCCGCCGGCTTCTGCTGCCAGGGCCCGCAGACCGGCTACGCGGACTGGCGGCACCCCGAACGACCCGACCCCGACGTCGCCGTGGCGATAGAAGGCCGGCTGTCCAACCGCGACATCCTGCTCGACCGGCTCGGGCAGCGGCGCATCCACGCGTGCGACGCCGACCTGCTGCTGCACGCCTACCGCCAGTGGGGGCAATTCCTGGTCGACCGGATCGACGGTGTCTACGCCATCGCCATCTGGGACCAGCTGCGCCGGCAACTGCTGCTGATCCGCGACCCGCTCGGCGTCAAAACCTGGTTCTACCAGCCGCTACGCGACGGCAGCCTGGCGTTCGCCACCAAGGTCCGCGGACTGCTCGCCCACCCGGGCGTCGATCCGGTCGTCACCAGCGACGGCCTCAACGAGCTGATCACCCTCGGCCCGGCCCGCACCCCCGGGCACGCGATCGTGCACGGCACGCACGAGGTGCTGCCCGGACACCTCACCCAAGTCATCCCCGGCCGCGTCCGCAGCCAGCGGCACTTCCACTGGCAGGCCGAAGCACCCGATCCCGGCGTCGACGAGACGGCGGCCGCCGGGATGGTGCGGCGCACCCTGGCCGAGGCCACCGCCCCGCTGCGCACCGAGCCGGCCCGTGCGGTGCTGCTGTCCGGCGGCATCGCCTCGGCGGCGGCTGCCGCCTTCACCGCCCCGCACCCGTCGGCCGACCGGCGGCCTGCCGCGTACACCCTGACCCTGGCCGGGCCGTGGGGCCTGCCGCCAGGCGTCGGCGCGGACGTCACCGCCGCCGCCCGTATCGCCCGGCACCTCCGCCTCGATCACCGCCTGGTCGCCGCGAGCGCCGACCAGCTGATCGACATGGCCGCCGCCACCCGCCGCATCCTCGACCTGCCCGGCGACGCCACCCTGGACGCCGCCCTGTTCACCCTGCTGCGCCAGGCCGCCGGCGCCGGCGGGCCCATCGTCACCGGTGACGGTGCCGACGCCATCTTCGGCTGGGCGTCACCGGCGTCTGAGGCCACCGGCCTGCCCTGGCAGCGCTATGACACCGCACCGATGGACCTGCTGACGGCCGAGGCCCGCCTGCACCTGCTGCCCACCGCCTACGTCAAACGGCGTCTCGACGACGCGGCCGCCACCATCCCGGCCCCCGCCGATCTGAGCGACGCCCGGCGGGCGTGGCACCGCGACGCCTACCTCACCCTGACCCACCGGCTGCCCGCCCAGCTGCGGCGCCTCGACGAACTCGCCGCCGCCCTCGGCTTGAGCGTGCACAGCCCGCTCGCCGACTGGCTGCTCACCCAGCACACCCTGCGCATGCCCCACCCGGTACGGCACCTGCGCGGTGTCCGCCTCGGACTGCTGCGGCACACCGTCGCCGATCTGCTGCCCGCCAGCGTCACCTGGCTACCTGGCCGCACCTTCCCCGGCGCGCATCTGCTGCCGGGCTGGCGTGCGAACCACCGCGACCGGATGCTCGCCGTCCTGGCCGACGCGTCGCAGCCCCTGCAACCACTGCTCGACCCCGCCCAGATTCACCCGCTGCTCGCGCGGACTCCTGAGCCCATCCACGGCCGGCACAGCGCTGTGGCCTACCTGCTGGAGATCAACGCCTGGCTCGCCAGGCACCGCATCCGCCTCACCTGACCCCACAACGCCCCCGGCACACGGCCCGGTGACGCGCTCGGCACCGCACACCCACATGCCGCCTGATTCGCGAAGGAAATCCTGTTATGCGATTCGCACCGTTCGGCACCCAGTACACATCAGAGCCCGCCGAAACTTGGCAGCGCATCCTGGCCGGTGGGCACGCCGTCAGCCACGACCCCGAACTCGGGTTGTGGCTGATCACCGGACACGACACCGTCCGGGGTGTCCTGGCCGACACCACACGGTTCTCCAACGCCGCCACCCTGGCCCCAGTCATGCCGGTCAGCGCCGAAGCCGGCCACGTACTCGCCGCGTTCGACGCCCCGGCCGTCACCACCACCGCCGACGGGCCGCAGCATGCCCGCATCCGCGCTGTGCTGCGCGGCATCTTCCCCACCACCGCGGCCCGCGCCGAGCTTGCCTGGGGTGCACTGGTCGCTCGCCGCGCCGACCAACTCGCCGGCGACATCGCCGCTGCCGAGGCGACGGACCTGATGCCGGCGGCGATCCGCTTCTCGCTGCACGTCATCACCGACGTCCTCGTTCTTCCCACCGACCAGGCCGGCGACCTGCACGCGTGGACGGACGCGTTCGCCCGCCTCGTCTGGGCCCATCACCCCGAGACCCAGGTCGACGACGCCCACGAGGCCCTCGCGCTGTGGCACCTGTGCTCGGACACGGTCACCGCCCGCGCACAGGCCGGCGGAGGATACGGGCCGGGCGTCATCGGAGACCTGCTGCGCTACCGGGGAGGCGATGACGCCCGCCTGAGCGTGCCCGAAGCGGCGGCGATCGTGCTCACCATCGCCGGAGCCGGCTGGGAAACCACCGCCGGAGCGCTCGGCCACGCTCTCGAACACGCCCTGATCGAGCCCGGCCGGTGGACCCGGCTGGGGTATGACGAACACGCCCTGGCCACTCATGTCGAGGAAACCCTGCGGCACAGCCCTGCCATCGACGGGTGGCTACGCGTCACCACCACCGACGTCGACGTGGACGGCACCCTTATCCCGGCCGGTAGCCGGTGTCTGCTGCTGATCGGCGCCGCCAACCACGACCCCGCCCAGTTCGCACAGCCCAGGGTCTTCAATCCCGGTCGCGCCCGTCTCGGGCAGCATCTCGCCTTCGGCGCCGGAGCGCATTACTGCATCGGTGCCGCCCTGGCCCGCCTGGAACTGAGCACCGCGCTGCGCACCCTCGCCCGCCGCCTGCCAGCCCTGGCGCTCGCCGGTGGATACCGGCGCCAGTACAAGCCGAGCGTCGCGCTGCGCCAGCACACCACAATGCCCGCCACCACCGGCGGCGGCCCCGACCGCCACAGCGCACCGGCCGCCCGGCCATGACCCCGCACTCCCTGGCTGTCCCGGCCCGCGGACCGCCGTGGCGGCGGGCTGCAGACCCCCGCGGCGGCACCTGTCCGCCGCCGCTTCCCAAAGAGCCGATCTCCGCCTTCCAAGGAGTACCTGATGACGAAAACGTTCACCCGCGTGGTCGCTGTCGCCGCCGCCGCGCTGGGCCTGACCCTCACCGCCGCCACACCGGCACTGGCCAGCGCGGACAAGTGCAAGGGCGACGCGTTCGAAAGCTGCGTCGCGGTCAACGGCACTGGCCTGCACGTCAACTGGATCAAAAGCCGCGTGGGGTTGTACTCGAAAACGTGCCGGTACGGCCATAGCCAAGTGCTGATAAATGGCGACCACTTCGCCGACTCGAACGGCGGCCGGGACAAGAACTACTGCTCCACATCCGTCTGGGGCGCCGAGGTCACCACCGGCCAGTGGAACGAGAACCGCAACTACGGACGCGGCGCCAAGATCTGCTCGAAGTTCTGGTGGAACAACGGTGCCACCGGGCCGGGCACGGTCAACGGCTACACCAGCTTCGGCACCGCCTGCGCCACTGTCGGTTGACCACGGCTGGCCTGATCGGCCGGTGATGCCGCCGGCATCACCGGCCCCGGCGCCAATCGCAGGCGGCGCCGCGCCGATGTCCCTCGACTTTCTCGCCTTCTCCGCGGAGATTCCCCATGACCACCGCTGTACACCACGACACCGACACCGACATCGACCGCGACGTACTACGGCGCTACCGGATCGCCATCAGCATCATGTTCGCCATCGCCGGCATGACCATCGGCACCTGGACCGCGCGGATCCCCGCCATCCAGCACAACATCAAAATGGGCGACAGCAAACTCAGCATCTGCCTGCTCATCCTCGCCGCGGGAGGACTGGCCGGCATGCGCGCCGCCGGCCGGCTCATCGACCGCCACGGCAGCACCACCGTCATGATCCCACCCGCCCTCGTCCTCGGCGGCGCACTCATGATCGCCGCGCACGCCCCGACCTGGACAACCCTCGCCGCCGCCCTGGCCGGCTTCGGGATCCTGCACGGCACCCTCAACGTCGGCATGAACGCCGCCGCCGTCGCCTGCCAGACCGCCTACCAGCGGCCGATCATGACGTCCTTTCACGCCCTCTTCAGCCTCGGCGGTGTCGCCGGCGCCGCCCTTTCGGCCGCCTGCGCGCACGTCGGCCTCGGCGTCACCGACGCCTTCGCCGGCATCGCAGTGGCCTGCACCGCAGCCGCCGGCTGGGCCGTCCACCGGCTCATTCCCGCACCGGCCGCCACGACCAGCAGCCAGCAGACGACAGCAAGCGCCGCCGCTGCGCCGGCGCAACGGCGGCCACGCACGCGGATCCTGCTGCTCGGCCTGCTCGCCTTCAGCGCACTGATCAGTGAAGGCGCCGCCGCCGACTGGAGCAGCACCTACCTCACCCGCATCGGTGCTTCGCAAGCCATGGCAGCTGCCGCGTACGCCGCCTTCGCCGCCTGCATGACCATCGGCCGGCTCACCGGCGACCGTCTCACCGCCGCCATCGCGCCCGCCGCGCTGCTGCGCTGCTGCGGTCTGACCGCCGGGATCGGTCTCGCCGTCGGCCTCATCGGCGGCACACCCGGCGCCGCGATCATCGGCTTCGGCTGCCTCGGCGCCGGACTGTCCTGCGTCGTCCCCCTGCTCTACTCCGCCGCAGGGAACCTCGACCCCGCGCGCCCCGGCGCCGCACTCTCACGCGTGGCCGCGCTCGGCTACCTCGGCTACGTCACCGGACCCGCGATCATCGGCGGCGCCGCCACGCACGTCGGCCTCGGCAACGCGCTGCTCATCCTTCCCGCCCTCGCCATGCTGCTGGTCGCCGCCGCGCCGGTCGTCCACCGCAGCCGCGGCCGCCACCGACCGACGCGATCACGCGTCCGCAGGCCGCTTCAACCCGCGGGGATGACGACATGATCAATCACGTCGACCAGCAAGCGCGGCGTAGTTGCCCTCCGGAGGTTCCTGAAGTGGCCTTCCGCGCGCCGCCGGGCAGCGAAGCCGTCGACCATCTGCCCCCCACTCCGACGCTGCACCCGGGATTGGTTGCCATCCTCGACCGGCTCACCGTCGCAGCGCCTACAAACATCGGCTTCCCGGCCGCGGTGGACATCGACTATCGGCCACTCGCCCCGTTCCTCCGATACATGATCAACAACGTCGGAAGTCCAGCCGAAGACACGACCTACCCGGCACACGCCAAAGACCTCGAGCGCGATGTGCTCGCCTGGTTCGCCACATTGTTCCGCGCACCAGCCGGCTGGACCGGCTACATGACCAGCGGTGGAACAGAAGGCACCATGAGCGGCCTGCTCCACGCCCGGACCGCGTACCCCCGCGCCACCATCTACGCCTCCAGCTCATGCCACTACAGCGTGCCGAAAATCTGCGGGTTGCTCGGCATGCCAATGGTGCAGATCCCGGCCGGCCCTCGCGGGCATCTCGACTGCGAGATCCTCCGACGCGAGGCAGCACGCCGCCGGGGCCAGCCCGCCATCGTGGTCGCCACCATCGGCACCACCATGACCGAAGCCGTCGACGACGTACCCCGCGTACACGCTGCCCTCAACGCCGCGGGCATCCGACAACGGTGGATCCACGCCGACGCAGCCCTCGCCGGGATACCGCTCGCCCTCACCGGCAGGCACGACTTCGACCTCGCACCCGGCGGCGCCGACAGCCTTTCCATATCGGGACATAAATGGTGGGGAACACCGATCCCGTGCGGTGTCACCCTCACCAGACGCCCACAGCACCGGCCAGGGCAGCGCGTCGACTACATCGGCAGCCGCGACACCACCATCACCGGCTCACGGGCCGGCCTTGCCGCCCTCATGCTCTGGCACGCCATCACCCGGCACGACCCCGCCGGCCACCGCCTTCGCGTCGATCGCGCCCGCGACGCCGCCAACTACGCCCGCCGGAGTCTCGCCGTCGTCGGCTGGGAATGCTGGCGAAACCCGGACGCCCTCACGGTCATGCTCAGACCGTTACCTAAACCACTGAGACCGCGCTGGCCACTTCCCATCGAGCAGGGCTGGAGTCACCTCATCTGCATGCCTGGCACCGGCCGGGAGCAGATCGACTCCCTCGTCAAAGAACTTGGTGGCTGCGGATGAGGCCCCGACTGAGTCGAACTCCTCCTGAAGCTCAAGTCAGCCACCAGGCGCGATCGACGGGAGATCCGGGTGCTCCTACCGGCACTCGGACTCCTGGCCTCGTACTCTTGATCGTGCCGGCGGGCGCTGTACCCGCAACCGCCCGTCGGCCGCCGTACCGGGCGACGCGCATTGTCTGCGGCAAATGAGTGCGTCAGGTTTCGTCAGCCGTAGGGCGAAGGCGATTCCACTGCGGGTCGAAGCAGACGAGGCCCCTGTCGGCGGCCATGCGAGCACATACCGCCGAGACTTCGTCGGCCATGCTATAGCGCATAGCGAAGTAAATGATTGGTCCCGAGGCCTCATTGATGAGCGGTCCGGCGGACCAGGGGCTGCTGTCGTTTTCGTCTGCCGTCAGGTCGACCCACGTGGCGAGCAGGGCGGCGACATATTCGCGTATCGCCGGCGTTGGTGGGGTCGCGCCCGGGGATTCGATGAACTGGCTGTACAACTGCTCGAACGCCTGGCCCGCCTCAAGGTCCGCAGGACATTCGCCCTCCCAGACCGCGAGGTCGTACGACATGTCATCTCGCTCTCGATCACGCACCAGCAGGCTCGAGAAAGATCTTACCGATCTCTTGCCGGTTTAGGCGGACCACCTGACCTGCCTTCGGCAGTAGAGCGCCGGCGTTGCAGGCAACGTCGCCGCAACCGTCCGTCGGCTCAGTCTGAGCGACCAGCCCATGAGACGAGCCGGCTCCGTCTCACGCACTATCGGCTACTTGAGTGCACATGATCTTGAGTTCTCATGCAGTCGCTCCTGATCCACACCTTTTCAGGGCGACGTCAATTGGACCAAGCCCACCCACGTGTTCTCATTCGCCCAGCGATAGGTCGCACGAACGCGCCAGACGGCCGCCGGTATTGAGATGAGGGCATGATCTGGTTTACCTCCGTCTGGATACGGGATTCCCAGTTCGCTCCCGGCGTTGACTGAGTCCATCAGCACGGCCGGACCGTCCGTCTCCCACTCGCCGCATTCCTCCCATACGGTGGCGGGATCGGCGAGAACAGTATCCGCGGCGTTGAAGAGATCGGCCTGGGAGTCAGCTGCCAGCCACCGGAGAAAGGCTCGACGCTCCGGCAGATAGCACGTCATGGCCGGCTCGTCCGCCAAGACAAGTCCCTGTCTGCCACGTTCTCCGACGGCAAGCATCCCGGCCAGGCCGTCAATCTCGCACGCGCGGTCATAGTCGTCGCGGACGTCGCCGCCTGCCACGACCAGCCCGGACTCCAGGCAACCGTGCCAGTCGGCCAGCGCCGACGCCGGGACCACGATCAGTGGCCCGCCCAGGGAGTTGACCCAGGTCGGGACGGGCGACAGCGCACCGTCGGCCAGGCTCGATCGAGCGTCTAACAACCCAGCCTCCAAGATCGTTCGGCCAACTGTAGGAAGATAGGGCACCCCATCCCAGCCGCAGGGAGCACGCGCCATGCTCCCGACAGGTCCAGCAGGCGGGAGCCTCCAGACCTCGTCCGCATGCTAGGCGCAGCGGCCAGTAGCCGATCGGACAGCGGCAAATCCGGATGGCGGCGTCTCGACTATCGTCCTTTCGTGATAGTCAAGTGGATCACGTGTCGGACAGTGGACCAGGCTGCATTCGGACGTGGCCAGCAAGTTTTGGACTGGCCTTCGCGGCATTCCTGGGCTAGTGCCGTGACCACGAACCTTTGAGGTGTTGGGGTCAGGCTGCGAGGGTGGCGGGTTGGCCCCAGCGTCGTTGGCGTTCGCTGCGGATACGGGCTCGTTCGCGGCGTTGGGCGGTCAGGACGTCGGGGTGGCGGGCGTTCGCATTGCGCCAGCGCAGGTATCGGTGCAGGTGGCGAGTCAGCGCGGGGTGGTTGGGGTGGTTCGAGCCGGCGATGACGAAGGTGCGTAGCGGCCCGAACTGGGCCTCGATCGGGTTGGCCCAGGAGGCGTAGGTCGGGGTGAAACACAGCTCGACCTTGTTACGGGCTGCCCACGCCCGGATCGTCTTGCCTTTGTGTGCGGACAGGTTGTCGAGGATGACGTAGATCGGTGCCCCGTCCGGTCTCGCCCGGCGGATCGATGTGAGCGCGGCCAGGGTGTTCGCGGCGCCCTTGCGCCGGTTGACGACGCCCCACAGCTGGTCGTCGCCGACGCTGTAGCAGCCGTGGAACTGCCGGACGCCGTGCAGCTTGTGATAGTTCGCCGGCAGTCGATGCGGATGACCTTTGGGCGCCCAGCCGGAGCCGGCCTGCGGACGGATCACGAGGGGCCCGAACTCGTCGAACGCGAACACCCGCTGGGGAAAGTTGCTGGTCACATGATCGATACGGGCCAGTTTCACGTCTCGCTGCGGGTCGTTCGACTCCTTCCACGTCTTGGTCCGCTGGAAGCTGATCTGGTGCTTGAACAGCAGCTGCCGCAGCCGTTCCCGCCCGATACAGATCGACCGGGCGGCCAGCGTGCTGAGGTGCTCGGCGAGCTTACGGACGCTCCACCGGGTGAAAGGCCGCCCCAACGCTTCAGGGCGGGTGTTGGCCGTCGCGACGATGAACTGCTCGTCATCGCTACTGATCAGGCGGGGACGGCCACCCGCCCACCGAGGGTCCAGGCTGGCCATGCCCATCTCGTTGAACCGGTGGATGACCTGCCGGATCGTGTCCTCGTCCGCCTGGACCAGACGGGCGATCGCCGGCACGGTGTTCCCGCCGGCCGAGGCGAGGACCACCATGGCCCGCCGTAATCGGATCGGTGAACCCGTGCCTCGACGGGTGATACGCAGCAGTAGTTGACCTTCCTGGTCACTGAGCCGCCGCACACGTACAGGATCTGCCACCACCACAGCCTGACCCCCGACACACCGCCCGGCCGTCAGCTTGGCGGCGT
Source organism: Paractinoplanes toevensis (assembly GCF_018332695.1). Lineage (GTDB taxonomy): Bacteria > Actinomycetota > Actinomycetes > Mycobacteriales > Micromonosporaceae > Actinoplanes > Actinoplanes toevensis. Next base: position 80,884 of record NZ_BOQN01000064.1, read on the forward strand.
GTCATCCAACACCGTGAACGTTCATGGTCACGGCACTAGTGCAGTGGCTGGAGCAGGAACGCGGCCGGCATCGGGCAGATCTTCGGGTTCTGGAGCGGTCGCTCCAGCTACCTGGAGTTCATGGGCGGCGGGCATGACCGTATCGCCGCCGCTCAAGTAGGCACCTGCGATGAGATTCGGGTACGCGTCCTGGATCAGATTCTCACCGTCGGCGCCGACCTCCTTGTCGGCCTGTCCGTGGCGTCGTTGCTACGGCTCGCGCATTGCCATGTGCGAGAGCATAGCCAGGCCCACTTCGTCCAGGCTCAGGCCGAGGTATGGAACCCTGGGATGACAGGAGCACCGGGCATGTGCGGCGGCGTCTTCGCGCAGAACGGTGAGTCGGAGTTCCTGGCCCTGTCCGCATGGCGAACAGTCGGCGACCACCAGCTATACCTGGATGAACGCTTCGGTCAGTTGCGTGAGAAGGCGGAGCTAGCATCTGAATCTGCCGACGGCCGTCGTGCATGTCTGAGCGGTCCAGGTGCCAGGTTCGATATCCGGCCTCATGGGACATAGTGACGCGCGACCCCTGCACCTGGGGGATTGCGTGCCGGTCACGGCCTTTGTTGTGCTGTAGGTCTTCAACCGGCGCCAGCTCCATGGCAGACCGAGAGGCAGTCATGACTTCCTACCCGGTGGTACGCACTGAGTTCTTGAAGGACGTCCCGGGTCGCGGCCTTCTCGGGCTGGGCAAGAAGCGGCGTGATGTCGAGCAGCTACCGAAAGCCGGCACCCATGAGGTTTGGGTGTTACGGGTAGAGGGACGCTACATCGTTGGCCGCGGTGAGTTCCGTACTGACGACGAGAACTTGGTCCGGGCCGATTGCGCCTCGCTGGTCAACGTCAGCAGCGGCATGCCGGTCACCGTCGAGATGACCATCCCGTCGGCCGAGGCCATCAACTTCACCATGCGGATCACCTTCGCGTGCACGGTGACCGACGCGGCCCAGGTGGTCCGGGAAAATGTGCAGGCCTCCGCGTCGATCCTGGCCTACCTACAACGGGACAGCAAACTGGGACATCTCGCGCTCAACCTGCGTATGAGTGACCTCGACCAGTTGCGGCGCGAGGCCACCGCGCGGATCCGCGCCTACACCGAGGTCAAGCCGCCGGGTGTGCACGGCCTGGACCTGCGGTTCCTCGGCGTGGAGGTGCTGACCCCGCAGAACCTGCACCAGTTCGAGAAGAAGCGCCGTGAGGCCGAGGCCGAGCGCCGGCTGGCGTGGCAGCGCACCGGCGACAGCCAGGACGCCGAGCGGCATACGCAGGGGCTTGCCGGTCACCGTCGCGGTGGCGGGCACGCCGCCGAAGAGGCGGATCAGGAGCAAGCCCACGATCGAGCGGTCATCGAACAGAGCAGGCTCCGGGCCGAGCAGCTCAAGCTCGCGCGGCGGGAGGTCGAGTTCGCCTTCGACGCGTTCGGCGGCGACCCTGAGAAGGCGATGATCTTCGCGCAGGCTCAGGGCGAGATCGACGCCAAGGAGCTGGCCGAGCGCATGGCGGAGGTCGAGCGCGACCGCGTCGAGTACAACCACCGGCTGGACGAGCTCGACCGCGAGGAAGCGGGCCGACGGCAGATGGAACCCGAAATCCTGCGCGCCGAGCGGGAGCAAGCGCTGGAAAGCCGCCGCGAGGGCCGCGAGGACCGGCAGGAGATACTCGACATGCAGTTGGACGTCCTGCGCGAGCTAGCCAAGCGCGGCCACCTCGACATGATCAACGTCAATGTCGAAAAGCTCGTTTCCGACATCTATGGCAGTGGAGAACAGACGGTCACCCGACCCCATCACGATGCGCTGCCCGAGTCCACATCCGCACCTGGCTCGTCGGCCGAGCGGGATGAACACACCGATACCGTGACGGCTGGAATGCCACCCCACGAACCACGAAACCTGGTCGCCGAAGCACCCAGTCAGGTAGCGATAAACGCCGCTATGAGCGTCGTTATCAGCATCCGACGGGAATACCACCAGAGTGACCCCGGGTCAGCTGTCGCCTCCCTGAGAAATCTGGTTGTCGCGCCCGGAGGAACCGCAGTCACAGTGACCGTTCACCCTACCCCCAGTCTGCAAGTCGTTGGGCAACAGCAGCTAACCATGCTGGTTACGCCGGGTGGCGACCCGGATCCTGGCCGGTTCGAGATCGTAGCCCGCGACACCGGTCTGCATCGGATGGACCTGAAGGCATGGGCTGGCGGATCATTCCTGGCAAGCCTCTCGATCGAAGTCGCCGTCACCAAGTCAGGGGCACAGGGTCCTGCGCTCTCGAGGGCGGCAGAACTGCATACCGACAGAGCCAGACCGGGCGAAGCAACGATGGAGGTCCGTTACGCCGGAGACCACTACCAGTTCCAACTTCGTTCGGAGCTGGCCCTCTTCCCGCCCGTAGTCATGCCTGCGGGCCGGCGCGCTGACACTGCGATCGAACAGGCACTCAACACCATGCGACAACTCGCCGTGGGCACCAGGCACCACGACGAGGTCACCGTGCGTCGCCTGCTGCGGGCGAGCGGCGTACGGCTCTGGAAAGAGATGGTACCCGAAGTGATCCGCGAGCAGTTCTGGCAGATCCGGTCGCACATCACCGCACTCACCATAGCCACCGACTACGATGTCATACCGTGGGAGATCCTGTATCCGCTCGATCATGGCCATGATGACGGATTCCTCGTCGAGCGCATCCCAGTGGTCCGGCTCACCTACGGTCAGTTCCGTTCGCCTCGGCTAGCGATTCGGGATCCGCATTTCATCGTTCCATCTCAAGGACCACACAACGTGGCAGCGGAGATTGCGGCTATACGAGACATAGTCGGCGGCGGGGAGCCTATTACCAGAATAAGTGCCTTCCTCGAGATTCTCGAATCGGGCCGCATGGGAGCCGCTCACTTCGCCTGTCACAACGCGTTCGATCACGACGGCTCACGCATCGAAATGGACGACGGAAGCCTGGAACCGTGGATGCTGAGCAGCGCCCAAGCCAGCAGGTCGCTGGCCACCACCCAGCCGGTGGTATTCATTAATGCATGCCGCAGTGCTGGCGTCGCGCCCAGCTATACCAACATGGTGGGATGGGCGCAGCAATTTATGAACTCGGGCGCAGGAGCCTTTGTCGGAACTCTCTGGGCTGTCCGATCCACCAGCTCCGCCGACTTCGCCACTGCCTTTTATCAGAGCCTCACCGACGGTCTATCACTCGGCGAGGCTGCCCGTGCGGCACGCACCGCGAAACGCGACGATCTGCTTGACCCGACCTGGCTGGCCTACACCGTCCATGGCGACCCGTTCGCCGTGGCAATCTGAAAGGAATTGCTTTGGCAATGGAGGTCGCTGACTATACGGTGCCCATCGGTGAGCTCATCGATGCTGTGAAGGGCGCCATCAAGGCTGCGAATATTTCAGCAGCAAGCCCTGACAGTGCTGTTCGAGTCGGACTGGTGCGTCTGACGATGAACGCCGTCGCAACGGACCAGGTCGGCGGAGGAGTCGACTTTCGTATCCCCGTCATAGGCTGGAGGCTCAAGGCGGGGGTCACTCGGGCTTCGCAGCGGACTCACACCATCGAGATCACACTTCAGCCGAAAGGTCGCGCGCCGAGATTCGAGGTGCGAGACCAGGCCGTGGAGGAGGCACTCGTCCGCGCCATAGACACGATCCGGTTCGCGATCAACACCGCGGCCGGCGGGGACGATCCGTTCGCGCTTGAGAGTGGCATCATCGAGTTGGTGTTCGGTGTAACCGACAAGGGCACCATCTCAGTCGGCGCGGAGGCGGAACTTCGCGACGAAGTCACCCACAAGCTCAGGCTCGAGTTGACGCCCGGCGACTGAGGCGTCGGCTACAACGCGCCCAGGACGCGTGAGACCAGGGTCATTGCGTTGTCGGGTGACTAGCTGGTCACTGCGGTGATGAGGTCGTGTGAGCGGGCTGGCTTGACGGGTTGCGCGGGCGATGTTGGTGGCGCCGGCGGTTCGGTGCCAGCCGATTGCGGTGTTACGCAGGGTCGCGATGACTGCGGGTCCGTTGGCCGTCCGGGCTTGGTGTTGGTCTTCACGGAATGTCACGTCTTTGACGTGGTGCAGGCGGTTTTCGATGTGCCAGTGCCGGCGGATCCAAGCCTGAAGGTCGACTGGCAGGGCCTGCCCAGCGGGTAGTGAGACGGTCAGGTAGGCCGCTTCACGGCTGGTTCTGCCTCCGACGATGCGGGTGCGGGTGATCCGGACGGCCTGCTGCGCGTGCGGGAAGCCGATGCCGCCGGGCGTGGTGACGGTGACGGCTTTGACGGTGCGGGTCTCCCGGCGGCCGTGACCGCGGTCGCGGGTCCGGTTCCCGGCGGGGATCTGGGCCCAGGGCAGGCGTTTGAGTTGTCTGAACAGGGTCGGCTGGTTGCTTCGACCTGCACGAGCAGGTGCGCCCCGCGGCGGGCGACCTAGGGAGTGTTTGGTAAGTC
>NZ_BOQN01000065.1 GCF_018332695.1 Paractinoplanes toevensis
GGGGGCTTTTAAGAGCTTGCGCCGCATGTGGCTACGAAAGCGCCTGTGGCTTGGGGGTGTGTAGTTGGAGCAAACGCAGCGGCTCGAATATCTGGGGTTGGGGTTTGTGCGGAGCGTTCGCGAACGCAGTGCCCAAGCCGAACCCCCCACCCAGGCCCGGCGGTCTCCGAGCGCTCGGCCGGGGGTTCGGGGGCAGAGCCCCTGAGGTCTTACGACCTCCGCAAATGCGGATCGACGGCGATCGTCTCGGGGGTCAGGCCGTAGTACGACGCGACCTCGCGCAACCGCTCCTCGCCCCGCCCGAGGATGAAGCGGTGCCCGTCCGGGTCGCGCACCACGAAGTCGCGCATGCCGTTGGGCCGAGAACCGACCGGCTCGACGATGTCGGCGCCGGCCTCCTCGTATTCCGCGCACAGGGCGTCCGGATCCTCGACGTAAACGTAGGCGACCTGCTCGGGCGGGGGTGCATCGCCGGTCCAGGGAACCAGCAGGAGCATCTCGACCGCGCCGCTGGCCAGGGCGGCGACACTGTCGTCCGCGGTGCGCCACGCGAGGCGGAAACCGAGGGCCTCCTGGTAGTAGGCGACCGAGCGGTCCAGGTCGGCGACCGAAAGCCGCGGCATCACGTGCAGCCAGGTCGTCAGGTCGGTGCGTGCGTCAGTGGTCACAGTTTCCTCCTGGGTCAGTGCGTCGACCGCCTGCAGCAGGCGGCGGACTTCTTCGAGGCGGGCTTCCAGCCGCGCGCGATGGTCGTGGAACAGCCGGCGCCGTTCCTCGTCGCCGGTGCCGGCCAGGACGCGCCGGATGTCGGCGATGGGCATGTCCAGCGACCGGAGCAGGGCGATGACCCGCGCGGCACCGGTCTGGCCGGACGTGTAGTAGCGGTAGCCGGACTGGGCTTCCCGGCTCTCCGGTTCGAGCAGCCGCAGCCGGTCGTAGCGGCGCAGCTGCGGGATGCTCAGGCCGACAAGCTCGGCGAACTGCCCGATCTGCCAGCGTTCGGATTGATCGTCCACGGGTCGATTCTGCGAGGCTGACCCGCGTCAGGGTCAAGAGGCCTTGCCACCATCCACGATGGACCTGTCGAATCAGGCGATGACGACCGTCGAATCGCAGCGCAAGGTCGACCGCGGGGAACTGGCTCCGGGATGCCCGGTGCATCGGGGGAGCGATGACGTCTGGCGCATCCAGGACTATGCGACCGCCCGCGAATTCCTCCGGCACACCGAGACCAGGCAGGCCGGTTTCGGCATCGAGGGCGTCAAGCGTTTCGCCAAGGGCATGCGCCTGGCCGTTCTCTACCGGGACGGGCCCGAGCACCGCGAGCACCGCCGGCAGACCGCCAAATACTTCACTCCCAAGCGGGTCGACTCGGCCTACCGCGGCCTGATGGAACGGCTGGCCGACGAGCAGTGCGCGGTGCTCCGCAGCGCCGGGACGGCGAACCTGTCGGATCTGTCGTTCCAGCTCGCGGTGGCCGTTGCCGCGGAGGTGGTCGGGCTGACCGAGAGCCGGGGGAGCACGGCCAAGCGTCTCGACCGCTTCTTCGCGCTGGTGCCGGACGGCGACGCGAAAGGCCTCTCGGCGCTGTATCAGGGTCTGCACCAGCTCTACACGATGGGCGCCGTCTACTGGCGGGATGTCCGGCCGGCGGTCAACGCGCGGCGGAAGCAGGGCCGGGACGATCTCATCTCGCACCTGATCGATGAAGGGTGCAATCGCAAGGAGATCCTGGGGGAGTGCGTCACGTTCGCCGCGGCCGGGATGATCACCACGCGGGAGTTCATCTCGGTGGCGGCGTGGCATCTGTTCGCGGACGAGGAGTTGCGGACGCGCTACCGGAGCGGAGACGAGAAGGCGCGGTTCGGGGTGCTGCACGAGATTCTGCGGCTGGAACCGGTCGTCGCCGACCTGATGCGGTGGACCACCGCGGACGTCGAGGTCGGCGGCGTGACGATCCCCGAAGGGGTGCTCGTCGACGTAGGGGTGGCCGCCGCGAACGCCGACCCGGCCGCGGTCGGCGACGATCCCCAGCTCGTGTGCCCGGCGCGGCCGCTCGCCGACGGCGTCGCGGACTCGGGGCTGTCGTTCGGCGACGGCGCCCACCGCTGCCCGGGTGCGTACATTGCGATTCAGGAGACCGACATCTTCCTGACCAGGCTGTTCGCGATGGAAGGGCTGCGCATGGTGCACGAGCCGAAGGTGCGTATCCGTCCGGAGATCGCCGCCTACGAGTTGGTCGGGCTGATCGTGGCGGTGGAGTGAGCGTGGGCCTGCGCGATGACGAGCGGACCACCCTCGAGCAGTTCCTCGACGAGCACCGCGCCGGGGTGCTCCGGGCGCTGGACGGGCTCGCCGACGCCGACGCGGCCACGCGCCTGCTGCCGCACACCGGGATGACCATCGGCGGGATCGTGAAGCACCTCGCGCAGATGGAGGACCTCTGGTTCACCTGGAAGTTCGCCGGGGGCGACTGGCCGCCGCCGTGGCCGCACGGTGAGCGGGAGGAGTGGGCGTGGGAGTCGGCCGCCGAGGACACGGTGGCCGAGCTGGCGGCCCTCTATCGGGTGGCGTGCGCGCGCAGCCGGGCGGTGGCCGCGAGGCAGCCCGACCTGGACGCGCTCGCGGCGTCCCCCTCGTTCGGCAAGGGGCCGGTCAGCCTGCGCTGGCTGTTCGTGCACATGATCCGGGAGACCGCCCAGCACCGCGGCCACCTCGACCTGATGCTCGACGTGGTGCGCGGCTAACACTGCAACGGCACCTGTAGTCCATTCACCGCGGAACAGTCGGGGGAGCGGCCGGCTCGGCCCGGTCATGCTGACTCGCGCAGCACCAATTTGGTGGGCAGGATGAGCGGCGTACGCCCCTGCCCCCCGATCAAACCGATGAGCATCCGGGTCATTTCTGTTCCCAAGGCCTGGATCGATTGGTGGACCGTGGTCAATGGCGGATCGGCTCGCTCAGGCATGCCCAGATTGTCGAAGCCCACCACGGCCACGTCGGTCGGCCATGATCATCGACTCGCGGTAGCCAGGCACAGCAACAGGTGCAGGTCGGTCTCCTCGCGGGCCGCGGACACTCCGACGATGACCTGCGCGACGAAGGGATCGGCGAACAACTCGGGCCGGTCGTGGGAGATCGCGAGGGCGACGATGCCGGTCTGCTGGGTGGCCAGGGCGCGAGCGGTGCGGTTGGGCAGGTAGCCCATAGGCCTGGAAGCGGTCCCAGTTTCGCATGCGTCACCGTGTCATGCCGATCAGATGACGAACGGTGAATCGTGGTCCTCTTGACTTTCTAGGAGGCTCGGCTAAGCATCGCATCGATAGGTATCAATCAAGATTACTGGAAGCGCTTCCAGTAATCCGTCCGCTCAATGCTTCGGAGACCGTGATGAGACAACGAATCCGTTCCCGTACGCTCGCCGCCGCACTGGCGTTGGCGGTACCCGCGGTGCTGCTGCTCGCCGCGCCCGCCGCCCACGCCGACCCCATCAGCCAGACCAGCGGCTTCTATGTGAACCCCAACTCGGGCCCGGCATCGTGGGTTGCCGCCAACCCCGGTGACGGGCGCGCCGCCGCGATCCGGAGCCAGATCGCGCAGAAGCCGATGGCCAGTTGGTTCGGCAACTGGAGCGGTGACATCACCGGTGCGGTCGGCCGATACGTCGCCGCTGCCGATGCTGTCGACAAGCTGCCCCTCCTGGTGGCCTACAACCTCCCCGGCCGGGATGCCTGCGGCGGCCACTCCGGCGGAGGTGCCGGCAGCGTCGCCGCCTACGACTCGTGGATCGCCTCCTTCGTCGCCGCCATCGGCAGCCGGCCTGCCGTGGTGGTCCTCGAACCGGACTCGCTGGGCGACTTCAGCTGCATGAGCCAGACGCAGATCAACGAACGCGTAGGCATGCTCTCCCGCGCCGCCGGCCAGTTCCGGGCCAAGGCGCCCAACACCTGGGCGTACCTCGACGCCGGCAATCCGGGCTGGGTGGACGCGCAGACCATGGCGCAACGCCTCAACATGGCCGGGGTGGCCAACGCGCACGGTTTCGCGCTGAACGTGTCGAACTACTTCCGGACCAGCGAGAACACCAACTACGGCAACAGCGTCGCGTCCGCGCTGCAGCGGTTCGGATACAGCAAGCCGTACGTGATCGACACCAGCCGCAACGGCAACGGCTCCAACGGTCAGTGGTGCAACCCGGCGGGTCGCCGGATCGGCACACCGAGCCAGATGGGCGGCGGTGCCGAGATGGTGCTGTGGCTCAAGACGCCGGGGGAGTCCGACGGCAACTGCGGGGTCGGAGCCGGATCCACCGCCGGGCAGTTCCTGCCGGAAGTGGCCTACAAGATGATCTACGGGTACTGACCACGAACATCCGCCGTGTGGGGTGACACGCCGTCCGGCCGGACGGCTGGGCGGCGTCGTCCCGTTCGGGTCGGGTCGTCGGACTTGTCCGCGCGGGCCTGCGATCTTGGGGGTTTTCCGAGCGCGGTCCGGCTGGCATGGTGTCGGCATGAGCCAGCGCCTGTACAACCGAAGCAGCCGGACCATCGCCGTGGCCGACGTGCCGCCGGATGTGCTGGCCGCGATCGAGGCCCACGCCGCGGAACGGCTGCTGGACCCGATCACGGAGACGGCTGTCGCGTGCGTGGCGACGCTCTCGAAGAGCCTGCGCAAGCCGGGCTTGTTCGCCCGCCTCGGCGGGCGGATGCCCGAGGCCGAGCATCAGACCTTCGCCGTCCTGATACCGACGACCCTGGTGGTGGCGACCGCCGGCGACCAGCGCGGTATCACCGTGCTGTCGACCCGTCTGGCCGACGTCGACCTCGTCGGACAAACCGATCCCGCGTACGCCGTCGACTCCAGCATTCATGTCCGGGGACGCTGGGGTGGTCCGGACGTCGGGTCGTACGTCGTCGCGCTGGGTGACGACCCCGCGGGGCAGGCGTTCCACGCCGCCTTGCGTACGGCCGTCGCCGCGGCGAAGCGCTCCTGATGAGTACCGCTTTCGGTCACGTATTGACCCGGCGTTGTTTTGGGAGCGCTCCCATGTCACGATGACGGTCAATGTCAGTCGGGTGTGAGGACACGCCATGCGACCTTCCGGAACCGCCACCGCCGCTGTCGCCCTGGCCGCCGCCGGCCTGCTCGGCGCCATCGTGCCGGCACCCGCCGAGGCTCGTGCGGCCGTGCTGCCGTATCAGGACCCGTCGCTGCCGGTCGCCACCCGCGTCACCGATCTGCTCGGGCGGATGAGCCTGGACGACAAGGTCGGCCAGATGACGCAGTCGGAACGGGGAACGACCACCGCCGCCGATGTCACGGCGTACCGGGTCGGGTCCGTACTCTCCGGCGGCGGCTCCGCGCCGTCGCCGAACACCCCGGCCGGCTGGGCCGACATGTACGACGCCTACCAGCGCGGCGCGCTCGCCACCCCGCTGCAGATCCCGATCCTGTACGGCATCGACGCGGTGCACGGCAACAACAACGTGCCCGGCTCGACGATCTTCCCGCACAACATCGGCCTCGGTGCCACCCGCGACCCCGCCCTGGTGGAGAGGATCGGCCGGGCCACCGCCGAGGAGGTGACCGGAGCCGGGCAGGACTGGACGTTCGCGCCGTGCCTCTGCGTCGCCCGCAACGACCGGTGGGGCCGCACCTACGAGTCGTTCGGCGAGAAGCCGGAGATCGCGACGGCCATGACGACCATCGTGGACGGCCTCCAGGGCTCCCGGCTGGACGGGCCCGCCTCCGTGCTCGCCACCGCCAAGCACTACATCGGCGACGGCGGGACCACCGGCGGCACCGACCAGGGCAACACCCAGATCAGCGAGGCCGAGCTGCGGGCCGTGCACCTGCCGCCGTTCGCCGCCGCGGTGCAGCGCGGCGTCGGCTCGGTGATGATCTCCTACAGCAGCTTCAACGGGGTCAAGCTGCACGGGAACAAATATCTGATCACCGACCTGCTGAAGGGCGAGCTGGGCTTCACCGGGTTCGTCGTCTCGGACTGGGCCGCCATCGACCAGCTCGACGGCCAGCGCGGGTTCACCCAGGCCGAGGTCGTCACCGCGGTCAACGCCGGCCTGGACATGATCATGGTGCCGACCGACTGGAAGACGTTCGTCGGCTACCTGCGCGCCGCGGCGCAGAGCGGGCAGATTCCGCTGTCGCGGATCGACGACGCCAACCGCCGCATCCTCACCAAGAAGTTCGAGCTGGGGCTCTTCGAGCGGCCGTACGCGGATCGCGGTTACGCCACGACGATCGGCAGCGCCGCGCACCGGGACCTGGCCCGGCAGGCCGTCCGCCAGTCGCAGGTGCTGCTGAAGAACGCCGGCGGGATCCTGCCGCTCGCAAAGACCGGCGGCAAGATCTTCGTGGCCGGCAAGAGCGCCGACGACATCGGAAACCAGAGCGGCGGGTGGACCCTCAGCTGGCAGGGCGCCGGCGGCAACACGGTGCCCGGCACGTCGATCCTGGCCGGCATCCGCGCCGCCGCCGGCAGTGGCACCACCATCACGTATCAGCGGGACGGCACCGGCATCGACAACTCATACCGGGCGGCCATCGCGGTGGTCGGCGAGACGCCGTACGCCGAGGGGCAGGGCGACCGGACCGGCTCGATGAGCTTGGACGCGACCGACCTGGCCACCCTCTCCCGGCTGCGCTCCGCCGGCGTACCGGTGATCGTCGTTCTGGTGTCCGGCCGGCCGCTGGACGTCGCCGCCGAGATCGGCAACTGGAACGCGCTGCTCGCGGCCTGGCTCCCCGGCAGCGAAGGAGCCGGGGTCGCCGACGTGCTCTTCGGTGACTACGCGCCCACCGGCAAGCTGCCGGTGACGTGGATGCAGTCCGCCGCCCAGCAGCCGATCAACGACGGCGACGGCAAGACACCGCTGTTCCCGTACGGCTTCGGGTTGACCTACGCGGATACCCAGCCGGACCCGGACCCGACGCCGACCGATCCGGCCCCGGCCGGGGCGTGCCGGGTCCGGTACACCACGAGCGACTGGAGCTCCGGCTTCACCGGCACCGTCGCGCTGACCAACACCGGGCCGGCGGCTCTCGCCCCGTGGACGCTGAGCTGGACCTTCACCGGCGGGCAGACCGTGACCCAGGCGTGGTCGGCCCGCGTCACCCAGAGCGGCGCGGTGGTCACCGCCACCGGCGAGACGTGGAGCGCGTCGCTGGCACCGGGCGCGACGGTCAGCTTCGGTTTCAACGGGTCGCACGGCGGCAGCAACCCGCGTCCCGCGGCGTTCACCCTGAACGGCGCCGCCTGCACCGCCGAGTAGCTCTGGCGATCAGCCGGCGCCTTCCTCGAACTGCCGGATCAGCGGGCCGAGGCTGCGCAACCAGTCACGCGCACGGGAGCTCCAGTCCGTCCCACCGAGGAGGACCACCGCTTCGCCACCGAGGAAGGACAGCCCGATCAGCCCGGCCACGTCCTCGGCGCGCAGTGGCCCCAGCGACCCGAACCGCTGTTCGGCCTCGCGGGCCACCTCGGCCAGCACCTCGAACCACGACTGCAACAGCTCCAGTACGCGGTGGGCCACCGCACTGTCCGACCAGCCCGCCGCGATCATCTCCTGCAGGACGCGCACGTATCCGGAGGCCAGATCGTCGTCGAGGAAGTCGCAGGCCTGCTCGTAGCGCTTCCACAGGGGCATCTCGGTGCCGTACATCTGGCGTTGCCGGTCGATCAGCCGGCGGTTTTCGTAGTCCAGCAGCGCCAGCACGAGTCCCTGCTTGCCGCCGAAGTGGTAGTGGATCTGGCTGAGCGGAACCCCGGCCTGGTCGGCGACCCGCCGGGTGGACAGTGCGGCGAAGCCGTCGGCCAGGACGCGTTCGCGCGCCGCCTCGATGATTCTGTCGGCTGTCGGGTTCACGTCGGATCCTCTTGTCGGTCGGTCGACCGAATGATAGCTTGCGCGCATTCGGTCGGTCGACCGACTCAGGCGGAAGGAGAGTCGCATGCTCCGCAAGGCACTGACATTCACCTATGGGGCAGTCGCCTACCTGGCGTTCCTCGGTGCGTTCCTGTACACGATCGGTTTCCTGGCCGGCGCGGTCGTCCCCAAGGACGTCGACGACGGAACGGTGCGTCCGGTCTGGCAGGCGGTAGTGGTCGATCTGGCTCTGCTGGGCCTGTTCGCCGTCCAGCACAGCGTGATGGCCCGGCCGTGGTTCAAACAGCGCTGGACCCGGATCGTGCCGCCGGCCATCGAGCGCAGCACCTACGTCCTCGCCGCGACGGTCGCCCTCGTGCTCCTTCTGTGGCTGTGGCAACCCTGGCCGACGACCGTCTGGTCGGTCGACGCCGGCTGGGCGCGCGCCGCGCTGTGGTCGCTCTACCTGCTCGGCTGGGGCTTCCTGGTACTCAGCACGTTCGCGCTGGGCCACTTCGACCTGTTCGGCCTGCGCCAGGTGCTGGCCCGCCGGCACGCCGAGCCCAGCTTCCGCGAGCCGCCGCTGTACCGCGTGATCCGGCACCCGATCATGGTCGGCTTCCTCATCGCGTTCTGGGCTGTTCCGGACATGAGTGCCGGCCGGTTGCTCTTCGCCGCGGCCTCCACGGCGTACATCATGGTGGGTGTGCGTCTCGAGGAGCACGACCTCAAGCAGCAGCTGGGCGCTCCCTACGCCGACTACCTCGACCGGGTGCCGCGCTTCGTTCCCCGCCCGAAGGTGAGTCATGGCGAACACTGACGGCTTCGTCGAGCACGGCAACATCAAGATCCACTTCGAGGTGTACGGCAAGACCGGCCCGACCATCCTGCTGATGCCCTCGTGGACGCTGGTGCACAAGCGGCTGTGGAAACTGCAGGTCCCATACCTGTCCCGGCACTTCCGGGTGGTCACCTACGACGGCCCCGGCAACGGCCGCTCCGACCGCCCGCGCGACAGCGAGCCGTATTCGCAGGAGAACCAGATCGCGTACGCGTTGGCCGTGCTCGAGGCCACCGGCACCGACAAGGCGGTGGTCGTGGCCCTGTCCCGCGCCGCCAACTGGGCGCTGGAACTGGCCGCCGAACACCCCGACCGAGTGCACGGCACCGTGGTCATCGGTCCCGCGATCGCCCTGCCCCCGCACGCGGCCCGGTCGACCAACCTCGACATCACCGCCGCCGAACCCGATCTGCCGGCGAGTGCCGTGCCACTGCTCGGCACCGATCCGCCGGCCCACTGGACGAAGTACAACTGGTCGTACTGGCTGTCGCACTACGAGGACTTCGCCTGGTTCTTCCTGGGGCAGTGCTTCCCCGAGCCGCACTCCACCAAGGCGATCGAGGACGGCGTGGCCTGGGCCCTGGACACCACCGGCGAGGTCCTGGTGGCCGAGAGCCGCGCACCCCGCCCGGACGAGCAGACGGTACGCGCCTGGTGCGCCCGGATCGACAGTCCGCTGCTGGCCCTGCACGGCACCGACGACCGGATCTCCCCGCCGGCCCGCAGCGAGTTGTTGTGCGAGTTGACCGGCGGCGAACTGGCCACCATCGAGGGCGCCGGCCACATCCCGCTGGTCCGCGACCCCGTCCGCGCGAACCTGTTCATCCGCCGCTTCGCCGAACGGTTCCGCGTCCCCTCCGGCCACCGTTCGTGGCCGCGATGGAACAGCCGGCCGAAACGGGTGCTCTATCTCAGTTCACCCATCGGGCTGGGCCACGCGCGGCGTGACCTGGCGATCGCGCGGCAGCTCCGGGAACGCCGGCCCGGAGTGCGGATCGACTGGCTGACCCAGCATCCCGTCACCCGCATGCTCGCCGACGCCGGCGAGCGGATCCACCCCGGAAGCCGGCTGCTGCGCAACGAGTCCGCCCACATCGAGGCCGAGTCCGGCGAGCACGACCTGCACGCCTTCCAGGCTCTGCGCACCATGGACGAGGTCCTGACGAACAACTTCATGGTCTTCCACGACGTGGTCACCGAGCAGCAGTACGACCTGGTGGTCGGCGACGAGGCCTGGGATGTGGACCACTTCCTGCACGAGAACCCCGAGCTGAAGCGTTTCGCGTACGCCTGGTTGACCGACTTCGTGGGTTTCCTGCCCATGCCCGACGACGACGAGCGGGCCGCGCTGGTAGCCGCCGACTACAACGCCGAGATGATCGAACGGATCGCCCGCTTTCCCCGCCTGCGGGATCGGGCCGTCTTCATCGGCGATCCGGACGACATCGTGCCGTCGCGGTTCGGGCCGGACCTGCCGTCCATTCGCGACTGGACGGAGGCCCACTACGACTTCGCCGGCCAGGTGACCGGCTTCGCCCCGGTCGACCGCGCCGCCTTGGGCTACCGGCCGGGCGAGCCCGTCTGCGTCGTCACGGTCGGCGGCTCCGGGGTCGGGTACGACCTGCTGCGCCGAGCGGTGGACGCCTACCCCGAGGCCGCCCGTCGCGTCCCCGGCCTGCGCATGGTGGTGGTGACCGGCCCGCGCATCGACCCGTCCGCGTTCCCCCGCCACGACGGGCTGGAACTGCACGGATACCTGCCGGACCTGCATCGCCATCTGGCCGCGGCCGATCTGGCCGTGGTTCAGGGCGGGCTCACGACCTGCATGGAGCTGACCGCGAGCAACCGCCCCTTCATCTACGTCCCGCTGCGCCACCATTTCGAGCAGCACTTCCACGTGGACCACCGCTTACGCCGCCACAACGCCGGCCGCCGGATCGACTACGACGACCTGACCCCGTCCTCGCTCGCGGAGGCGATCGCCGCCGAGATCGGGCGCGAGGTGCATTACCGTCCGGTCCCGTCCGACGGTGCCGATCGGGCGGCCGCCTTGCTGGCCGACCTGCTCTGACGCGCGGCGGCGTCAGCCGGGCACGCACCAGGAACTACAAGTGCCGATGCGGGCCTAGTCGCCCTGTTCGATCTTCTCCTCGCCGCGGCGGCGCAGCATGCGCAGGCCGGGGATGCCGGCGATGGCCAGCCGCAGGTCCTCGGTCACCTCGAGGAGTTTGTGCAGGTCGGGGCCGACCTGGTCGAGCTTGGCGAGCAGCGGCATCACGTCGTCGACCAGGTGGGCGCGCAGCTGGGGCAGCTGGTCGACCATCCGGATCGCGGCGGTCACCTCTTCGGGGGACAGCTCGTCGACGAAGCGGGCCGCCAGTGGAGCTCCCTTGCGCAGGGTCTCGGCGTACGCCTCGAGCAGTTGGGTGGCGTCGACCGCGGCCGTTTTCGCCTGCTGGATCACCGCGGCGGCCTCGGCGCTGATGCCGGAGGCGGCGTCGGTGATGCCGGCGGCCTCGCCGACGACCGACGACGCCGCCTGGGTGATGCCACCCGCATCCCGCACCACCACCGACGCGCCGGCGGTGATCGCCCGCGCCTCCACCACCGTGGTCTCCGCCTCGTCGACGATCAGGGTGACCCGGCCGATCAGCAACTCGGCCTGGTCGGCCAGGACGGTAATGCGGCTGACCAGCAGTTCGGCCTGGCCGAGGGCACTCAGCACGCGGACCGGGAGGGTCGCGGCCGCGGCGGCGATCTCGACCGCCTGGCCGATCGTGGTGCGGGCCAGGTCGGCGAGCGCGGCGGGGGAGACGAACGGGAAGGCCATGTCTCCATCATGCGCCCGGCTGTCCTGCCACGCGATCGATCACACGCCGTGAGCGGCGGTGTTCCGTGGGTCGAAAGTCTCTGTCAACTTCGTATGCAGCGGGGGTCGAGCCGCCCAAAATCGGCGCGAACACGGCACTATGGCTCAGTGCGTACTCGAATCTGGATTCTGGCGGTGGCGGCTGTGGGAGTCCTGGGCGGTGCCGGACTGGTCGGTGTGGGCATGATGAACGACGCCGACGGCAGCGGCGCGACGTCGCTGGCCGGCGTGTTCCAGGACGCTCCGGCCGACAAGGCCTCGCCGACGCCCACCGGGCCGACACCCGAGGAACTCGCGGCCCAGGCGCACGCCAAACAGGTGAAGGCGCTGGACGCGGCGCTGAAGAAGTACGCGGCGACGGTGCCCGAGTTCTCGGTGGCCGTGCTGGACAAGAAGACCGGCGAGAAATATTCGTTCCGCGGCACGGAGAAGTACGAAACGGCCAGCGTCGTGAAGGTGCAGGTGCTCGCGTGCCTGCTGCTCACCGCGCAGGACAAGCAGCGTGATCTCAGCTCGACCGAGTTGTCCCTGGCCAAGCGCATGATCCGGCTCAGCGACAACGACGCGACGACCTCGCTGTTCTCCCGGCTCGGCAAGGCGCCCGCGATCCAGAAGTGCGACAAGCGGCTCGGCCTCACCCAGACCACGGTCAACAGCGCCTGGGGCCTGACCCGTACGACCGTCGACGACCAGGTGAAGCTGCTCGGTGAGCTGGTGGACTCGAACGGCCCGCTGGACGCGGATTCGCGCGAGCTGGCCTTCACGCTGATGAGCACGGTCGACGAGGGCCAGGACTGGGGTGTTCCGGCCGCCGCCACGACCGGCGAGACCACCACCGTCAAGAACGGGTGGCTGCCGCGCTCGACCGAGAACAACCGCTGGATCATCAACACGGTCGGCCGGATCACCGGCGGCGACACCGACGTCTCGATCGCGGTCCTGTCACACGGTCACGCGTCGATGTCCGGCGGCATCGCCGTGGTGGAGAAGGCCGCCAAGATGACCCGTCAGTACCTCAAGTACTAGGCGCTGTGCGGGCGTCGCGGCGCTTCTGCCACCACGAGATGCTCTGGTTGACGACCAGGATGAGGATGACCGCGGCGACCACGCCCTCCCACGGCTTCGGGAAGATCGAGCCGCCGGCCACCCCGATCGCGGCGTAGACGGTGGCCCAGAGCGCGCAGGCCGGCAGGTTGGCCGCCACGAAGGTGCGCCACGACAGGCCCAGGAAAGCGGCCGCCAGCAGCACCGGCACCCGGCCGCCCGGGATCAGCCGGGACACCAGCAGCACCGGGAGCGGGCTCTTCTCCAGGCGCAGCTTGACCGAGGCCAGGTGTTCCTCGTCGCGCAGCCAGCGCAGGCGGCGAGCCAGTTTCTCGCCGCCGAGCCGGCACATCGCGTACATCGCCAGGTCGCCGACGTAGGCGCCGGCCGCACCGAACGCCACCACCAGCACGATGGTGAGCGGGTGGTGCTCGTGGAAAGCCAGGGTGGCGGCACCGCTCACGGCCGCGCCGGTCGGCACGATCGGGATGATGGCGCCGAAACAGACCACGGCGAACAACCACGCCATGGCACCCAGATAGGCGATCACGCGCCGCGCCCGATGGTCACCGATTCGCCCTGGTCGAGAACCCGCACATGCACCTCCGGCGCGCGTTCCGCGGCCAGCTCGGCGAACCGGGTGCCGGGGTCGCGGAACATGTGCGGGCGGACCCGGCCCATGCCGATCGGCCACAGCGTGCCGTAGTGCACGGGCACCGCCCAGGCCGCCTTCATCCGGCGCACCGCCTCGACGGCGTCGGCCGCGTCGAGGTGGTGGTGCGCGCCGAGGGTCGGGCCCCAGCCGCCGACCGGGACCAGGGCCAGATCGAGCGGGCCGATCGCGGTCATCTCGTCGAACAGGCCGGTGTCGCCGGCGAACCAGGTGCGGGCGGCGCCCTCGACGACGTAGCCGATGGCCTCGGCGCGCTCGCGGGACCAGGGGCCGCGGCCGCCCTCGTGGGCGGCGGGCACGGCCCGGACCTGCACGTCGCCGACGGTGACCTCCTCACCCGGGGAGACCTCGACGCAGCGGCGGGCGTAGCCCGGGCCGAGGCTCTTGGCCACGAACGCGGCGGCGCCGCGCGGCATGATCAGCCGGGGCGAGCCGGGAACGATCCGCAGCGAGGCCAGGTGGAAGTGGTCGGCGTGCAGGTGGGACAGCAGCACGGCGTCGGGCGGGGCGGGCAGCCGCGGGGTGACACCGGCCATCCGGCGCAGGTGGGCGACGCGGTCGGTGAGAACCGGGTCGGTGAGCAGGGTGGTGCCGGAATCGGCGAGCCACACGGTGCTGTGGCCCCACCAGGTGACCGACGTCGTGCTCACGCGTTCACCGTACAGAGCCGCCGCAGCGCACGGCCGCACAGCCGGGCGTACGCGTGCTGGCCGACCACCGCGAACGGGCCGGCCAGCCGCATCGGCAGGCGGGCCGGGCGGCTGTACGCGAACACGGTGAACCAGACACGGTCACGTTCGTCGTGTTCGACGTAGAACGCCTCCTCGCCGGAAGCTTGATGTCCGGGCAGTGTTCCGTACCCCCAACCGGTCCTTCTTTCCGTTCTTTCGCTCCAGACCACCTCGCACGGGACGCTGAGCGGACCGACCCCGACGGTGAGCCGGACTCCCGGTTCGGCCGTCGGCCCGGAGGTCACGACGCGGGCTCCGGTGGCTCGATGCATCCGGAAGGACAAAACGTGTGAACCGGCACGTTCGTAGAGATCGGATCCGGATCCGAGGGGCATCCGGAAGAACAAATGCCGGAAACCGGGCGGCCGCAAACCGGTCTCGGTCCCGCCGACGGGGGAGTATGTCAAGTCACTCACCCCTGCATGATTCCCGAGTCGCCGCGAATCGAAGCTTCCGGCACACTGTCGGCGTGACAGGTCCCCGGAGCGCGGTCGTCTTCAATCCCACCAAGGTCGACGATGTCGACGAACTGCGCCAGATGGTCGAGAAGGGTCTCGCGGGCAAGGGCTGGCCGCTGCCCACGTGGTACGAGACCACCCCGGAGGACCCGGGCCGGGGTCAGACGAAGGACGCCGTCCGCGACGGCGCCGAGCTGATCTTCGCCTGCGGCGGCGACGGCACCGTGATGGCCGTGGTCACCGCGCTGGCCGGCTCCGACGTCGCGATGGCCGTGCTGGCGGCCGGCACCGGCAACCTGCTGGCTGCCAACCTCGGCCTGGCCGGCGACCCGGCGACCGGCGTGCAGGTGGCGCTGGACGGCGGCCGGCGCCGCATCGACGTCGGGGTGATGGGCGACCTCTGCTTCGCGGTGATGGCCGGCATGGGCTTCGACGCGCAGATGCTGGCCGGCACGTCGGAGAAGGCGAAGAAACACATCGGCTGGATCGCGTACGTCTTCGGGGCCGCCCGCCACCTGCGCGACCGCCCGATGCGGGCGCGCATCGTGCTGGACGGCGACCGCTCGCTGCCGCGCCGCCCTCGTTCGGTGATCGTCGGCAACGTGGGCCGCCTGCAGGGCGGCGTGCGGCTGCTCAGCAAGGCCGACCCGGCCGACGGCAAGCTCGACGTGGCCATCCTCAGCCCGAACAATCTCGGTCACTGGGCCAGCCTCGCCTGGGCCGTGGTGAGCCGCCGCAAGCGGGTGCCGTTGATGGAGACGTTCACCGCCGAGCGGGTGGAGATTTACACCAAGCAGCAGGAACAACGGCAGCTCGACGGCGATCTGATCGAGCCCGGTCGCAGCATGAAGATCAGCGTCAAACCCCGGGCGCTCCTGCTCTGCGTGCCACTTCCGGACGGCGACCCCGATTTGGCGTACGACGTGAGCGCGGCCAGGAAGAGTGCCGAGGACCTCCGCTCGTGAGTTCGACCGAACCGGTTCCGGAAACCCGGGACATGAGCGGCGACGAGCTCTCGGCCGACGACGCGCTGCTCGCCCTGCGCCGCTACGGCCGCTGGCCCCTCGTCCGCGACGCGTTCATCCGGTTCCGCTACGGCGACGGCTTCAGCCACGCCCGCGCCTTCGCCTTCCAGCTCTGCCTGGCCGCCGTACCCTTCATGATCGCGGTGGCCGGGCTGGCCGCCGACCTCGGCGCGGAAACCCCAGGCCAGGTCGTCGCCGACACGATCGCCTCGATCACCCCCGGCCAGAGCGAGTCGCTGGTCCGCGAGTTGCTGGCCGACACCGAACGCAGCCGGGACGCCGGCGAGGTAGCCCTTTTCCTCGGTCTGCTCACCGGCCTGGTCGCGCTGACCACCGCGATGGCCCAGATCGAACGCGGCGCCAACCGCATCTACGGCGTCGAGCGCGACCGCCCGGCCCTGCTGAAATACGTCCGCGCCGCGATCCTGGCCGTCCTGGCCGGACTGCCCGCACTGTTCGGCTTCGTGCTGCTGGTGGCCGGCCGCCCGTTCGGCGAGTCGGCCGAGGAACACTGGGGCTGGGGTGGCCACCTGCGGGTCACCTGGGACGTGGTGCGCTGGCCGGTCAGCCTGGTCCTGATCGTGGTCGCGGTCGGCCTGATCTTCCGGTACGCCCCGCGCCGCCACCAGCCCGGCCTGTCCTGGCTGCTGTTCGGCGCGGCCGTCTCCACCATCCTGTGGTGGCTGGTCAGCCTGCTGCTGGCCGGGTACGTCCGGGTCAGCGGCGGTTTCGGCGCCACCTACGGGCCGCTCACCGGCGTCATCGCCCTGCTGCTGTGGGCCAACCTGACCGGCATCGCCCTCTTCCTCGGCGTGGCCTTCGCCGCGCAGCTGGAGGCCCAGCGGGTGGGCGTCCGCCGACCCGCCAAACAGGACAGCTGGAAGCCGGGCCGCACCGGCGAGATCCCCCGTGCGCGCGGTCGCGGCACAAGGCAAAAACAATAGACTCAGGCGTGGCGTACGAGTACGAGGTCTTCCTCAGCTACCGGCGAGCGGGTGAGTGGCCCCGGTTCGTCAACGACACGTTCCTGCGGATGTTCAAGTTCTGGCTCGAGAACGAGCTGGACGACCCGCGCGTGTTCGTCGACACCGAGATCATCGAGACCGGCGCCTCGTGGCCGCAGGTCCTCGCCAGGGGCGTGTCCACCTCCAAGGTGATGCTCTGCCTGTGGTCCCGGCAGTACTTCGCGAGCAGCTGGTGCCTCGCCGAGCTGGCTCAGATGCTGGCCCGCCGAGCGGCCGTCGCCGAGCAGACCGGCACACCGCCGCCCCTGGTGCTGGCCGCGGTGATCCACGACGGCGAGCACATCTCGCCGGACCTGGGTGATATCCAGCGGTTCGAGATCCAAGGACTGGCCACCCCGTGGCTGGCACCGAAGACCCCGGACGAACAGGAGCTGTCAAACCGGATTCGAGTCCTGTCCGGGCATGTCGCGCGCGCGGTCGAACAGGCACCCGACTACGACCCGGAATGGACGAAGCTGGCCACCGAGACGTTCATCGACCTCCATCGCCGTTCCACCCGGCAGTCGACGGTGCCGAGCCTGGGAGGGAAGCCGACATGATCGTCACGTTCTACTCCTACAAAGGCGGCACCGGGCGCACAATGGCCCTGGCCAACATCGCGGTGCTGCTCGCCCGGGCGGGCCGTCGGGTGCTGATGGTCGACTTCGACCTGGAAGCGCCGGGTATCTGGCGGTATTTCGCCGATCTGCAGAGCGGCTTGGACCAGCGCGCCGGGCTGCTTGAACTCCTCCAGGAGCGCCGGTCCTCCTGGCGCGGGTCGGTTGTGCCCATCCGGATCGGTGCGCAGTCGGTGTCGCTTCTGACCAGCGGACGGCAGGACGACAGCTATCCGGGGCGGCTGCTCGCGTTCGACTGGCAGGGGTTCTTCGACGCGGACGGCGGTGAGTACTTCGAGCGGCTGCGTACGGAGTGGCAGGACGAGTACGACTTCGTGCTGATCGACAGCCGCACCGGCGTCACCGACATCGGCGGCATCTGCACGATCCTGCTGCCCGACATGATCGTCCCGGTGTTCGTCGCGAACGCGCAGAACGTGGACGGCGTGGTGGATGTACTGCGACGCGCGCAGAAGGGGCGCCAGGATCTGGCCTATGACCGGGCCCCGGCCCTCGTGCTGCCACTGCTGTCCCGTTTCGACGGCCGCACCGAGTTGGAGCTGGTCAACGAGTGGCTGACCATCGCGGCCAATCGGTTCGGCGAGTTCTACACCGGCTGGCTGCCGATCGGGATCGAGCCCCGGCAGATTCTGGAGCGCACGAAGCTGCCCTACGTGGCGTACTTCGCCTTCGGCGAGAAGCTGGCTGTCCTGTTGCAAGGGGTGTCCGACCCGGATTCGCTGGGTTTCGCCCTCAACGCGATCGCCACGATGATCGACAGCAGCCTGTCCGACCTATCGAAGGTCCTGCCCGACCGTATCTCCCCACGGCCCGCCGGGAACGAGGCCTCTCCCGCGCCGCTGGACGATTCCTGGCTCGCCGTTGTCTACTCCCGAGAGATCGCTACCAAGGCCGCCGCCTTCGCGGTGGATCGGCATCGACTCCTGACTGCCGGCTACGTCGCCGAAGGGACGGAAATAAAAGTTGCCTTTCCGAAGGCGACCGGCGACCGGCTATATGACGTTGCCCGCGTGTCCCTCCCCGAGGACCGGCAAAGATTCGACGCGGCCGTGCTGCATCTCGCCGAGCCGCTGCCGGACTCGATCACGCCCGCCCCGCTCAGCTTCGTTCCGCCGGCCCAATTGGTCGGGAGCCCGTGGTGGGCGTTCGGATTTCCGAGCGACCTGGGCCGGGCGAGCCGAGGGACCATCGACGCGAACCTCTCCCTCGGCCTGGTGCAGCTGGAGCCGACGTCCCGGTCCGGCATCGAGTCCGGATTCGGCGGAACAGCGCTGTGGTCGAGTGCGACCGGGGCCGTGGTGGGAATCGTCGTAGGAACTACTGGCGCAGGCAGCGGCATCGGGTTGTCGCTGCACCGAGTCGATGCGGTACTGCCGGGCGAACGGCTTCGTGCGCTCGGCGACCCGCTGACCGGTTCCGCCCCCCTCGGCCCGCTCCATCGGGAGCAGTTCGTCGATCAACTCGCGACCATTGCAGGTGCCGAAAGCCAGGCATATGCGCTGCTGGGGAGGATCCGCTTTCCTCGGGAACGCACACCGGCTTTTTCGAGCTACGCGTCGGCTGAGCTCTTCTGGGAGCGCATCCTCGTCGAGCTGGAGAACGGCATCATGGAGGGCGGTGTGGCCCGGTTGGCGGAGGCGGCGCTCAGCCTGTACACCGCCAATCGGACGTTGCAGGAGATTGCCGCCTCCCTGCGTGCTGTGTAGCGGTCGGGTCCGGCGGGTATTTGGCCCCGCATGACCGATGACGACAACCGGGTGGTGGAACGCGCCGGCTGGGCGCCGATCCGGCATTTTGCCGAGCGCAGCGTTCTCGGGCTGGTCGCCGTCGTGGCGGCCGGGCTCGGGTTCGGGGTGTTGCTGTTGCTCGTGCGGTTTCACTGGGGGCCGATGCAGCGCCTCGATCAGTCGATCGCCGATGGGCTCAACAATTTGGTCGCGCCGAACTCGGCTGCGGTTGCGGTGCTCAAGGGGATCTCGACGGCCGGTGGGCGGAGCTTCCTGATTCCGCTGGTCGTCGTCGTGATCGTGCTGCTGCTGATCCGGCGGCGGCCGCGGCTCGCGATCTACCTGGCCGTCACCGGGCTCGGGGCGATGCTGCTCGACCCGTCGCTCAAGGCCCTCGTCGGGCGGGTGCGGCCGGTGGTCGCCGATCCGATCGCCTACGGCGGGGGGAACAGCTTCCCCAGCGGGCACACGCTCGGCTCGACCATTGTCTACGGCATGCTCGCGCTGGTCTTCCTGTCGCTGGTCAAGGGGCGCGGGCGGGGCTGGCTGATCGGGGTCGCCGCGGTGGTCATCGTGGCGATCGGGCTGAGCCGCATGGCGCTCGGCGTGCACTTCCTGTCCGACGTACTCGCGGGTTGGCTTCTGGGTTTGGCCTGGATCAGCGTCACCGCGTACGCCTTCCGGGTCTGGCGCCGCGAAGCGGGCCATGTGACGCCTTCGCTGGCGGCGGGCCTCGAACCGGAAGCCGCCGCCGACCTCGCCCCGGCCCCGGCCGAAGGGCCGCTGCTGCCGCACCCGTGGGCGAAGGGCGCCGAGATCCTGGTCGGGTGGGTGCTCACGTTCGGCCTGCTCTGGGCGTTCGGGTGGCTGGTGACCCGGTGGAACCCGCCGTTCGACGACGGCGTGCCCCGGTGGCTGCAGACGTTCCGCACCCCGGGCCTCGACCACCTCAGCTGGCTGTGGAGCAAGGCCGGCGACACCCACGCGATCCTGATGGTGTCGCTGATCTTCTGCCCGATCGCGCTGGCCCTGTGGCGGCAGTGGCGGCCGGTGCTGTTCCTGGTGCTGGCCATGTTCGGCGAGCTCACCCTGTTCCTGACCAGCGCGGCCGCGACCGGCCGGCCCCGGCCGGGGGTCGAGCAGATGGACGGGCAGATGCCCACCTCGTCGTTCCCGTCGGGACACATCGCCGCGACCATGTGCCTCTGGGTCGCCATCGCCATCGTGGTGCTGGCCCGGACCCGGCACTGGTGGCGCTGGGTGTTCGTGGGTCTCGCGGTGATCATGCCGATGGGGGTGGCGCTGTCCCGGATGTACCGCGGCATGCACCACCCGACCGACGTGGCCGGCGCGGCCCTGCTGACCGCCTGCTGGCTGTCGGTGCTGTGGTTCACGGTGCGGCCGAACGAGCACGCCGAGACCGCCACCGAGGCCCGCGAAGAGGCCCGCGCCCTGGTGACGGCGTAGCGATGCGGCTGCTCACCTGGAACATCCTGGTCGGCGGCGGGGACCGGTGGCCGGCGATCGAGGCCGTGCTGCGGCGCGAGCGGCCCGACGTGCTCACCCTGCAGGAGCTGCGCGGCTTCGACCAGCGCCGGCTCGACCAGCTCGCGGCCCGGCTCGGCCTGGTCGGGCACCTGTCCCGCTCGGTCTTCGGTCAGCCGGTCGCGGTCCTGGTCCGGCCGCCCCGGCAGATCTCCCGGCGCTGGTCGGTGCGGTGGCGGCTGCACCACGCGGCCGCGGCGGTCACGGCCGGTGACCTCACCGTGGTGAGCACCCACCTCAACCCGTTCTCGCCCGAGCGGCGCCGGCGGGAGGCGACCTGGCTGGCGGCGCACTTCCGGTCGCGCAGCCGGCTGGTGCTGCTGGCCGGCGACCTCAACGGCCTCGACCCGCACAGCGACCACACCGAGGCGGTGGCGTCGCTGGATCCGCGCTACCGCCGGCGGCACCTGGCCGCCGACGGGACGGTCGACACCCGAGGGCTGGCCGCGTTCGAGCGGGGCGGGCTGGCTGACCTGTGGCTGCGGGCCGGTGCCGGGGACGGGCGGACCGTGCCCACCGGGCTGGGTGGCGGCGAATTCGGCGGGATGCGCCTCGACTACGTCCTCGGCAACCCCGCGGTGGCCGAGCGGGTGCGCGAGCTGCGGGTCCTGCGCGGCGACGAGACCGAGTACGCGTCCGACCACCATCCGGTGATCGCCGACTTCGATCTCTAGGGCACGCCCGCGCTACGCCGGATCCGCGACCACCCGGTCCCGGCCGGCCCGCTTCGCCGCGTACAGATTGCGGTCCGCCTGCGACAACAGCGCCGACACGGTGGCCCGGCCGTCCGCCGCGGTGGCGACCCCGATGCTCGTGGTCACCGGCAGCGCACCGGTCACCGGCTGCCAGCCGTGCGTGCGGATGCGCAGCCGCAGCAACTCGCAGCGCTTTCGTGCCTCGGCGCCGTCGACCCCCGGGAAGATCAGCAGGAACTCCTCGCCGCCCATCCGGGCCGCGATCGCCGGGCCGTCGGCCGCCTCCTCCAGCAACGTTCCGATGTGCTGCAACACCGTGTCACCGGTGGCGTGCGACAGCGTGTCGTTGATCCGCTTGAAGTGGTCCAGGTCGGCGATCGCCACCGAGATCGGGGTACGCCGGGCCGCCGCCTCGGCCAGCATGGCGGGCAGCCGCTCGTTGACGTACCGGCGGTTGTGGAGGCCGGTCAGCGCGTCCCGGTGGGCCATCTCGCGGAAGTGCTCGCTGGCCCGGCGTGCCTCGTTCGCCTCGAAGACCGCCTGCAGGGCCCGGGCGCGGGCCTCCCGCTGAGTGGAGTGCAGGGCGGTGGCGTCGGCGTGAAAGAGCAGATGCTCCTCGTACGCCTCCCGGAAGTTGCCCTGGGCGGCGTGCAACGCCGCCTGCTCCTGCCGCGCGCGGGCCCGCAGCCGGCCCAGTCCGTTCGTCTCGCACTGGAGGACCGCCCGGTCGATCGCGATCTGCGCGTCGCCGAACCGGCCGGCCAGCCGGCGTGCCTCGGCCAGGGTGAGCATGCACTCGGCCGCCGCGTCGCCCTCGTTGGCCGGCAGGCTGCCGTCGAGGATGCCGGCCAGCGCGTTCTCCACCGACTCGTAGCGGCCACCCATCATCTCGACCCGGGCCACGGTGTCCCGCTCGTTCGCCGAGAGCGGGCGGCCGGCCTTGCCGGACGCCATTCGCATCTGCTCGGCCAGGGTGCGGGCGGCCGCCTCGTCACCGTTCTCGTAGGCCGAGTAGGTCATGTTGTTGAGCACGAGCAGAGCGAGCGCGTCGTCGCCGATCTCGTCGGCGATCCGCAGCGCCTCCCGGGACCGCCGGTCACCCTCCTCGGTGGAACCGCTGTCGTCGAGCGCCACCGCCAGGGTCATCAGATGCCGCGCCCGGATCGCCGGGGGCACGTCGTCGCCCAGGTGCGCCACGCACTGCACCCCGTGGGTGAGCGCGTCGGAGATGTCGCCGACCAGCCGGTAGAACATCGACAGTTCGCGGTGGGCCCGGGCCAGGACGTACGGGCTGTCGTGCGCCTCCGCCCAGGCCCGCGCCTGGTGGGCCAGCCGGCCGCCCTCACCGACGCGGCCCGCGCGCAGCAGAGCGTCCGCACCCAGCAGCGCGGCCCGCTGGACCGCCTCCTCGTCGCCGGCCTCCCGCGCCTCGCGTTCGACCGCGGCGGCGGGCTCCCGGACACTGCGGTAGTCGATCACCCCGCGGATCTCGAGTTCGGTCAGGGTGGCCGCGAAGGCCGCACGGACGTCGTCGGCGGCCGTGGCGTGGCCGCGCTCCACCGCCTTCGTCGTCACGTTTTCTGCTTCCTGCCGGGGGGTGCCGTGACGACCCATGGTGCACAGCGGCGGGAGCAGAACCGGGTGCCGCCCGGTTGCGGCCGGGTTGCTTATCTGCGGGTGCAGACCGGGGCCGACGCGGCGATGCGGTCGGTCGCATAGGCCACGGCGACGGTGAAGCAGTAGTTCTGGTCGGGGTTCAGCCCGTACACCATGTAGTCGGCCGTGCCCGCCGGCAGCTGCTGGAACGCCCGCAGCTGCTGCCCGGCCCGCCCGCCGGAGACCAGCACCGGCCCCTCGGCGTCCTTCGGGTAGGCCCAGCTCAGCGCCACGCTGTCCCGGTTGTCCCGGAGCTTCACCCCGCTCGGCGCGCCCGGGTCACCGACCGGGGGCGCGGTGGCGCTGCTCGCCACGGTGGGGGTGGCCGACGGGCCGGCGGCGGTGGTGGTGATGACGGGGGCCGCGGTGGGCTGCGGGCCGGTGGCGCCGTCCGCGTCGGGCAGGGTCAGCGCCACGATCGCGATCGCCACCGCGATGCCCGCGATCAGCACGGCGACCAGCAGGAACGGCTGGCGGCCGCGCCCGGTCACCGGCTGCTCGGTGCGCACCGGCAGAAGCCGCTCCGAGTTGGGCGGGGTCGCCAGGGTGCTCGCCGGGGCCGAGCCGATCGGCTGCGGGCGCCCGTCCGGGCCGTAGTCGGGGGCGCGGTGGCCGGGCAGCGGCGGCGGGGTGTCGGCGCGGGCGTGCCGGCCGATCAGGTCACCGGGAGCCTGGTGCACGTCGGCGAGGTAGAGCGGCTGCTGGTAGACGGTGCCGTTCGGGTCGGTGGGGCGGTTGTCGGGCGGCGGGCGCAGCGGATCGGCGTCCGGCGGGAAGCCGTCGCCACCCGGGTCGGGAACGCCCGGCCGGCGCGGGAACGGCACCTGCTGAACGGTCGGGGTGTCGTCCTCCGCGTGCTCGTCGTCGTAGGCGCCGTCGTCCCACGGGCGGCTGTCCCGCAGCATGCCGTTCTGCGGGCCACCGTTCCGGGCATCGCCGTACTCCGGGCCGCCTGGAAGCGGGCCGCCCGGATGAAGATCCGCCGGATGTGGGCCGCCCGAATGTGGGTCGGCTGCCTGGGGGTCGGCCGTAAGTGGGCCGCCCGGATGTAGAGCCGCCGGGTGTGGGCCGGCTGCCTGGGGGTCGGCCGTAAGTGGGCCGCCCGGATGTAGAGCCGCCGGGTGTGGGCCGGCCGGATGTGAGCCATCTGCCTGCGGGTCGCCCGGAAACGGGCCGGCCGGATTTGGGTCGCCTGCCTGCGGGTCGCCCGGATGAGGGCCGGCTCGATGTGGGTCGGCCGGATGCGGGTCGACTGCTTGAGGGGCGGGCGGGATCGGGCCGCCCGGGCGGGGTGCGGGCTGCTGCGGGCCGGTCGACTGCTCCACCCGGCCGCACACGTGCCGGCCGGTCGCCGACGCGGTGGCCAGCGCGGCCACCTGCCGCACCAGCGGGTGGTCGGCCGGCAGATAGCGGGCGCACAGCTCCTGGGCCAGGGCGAGGTGCTCGCGGGACTCGGCGTCGCGGGCGCACTCGCGCTCCATCGCGCCCAGCCGGGCCAGCATCTTGATGCCGGCCGGCGCGGCGTCGCCGTGCTGGGCGCGATGCCTGGTCCAGGCGTCGGTGAGCCGGGCCCGGGCCGACTGGCAGTGCCCGGCCGCGTGCTCGGCGGTGGCCAGGTCGGCCTCGGCGGCCAGTACCCGCGGCGCATCGGGCCCCTCGCGGGCCGACAGCTCGGCGACCAGGGCCTGATAGACCTGCGCGGCCTTGCCGTAGTGGCCGACCCGCTGCAGCACCGCCGCGTGCGTGGCGGCCGCGCCCAGCGTGCGCTCGTCGTGCGGCCCGTGCAGGCGCTCCTCGGCCTCGTGCGCGTAGGCCGCCCACAATCGAGCGCTGTGCGGGTCGCCCAGCGCGATCAGCAGGCGGGCGTGCAGCGCGGCGGCCAAGGCCAGATCGGCGTCGGCGTGCCGCGGATCGGTGGCGTCGGCCGGGTCGAGCGCGCTGGCCAGCACCCGCTGGGCACCGACCAGATCGCCCGCGGACGACAACGTCTGCGCGCGCTGAGTCAGGTCGGCGGTCGTGGCCGAAGGCATGTGTCCCATAGTGCTCGCCTGAACACCCTAGGTACAACC
Organism: Paractinoplanes toevensis; assembly: GCF_018332695.1. GTDB lineage: Bacteria > Actinomycetota > Actinomycetes > Mycobacteriales > Micromonosporaceae > Actinoplanes > Actinoplanes toevensis. The sequence goes on from NZ_BOQN01000065.1 coordinate 24,862, forward strand.
CCGCAGCCGCGCAGCACTTTCCGACTACGTACCGCGACAATGTAGAGCGTGATTGCGACCGTGAAGCGAGAACTGCTGGTCCGGCATCTGGAGGCGTGGGCTCCGGCCGCGCTGCACCGCGGGCGGCGGGTGACCTACGCGCACGGCTTCGCCGATGCGGACGGTGGGGAATCGGCCGAGGCGGCGGCCCGGGTGCTGGTCGAGCAGACCGATTTCGTACGCGGCCGCGAGCTGTCCATGCTGCTGGTCGGCGAGCAGGCGGACGGCGTACGGGAAAGGCTTGTCTCGGTTGTGGGTGCCGCGGCACTGACCGTTCTCGCGGTGTCCGGCGGCACCGACGCGCGGCTCGCGGTCGCGCTCAAGGCGGCCGGTGCTCACCGCGTACCGCTGCTGGGTTTTCTTGATGCGAGCGCGAGCGAGCCGCCCGCGCCGGCCACCGTGGCCGCCTTGGCGGTGGGCAAGCCGGCGGAGTTTCTGCTGGTGCTGCCGCCCGGCACGGAGGTCGATCCGTATCGCGAGGGCTGGCCGCTGTGCGCGTCGGTGGAGCTGGCCACCGGGGAGGAGCCGGGGGAGTTGCTGGTCTTCGGAACCACGTCGGGCAAGAGCCTCGAGGGGTTCAAGGAGGCATTGTGGGCGGTCGACGAGTTTGCCGGAGTGCGTTACCGCGACCCCGGTGACCCGGACCGGCACCTGATCGACATCTCACTCAGTCCACACCCCGGACCGCTGCGGCGTGAACTGCTCGCCCACCTCGGCCGGGTTGGCTCGGCGACGGTGACCGAGCTGCGGACGTTCGCGCTCACGTCGACGATCTACCGGGCGGCCGACGCGACCCGGGTGCTGCACACCCTGGTCGACTCGGGGGCCGTCACCCGCCAGCCGCCGAACGGGCGACTGGGCGGGGATGTCGTGATCGGCCTGGGAGACAACTAGCGCTTGTCCTGCTTCCAGGACAGCGGGCCGGGCAGGTCGACGCGGTGTGCGCGGGTGCGCGAGTTCCAGGACCAGCGGCCGATCTTGAAGCTCCAGGAGGAGAAACCATTCTCCGTGAAGTTCAGGATCAGCGGCCCGAACTTCTTGCGGCTGCGGAACAGGATGGCCATCGGTACGTCCTCCCTGGGGGTACTGGGTTGGGCCATCGATTCCCGGTTTTGAGTTTTTGCAAACTCAGCGCGGCTGCCAGGCGTCGGGACGGGTGGTGAGCTTGCGGACGTGCGCCGGCATCCGGCCGCTGATCAGCTCGGCCAGGCTCACCTCGTCGACCACCTCGCGGACCGCGGCCCGCACCGCCACCCACAGGTTGGGCAGGTTTTCGGCGGCACCTTCATATCGTGTCTCCTCCGGACGGAGACCGCGCACACCGGCGAGTGGTCCATCGACCGCTCGCAATATCTGGCCGATTGTTACGTCTCGGGGGGGCTGTGACAGGGTGTAGCCGCCTTCGGCACCTCGCTGGGCCCGGACCACACCCGCACGGCGCAGATCGGCGAGCACTGCCTCGAGGAACTTGCGGGGCATGTCCTGGTCCTGGGCAATGGCCTGGGCCGACATCAGGGATGGATAGGCCTGCGCCAAGCTGAGGGCGGCGCGGACCGCGTAATCACCACGCGCGGAGATCTGCACCCACCCATCATGCCCCCTTGATGTCAACAAGCCGCACATACCCCATGGATGAATGGGAATTACGCTCAGTCAGGGGGTCGTCGCTGCTCGGGGATCGCGGCGTGGTTGTCCGGAGTGGCATCCGCGCGGAACTGACCGGGGCTGATCCCGACCTCGCGATGGAAGAACCGGCCGAAATTGGTCGGCTCCGGAAACCCGAGGTGGCGGCCCACTTCGGCGACCGACATCGGGGTGCAGGCGAGCAGCCGGCGCGCCTCGAGCGCGACCCGGTCGTCGACGACCTGCTTGGCGGTGCGACCGGTGACGGCCAGGCTGGCCCGGGTCAGGGTGCGCACCGAGCAGCCCATCTCCTCGGCGTAGTCCTCGACCCGGCGGCTGCGCGGATGACCCGACTCGAGCCGGCGCCGGAACCGGGCGAACGTGCGGGCCTCGGCGCCGTGCACCGGTGGCCGGCCGGCCAGCAGGGCGATGCGCAGGAGCAGCACGGCCAGTTGGTGGCGCAGCAACTCGGCGGCGAGCGGGCCGGCCCGGTGCCGCTCGCAGTCCACCGCCAGTTGGGTGAACTCGCTGATCACCGCGTCCTCGTCCTCGCCCTCCAACTGCCAGCGGGTCGGGGATTCCGGTTGATCGGGCCAGTGGTCGCCGGCCAGCCGGCCGTCGAACGTGACGACGGAGGCGGCCAAACCGTTCGAACCCAGCTTGAGTGCCTGCCCCGGGCGGACCCAGAGCAGGGTGCCCGGCCGGCAGGTCTTCGCCTCGAAATCGACCTCGACGGTGCCGTGGCCGGCCGTAGCCAGCAGCAACGCGTGGAACGTCGGGCGCCACGGCGGCATCGGCTGGATCTCTCGCAGAACGCACGTGCCCACGCCTGCCCAGCCGGGCGGCGAGAGCGCTGTGGCGTGCGTTCTTGTTGAGGTCATCGCGCCGACGGTAACTGCCGATGACCAACGACGCACGTGCTAAAAGGCCGCGTGACGGGAATCTGCTGGAAAACCCGGATGATTGTCCTTTGTCGGGCCTTTTGTCCGGTTGCAATTCATTGCTGTACAGAAAAGACCCGCGCGGACCGGCAGTGTCCGCGCGGGTCTTTATCTACTTGATCTACGTGCGCTCTATCTTCCCGCCAGCAGGCGGTTGACCGCGGCATCGACGTCCAGATGTTCTGATTCCCGGCCGCGCGGCACCACGACATAGGTGCGACGGAGGAATCGGACGAGGACACTGCGGGGTACTTCGAACAGGGCGTTGCCGTCCGGAGACGACAGCGCCAGGGCGACGAAATCCCCCCGCGGCGTGGCCCACGGCCACACCCGGACGTCGCCGATGCCCGCGGGCTCATCGAGCCCGGTCACGAGAAGTTCCCGTGCGAAGGACCAGCTCACGGCTTCCCCACCGGCTGATTCCGCATGGAACAACACGTGGACCGCATAAGGGTCGGCTGGGTCGTAGCGGAGACTGGCGCGCACGGGCAGAGCCGTGGCGTCAGGCGCTACGAGCCGCAGCGAGGTCTCGACCTCGACGGTCGTTGGACGAATGGTACTCATGGACGAACTCCCCCCGGCACCGCTGCGAGGCTGGTGAACCCCGCGTTTCCCATACTCAGGTGATCCCTGTCGTTACGCTCCGCCATACGCTGATCTCACCCAGTAGTGGGAAGACGGTTCCGAAAACCCTTTCGCACAAGACGTAAAGCGATATCTTGTACTGTTCTGCCCCAAGTACTCGGTTCCGCCCGGCGTCGGGTGGTCCAGCAGTTGACTTACTCCGGTAACGTCCATTCCTCCCGGGTAGTGACGGGGACTCGGGACACTGGGGGATGAAATGAGCACGAAAGCGGACGAAGATCGGGCACCGATGGGCGTTTTGGACAAGATCCGGGCGAACCCCACCGGTCGTCTTGCCCTCAAGATCGGAATTGGCGTGCTGGGCGGCCTCGTGGTCGCCGTCGGGATCGTCCTGATCCCCTTCCCCGGGCCTGGCTGGGCGATCGTGATCCTCGGCCTGGCGATCTGGGCCGTCGAATTCGCCTGGGCCAAGAATCTGCTCGAGTTCACCAAACGTCACGTCAAGGCCTGGACCAGTTGGATCGGCCGGCAGAGCCTCGGGGTGCGCGCGATCATCGGCGTGGTCGGGATGATCTTCGTCGCCGCCATCGTCTGGGTGTCGGTGAAGCTGAGCTTCGGCATCGACCTGATCCAGGAGGCACGCGACTGGCTGAGCTGACCCCGGATTGGCAACCCGGTGGCGCCGTCTAGTACAGTCTGTCTGCAGTTGAGGGCGATTAGCTCAGCGGGAGAGCGCTCCGTTCACACCGGAGAGGTCACTGGTTCGATCCCAGTATCGCCCACCCTCGTTTCACCAGCTCAGAGGCCTGTTGCCAGAATCTTGGTAACGGGCCTTTCACGTATTGCTCGTTACATTGGGAGCAAAATGGGAGCGCAAGATCATGTCGGGTCTGAGGTGCCTACGACTGTGACACCCGGGCTGGTCGGCGTCGGCTATGAGGGGCTGACGGTCGGCGAGTTGGTGGCCCGGCTCAGGGATCTGGGAGTGACCCGGCTGGTGGACGTTCGGCTGACGCCGATTTCGCGGAAGCCGGGGTTGAGCAAGACGGCACTCGGCCGTGAGCTGGCCGCGGCGGGCATCGTCTATGAGCATCGGCGGGAGTTGGGTAACCCGAAGTCGAACCGGGCGGGTTTCGCGTCCGAAGGTCTGCAGCGAGCGGACGCGCGCCGGCGGTATGTGGGGCTGCTGGGTGGCGTCGAGGCGAGTGGTGCTTTGGATGCGCTGACGGAGGCTGGGCGTCTGGAGCGGGTGGCTGTTCTCTGTTTTGAGGCCGAGCAGGACCGTTGTCACCGTGATGTGGTGCTGGCGCAGGCCCAGCGACGGCTCACGGGCGGGCCAGCACCAAACGCCGAGCACGCTGAGGACGTGTGCGCGTTTGGCTTGACTGCCGACGTAGACGGCGACGTCACGGCTGGGCGCGCATATCTCGTCGAGGATTCTGCCGCGGATGGCCTGGATCAAGGGGTCGCAGGTCCGAATCCTGTCAGCCCGACAAAATAAGGCCGGTGACCTGCGGAAACGCAGATCACCGTTTTCGTTGGATCAAGACTACTCACCGAAAACCCATCGTTTTCAAGTTCTAACGTCGCTGCGTAACCTCTCCGGCAAGACTCACGATGCCCCAGTGAAGCGGGGACCGTGCTCACGAGAGGCGGTCCGCGACCCGATGGATGCCCGCCTCGGCGCCAACGCAGGATTGCTACGGCATCGTCACTGCGAGTGATCCGCCGCACCGCCACCGCGACAGCGGTCATTTCCCCCTACTGTCCCAGCCGCGGGACGTTAGTAACCATAACGAGCAAATCGGAAATATTGGTGACTGTGATAGCCTGCCCGCCGTTTGCACCGGGATGCCGGTCGGGCACACGGGGAGGAGCCGCATGCGCCGATTGCTCGCGCGGATCATTGTCTTGATCATGGCGTTGGGCGTCGCTGCCTGTGGCTTGTCGGCCTCCCCCGATCCGGTGCCGATCCCCGTTCCGGTGCCGACTTCCGATTCGGTGCCGACCCCCGATCCGTATGCGTTCACGTCCGCTGATGTCGGCTTCGTCGATGGCAGCGACCAAGAGCACCAAGTGGACCGGATCGCGGCGATGGACGCGTATGTCGGGGACAAGAAGCCGATCGTCCGCATCGACCTGTACTGGCACCTCGTGCAGCCGGCCCGCGACGTCGCGCCGAACTGGACCAGACTGGACCGTGTGATCAACGCCGCCTACGAGCAGGGCGTTCGGGTGCTGCTGATCCTGGACTACTCGACGAAGTGGGCCAACGGCAACCGCGGAACCAACTATTTTCCGACGGACGACGCTGCCTGGGCCGTCATCGTCCGGCAGGCGGTGGCGCACTTCGGGCCCAAGGTGCAGGCCTACGAGGTGTGGAACGAGCCGAACCTCAAACAGTTCGGTAAATACGGTGACAACAGCGTCGACGTCCGCGCCGGGCGCTACTGGCAGCTGGCGAAGATCGCTTATCAGGAGGTGCACGCCGGCTGTCCCCAATGTGTCGTGCTGGCCGGCGGCTCGACGGGCGGCGACACCTACGAGGACGCGAACGGTGTCTGGCATGGCGACGACGAGGCGAGCGTCTGGCTGGAATGGGCCTACGAGCACGGGATGGGCGGATACCTGGACGCGGTCGCTTACCACCCCTACGCGGACTTCGACGGCGGCAACCTTCCCTCGTTTGCGAGGGACCCGTGCCAAGCCAACCGCCACCATCAATGGCACCGGTTCTGGTCCTGGTTCGGACCGGATGACCCCAAGTGTGGCGGTCTGTCGGCCCTCCGCGAGGTGATGGTCCGCCACGGCGATGCGGGCAAGCAGATCTGGGGCACCGAGATGGGGTTCCCCAGCGATGGCTGGCGTGACCCGCAAACGCCGGAGCACGTCCGCGATGCCCTTGAGGAGGGGGTCCGGATGTGGCGGTCTCGCCCCTACGCGGGGCCACTGTTCGTCTATTCCTTCCAGGACGTCCCGACGACGGTCAAGCGCTGTAAAGCCGATCCTCACGACGTGCAGTGCCACTTCGGGCTCCGCGACAGCTACGGAAATCCCAAGGAGCCGATGTACAGCGACGTCCGCGCCGCGCTGATCGGTGACGACTGGCTGCCGACGCTCGCACCGGGCCGGTCGCTGTTCCGGGGCGCGGAGGTGAGGTCCGCGAACGGCCAGTTCACGCTGAGGATGCAGGCCGACGGCAACCTGGTGCTGTACGACCTTCGCGGTCGGGCGCCGGCGCCGATCTGGGTGCGGGGCGACCGGCGCGGGTACCGCCTTGCCAACCGGCACGACGGCAACCTGGTCCTCTACGACTACGCCAACCGGCCGCTGTGGGTTTCCAGCACCTCGGGTCGGGGCGTCTCGACAATGCGCCTGCAGGACGACGGCTCCCTGGTTTTCGGCTCCGGTGCCGGCGAGTATTGGTCGGCCGCGCCAGGCGCAACGGCATACCAGCACCTGGCAGGAGCACAAGCAGGAACCGACCCGTACGAAGGGTCGATGTACACCTCAGTTGGTGCCACCCAGGCCGGCGGAAGTATCTACCAAGATATCAACAAGACCGTCAATCCCGGCGATACCGTATGCGCGGACGGCCACGTGGTGACCGAAGGCGAAGCCACCGATGGCGCCGGCACCTTCGCGCTTTTTCTTACCGGGGGCGTTGCCGAAACCTCAAACAAGAGCGTCGGCAAGCTCCCGAACGGCAATAGTTGGACGCCATTGAGCACTTGTGTCACTGCAACAAGTGGACATTCGGCCGTGCGCGTTCAGTTTTTCCCCGCTGTCGGTGGTCCGACGATTGGTGTCGATGCTGTCGACGTGCACCTCAGTGTCGCCAAGAATGGCGGCTTCAACAACGGCTTCGACAGTTGGACGGACGCCCCCGGCTCACAGCACGCCATCTATGGTCCCGGCGTCACCGGCAACAATCCCTATGAAGGGACCGGGTTCGCCGCTACCAACACCACCGTGGCTGGTGGCGGTATATACCAGGATGTCAACCTGGCCGTAAAGGCAGGGGACACCTTCTGTGGCAGCGCTCAGGTCGCTTCGCAAGGCCTGACAGAGGGTGTCGGTGGCAGTTTCGCGATATGGCTGATTGGTGGATCTCAGGTAAACTCGGTAACTACTTACGCAAACCTGCCTGGTGGTAGCGACTGGACTCCCGTCTCCACCTGCGTTACAGCGGCGACCGCGTACAGCAAACTCCGTGTGCAGTTCTATCCGGACCCGAACACCGGCGCCGTGGTCATCGACGCTGTCGATGTCCGGCAAAGCCTGGCCGTCAACGGCGGATTCAACACGCAGGGCGATTGCGTGGTCTGCTGACTACACCAGCGTCCTGACCGCCCTGCGCGCCAGGTCCCTCTACAAAATCCTGCTGACGACAGCTCGGCAAGGAGACAGACCGGTTGCTGGCACACGACTCGGAAGGCCAGCGGCGCATCCGGATCCGGCCAGCGGTTACCCGGGAGCCTGACTCGACTCGAACGGTGCTGCCATCCTTGAGCTCAGTGACGCGCGCTTACCCGGCATCGCGCGCGTTGGGCAGGCCTGCTGGTTCAGAGTACGGCCCACCGCGAACTCATTTGCCGCGTCGAGGGCGTCCCGGGGCGCGGTCGAACGGCGTTGGCGGGAGCGGCAGCTCCCCTCGCAGCAGCTGTACTTTGCCACCGTCCGCCCGGCCGAGCGCGCTGACGTCGTCGTGTACAACGATGACCCTCAGCGCCGGCCTGGGAGGAAGGACCTCGATCTGGATAGCTCGGCCCGGCCGTTGGCTACCTGTTGCGCGAGCGCAGGAACAGGATCACGACTATGGCGATAGCGACAAGGGCGAAGAAGCCGATCAGCACCGGTTCGGCGACAGGGGTCTTCGGGCCGCCGACGACGGCGAGGTCTTCCAGCATGCCGGTCTCCGTCCGATAGGGAGCGCTTTCCTGTTCCCGGATTGCCGAGCGTGTAATCCGGTCAGGGCTGACCGACGATGATCGCCATGCGTCGAACTTGGTGGCCGACCAGAACGAAAGCGCTCCCAGATCCGTCGTTCTGCCCAGATTCGGGAGTAGCGAGCACGGTTCCGGGGTATTTGCGAGCGCTGCGCCTCCAGGAACTCCTGGTAGGGCCTGGCGCCGGCGCCGTCCAGCCACTCGGCGGCACCTTCCGCGAATGCGATCACGCGGTCCGAGCCAGGCGCATCGTCAGGTTCACTCGTCGGAGGCGCATCGGAGCCTAAGTTCCGGGCATCTGAGCTATGGCGGGAGGTTCAGATGGCGCTTGAGATGAGATTTCTCGGTACGGTCAGGCCGACCCGACTGCCGCTTACCGTATATCCGCACTTTGGCCCACCTTCGGCCAAGTCGAGCCGGGCAGACATCTTCGTATTAATGCCCTTTTCTCCAGCGTTCCGGCCCGTGTATACGGAATGCATTCGCGTCGTCGCCGAAAACCTCGGACTGACGGCTGAGCGCGCGGACGACCTGTTCACTTCCAATCAAATCATGGAGGACGTATGGAGCGGCATCAACGAGGCCGGCGCGATCGTGGCGGACTGTACGACGCGTAACCCGAATGTGTTCTACGAAATTGGCATCGCACACACTGTAGGCAAGCCCGTAATTCTGCTTACGCGAGATGTCTCAGACATTCCCATCGACCTCCGACACTTCAAGTACCTCCTATACGAGACCTCGCCAACTGGAGCCGCGCGACTCCGGGAAGATCTGACTCGAACTATTACAACGATCTTCGGCTTAGATCAGTGGGGTTACTCAAAAGCAATGGAAGGGTCGTTACCAGATTCTCGCGCTACGCCAACGCCAACTCGAAAGTTGCCGTCAAATCGGCGAGTCGGCCGGCGTCTGTGGCGCCGTAGGATGGGCAGGGATACCCCTTCGCTGCGGCCATTGTCGGCCGACGGCAGGGGCGAGCCGGACGGCGATGGCAATGACGTCGCACACGACGCATAGGGTGAGAGCATCGACCGGGGTGTTGCACCGCCCAACACCTAGATCATCCACCCCACAGTTCGTGCCCAATCGTATGACGGGGTGCCGAGCTATCGCCCAGCAGGGACGTTGACTTATTGCTTCTCCGGCATCAAAACGTTCAGGGGAAAGGCAGTCACCTACGGCCGAGTTGGGTACACGTGCGGGTGTCACTCGATTTGGGTTTGGCGGCAGCGCCGCAAGTTGAGTCGGCCCGCAGTAGGTCACGATGATTTGCACCATCTCCCTCGCGCTTGGCGTCCGCTCATGCCGCCGATTACGCGCGGGGCACGGTGACAGCGAAATATCCGTCGCGTCGCGTCTGTGCAGGTCGTTTGCAGAGTCGCTGGTCAGAGGGGTTGCGGTCCGTCCGTTCACACCGGAGAGGTCACTGGTTCGATCCCCGTATCGCCCACCACAGTTTCAGCAGGTCAAAGGCTTGTTCCCAGATATTTGGTAACGAGCCTTTCGCATTTTGCTGCTACGGCGAGAGCACAAGATCGTGTCCGGGTCTGAGATGCCCACGACCGCGGCGCCGGCGATGCCAGGGGCTGGTCGGCGTCGGGTATGAGGGGTTGACGGTCGGTGAGTTGGTCGCCCGGCCGCTCGAGTCCTCGGGATGTGGTTCGGCGTCAGTGGTCGGCGAGTTCGGCGAGGAACCGCACGATGCGCCGGGCCGCCCGCCGGTCCGGGTCCAGGTCGGTGTTGTAGACGCCTACGCTCAGACCTCGACACTTCGGGCTACGCAAGGCTCGGTGGACGACGGTGGTGAGCTCGTCCCAGGTGAGCCCGCCAGGCGTGGCCGGGTCGCCGGCCGCGGCGCAGGCTGCGAAATCGTCGCCTCGTAGGACATCGAGGTCGACGTGGACCCACCAGCCCGGTGTGGTCCGATCGAGGTGCTCGGTGGCCTCGTCGGCCAGTCGGGCGGCCTGCCCGTGCACGTGCTGCGCGGCGTGCAGGCGCACGCGGTCGGCGATAGTGGGGACGGCGATCGCCTCGCGGTAGCGTTCGTCGCGTTGACCGAGCATGACGATGGCGTCGGGGTGGAGCGCGGGCAGGCGAGCCCGCATCGGCTCGGGGGTCTTCTGGCCGGTGAACCCGAGCAGTAGTGCGATCTCCATGTTGGCGGCTTCGCCGTCCGGCGAGGACTCCATGGTGGTGGCGTCCTCGTGAGCGTCGATGAACAGCAGGCCGGCAGTGCCCTGCTGGTCGCGTAGTGCGGGGAGGGCGCCGAGCAGGACAGCGCAGTCCCCGCCGTAGAGCAGCGGGAAGCGGTCTTCTGCGAGCGAGTCGCGGACACGGTCGTAGACGGAGTCGGCCGTGATAAGCAGCGCGGCTTCGTTCACGAACCCGCCGGCGCCGCGGCCGGGGTCAGGCTCGGGAGCGGTGACATCCAACGTCATGGCTGCGCCGGGCAGCGCCTCGGCCAGTCCCGCCTCGCGGAGAACGGAGGGCGCATGGGCTTGGCCGCGGGGCCGTCCCGAGCCGTCGAAGCACACTCCGATCAGATCCACCGCGCCAGGCCACCTGGAGGACATCGGAACATGATGCTGGCGGGGCGGGAGGACAGGCAAGCGACAAGCGGCTTCGGTGACCCAAGGCGCCGAGGGACCCGTTCCGACGAACATGCCGCCGGGACCTCAGCGGGCGTCGGTGGCCCCGGTGTTCGTTGCCGAAGGCTCGCTTCGCCGTGCGGTCGCCCAGGTCCAGAGGGCAAACCCGGCACCCATGGCGAGCATGGTCAGCACCCCTCGAGGCGAGAAGATATGGCTGTCGATGAAGGACCACCCGGCGGCAAGCAGTACCACGGTGCCGGGCAGCACCCGGATGCCGCGCCTGCCGGCCAGCGATGCCGCGGTGGCCAGCGTGGCGGCGAGGAAGGCATACACGCCGACGGTCCCGAGCCCGCCGCCGGTCTCATAGAGCGCGAGCACCAGTCGTCGCAGCTCGGCCGGGTCTCCGGGCTGGCCCGCAACGGTGCCCGCGCCGATCCCGGCCACCGCATCCAGGCCGGTATATGCGACGGCGTACACCGCCGCGCACGTCCAGGCGACGATCCGGGCCACCCTGGGGGTGCTGCCGCGTGGCCGTTCCCGCAACAGCACCACGAAGCCCAATGCCAGCAGTGGAAAGACCGGCAGCAGGACGATGTGCAGCCACACCCAGCGATGGGCCGTCGCGGCGGACAGTCCGCTCGGATGGACGAGGCCGGCGAGAGCCAGGAGCGCCGGCCCCAGAGTCACGAGCACCAGGGTCGGCACCGGCCCACGGCCGGGGTGGCGAGAGTCGTAGTTCGAGTCAGTCATGGTGGTCACCGGATCATTAGGAAGATGGTCGATCGTCGCGATCTCACCGGCGTCCGTGGTGCGGCCGGCGTCGGTTGCCGGCCAAGCGCAACGTCGCGAACACACCCATGCCCAGACCGGCGGCGAGCGCGAGCAGTACGACGGGCAGGTTCGTCGTCGACGTCGGGCTCTGATCGGCGGCCGCCAAGGGCCTTGCAGCGGTCGCCGGCGCGCTAGGAGCCACCGCTGCGGGGTTCGGCGCGGTCGGCAGGGCTGCGAAGTCGACGATGCCGCTGCTCTCCAGCAGCGTCATGTGCGTCACCACGAACTGGTTCGCTTGCTGAGCCAGCTTGCGGACGGTGTCGTTGCGCGTGGTCGCCCGTACGGTCCCGATCGCCGGAAAGATCTTTCCGTGCGCCGCGCGGAGCCGGGCGATGTAGATCTCGTCGAATTCGGCACCATCGGCATCGCGCATTTCGGCAAGCCAGCCCTGCTGATCGCTGTTCGGCTTGTTCGGCACAACGATCCCCAGCTTCTTCGCGGCGGCGCGGTCGAATGCGTCGAGCACCTCGTGCTGGGCCGCGATCTCACGGCCGATCTTCTGGATGCGCGGATCCCGCGACTTCTGCTGCGCCATCTCACCGGCCGGGATCTCCCACAGGCCGGCCAGACGCACCTTGACGACCAGATCCTGGTCAGCGGCCGAGAGGCGGCCTTCGCCGTCGTCGGAGATCAGCTCGTTGGGCGGCACCGGGACGTTCGGCTCGGCGTGCGCAGCCACCGGACTGGCCAGGAGCAACCCGACGGAGCAGACCGCGATGCCGCACAGCCGGCGCCACCCGGTCGAACCGATTCCCTGCATTCGATCTCCCAAGACATCTCGCGTGTCGCCGTGACGAGCCCGAGTGGACCATCGACACGTCTTGCCGGTCGGAGGTACGCGGCACGCAGAGCCAAGGATGAAGGCGCAATAGGTTCGTAAGAAGTTCCAGGTCGGAGTACGAAACCCGATGACCGGCCCGTCTTCGGCGCCGAGCGAGTGGACGCCCGACGCCGAAGACGGCCGGCTGGTGCCAGGTGGTCAGCCCGTGCAGGCCGCTGTGCCGGACGGAGCGGTGCCGGTGCCCTGGAAGCCGAACTCGGTATATCCGCCGGCGGCTATCCGTCCGTTGTAGGCGACGTTGCGGAAGCTCACCGAGCCGGTCGTGCCGGTATTGGTGGCGTTCCACGCGCTGGTCAGGGCGCTGCCGGAGGGGAGCGGCACGGTGACCGTCCAGCCGTCGACGGGCGCGGCGCCGGCGGTGACCCGGACGGTGGCGACGTAGCCGCCGTTCCACTGGTTGACCGCGACCGACGCGGTGCAGCCGGAACCCGTCGGCGGCGGGCTGGTCGGCGGCGTGGTCGGTGGCGTGGTGGGGCCGCCGGTGGTGGGCGTGATGGTGATGCGGTAGGCGTTGTTGGTGGACATCGTGATCGGCACCGTGATCGTGCCGCCGGACGGGGTGTAGGTGCTGCTGGAGATGGTGCTCGGGCCGGCGGAGGCGACGGTGCGGCCCTGCGAGACGGTCTGCTCGACCTTGACGTTCACGGTGCCGGCGAGGTTCAGCGCGTTGAGGCCGTTGACGGTGACCGCGCAGGCGCCGTTGCAGTTGCCGACGACGATGCTGACCTGGTTCTTGCCGTCGGGCACGGCAGCGAAACCGTCGATGCCGGTCTGGGCGGGCGGGGTGGTGACGGCCATGTTGCCGGTCATCGCGCCGTACCAGGTGTACATCCAGTAGGCGGCGTTCGGGCTGCCGCCGCGTGCGGTAAGCAGGTCGCCGAGTGTGCCGGACTGGTTCCAGAAGGCCAGTTCGGCGTCGCGGATGCCGAGACGCTCGAACTTGGCGACGTAACTGACCAGCGGACCGGGCAGGCCCACCTCGCTGGGTGCGGCGTACTCCTCGATGGCGATGGGTCGCCGGCTGATGCCGAGTTTGTCCTCGAGGGCTTGGACCTTGGCGACATCGCCGGCGATCTTGGACGCGGACGACAGCTCGTGCCAGGCGAGGACGTCCGGCACGGTGTTGGTGGCGACGGCGTTGCGGAGGAAATTCTCCATGTCGCTGATGTTGTCGGAGAAGCTCGGACCCTGGATCGGCTTGTTCGGGTCGATGGAGCGGACCTGGCGGAATGTGGTTGTCCAGAACGACTCGTAGGTGCCGTTGGCGTTGTTCCAGGTGTTGTCCGACTCGTTCCACAGTTCGTAGGCGGAGACGCTGTTGTAGTAGGACGACGATTTCATCGCATTGATCTGCGAATTGACGAACGGCGTCCAGGTGCTCCAGCTGAACTGGTACGGCCAGCCCGGGTAGTAGTCGGACAGCCGGTTCACCAGCTTCGCGCCGACGCTGACCGCGGTCGGCGCCACCACGGAGATGTCGCCGGTCGGCTGCTGCTTGCCACCGGCGGGCATCTGGACGAAGGTGTTGGGCTTGATCGCCTGGGCCAGGGCCACCGACGGCTGGGTGGCGTTCGCCAGCCCGTACAGGCTGCCGGTCGCGACGTGCGTCACCGGCCGCAGGACCTGGCCGGCGTTCACGGTGAGGGTCGTCGCGGCGGCGGCGGACGCCGGAGTCGTTACACCGGCGAACGCCAGCCCGGCCGCCACGACCGCTACGGACGCCAGGCCGACGGTTCTTGGCCGCCCCTTCGGCCGATCGGAATGAACCATGATTGCGGGACCTCTCTGGTCGGGTTCCGCGGCCTTGAGCGGGTGAGCGGAACCATTTTCCGGGGCAGCCGCCGGAGGGGTTGGCGCGGCAATTGTCGAGTCGACGGTCGGAATCTCGATCGGTGAGCGGCGTTCAAGGACGGAAACCGCATCGATGGGAAACCGTTGTCCGGTGTCGCCCTCCCATGGTGGTGCCTACCTGACAGATGACGGAGGAAAACGTTTTCTCACGGTAACCACCAGCTTTTCTGAATGTCAAGCATCGATCCGTATTGATGTAAACCGATTGCTGTGCGTGGCCACGGAATAGAAGAACCGCCGAAATTCATTCTGAAAAATTGTTATAACGGCAGGGCGAGCGTTATCGGCAATTCGCTCGGCGCGGCACCCGGCATGCTCCCGGCAACGCCTACCGGGCCTTGCGCTGAGCGCGCAGCTGTTCGGCCAACCGGTCGAGTTCGGCCGCTTCCGTCGCGGGTGAAGTGTTGCTGAGCCCGCTTTGTGTGGCCGTCGGGCTTCGCAGGAACCGCCGGATGACGGGCACGAGCACTCCGTCCGGCAGAGTCCGCACCGCGGCGAAACCGCGCGGGACCGGCGGCGTCGGCAGGGCGGCCAGGTTCTGCCGCATGCGGCGGATCATGCCGCGGACCGCGGCCGGATCACCGGCGAGCGCAGCCGGGCCGCCCGCCGCGGCCACCGCCTGCCCGAGGGGCACCGCGAATGCGGCGTGCGTCCGGAGCCAGGCGTCCATCCGCGGCTCGGCCCTGGCGTTGATCCCGGCGGTGCGGAACATCCGCACGATCCGCTCCAGTCGAGGGCTGTCGCGCCCGCCGGGTTCGCCGATCGGCATCGGGACGCGGCGGGTCACGAACCTGTTCGCGCGGTGGCGGACCACGTCCCCGTCCATCGTGCCGCCGCCGGTGGGGAAGCCGAGCAGCACCCGCTCGTGGCCGATCACCGCGCCCAGCGGCTCGGCGCCGGCCGCCCACGCGTGCAGGAACAACACGTCGCCGTGGAGGCCGGCGACCGATTCCAGGACGGGGTCCACCTGATGGGCGCGGACCAGGACGGCGATCAGGTCGTACCCGTCGGCCGGGTCCTCGACCACCGGCACCGGCACCCGCCGGACGATCGGGCTGTCACCCTCGGCGAGCTGAATGCCGTGCCGCCGCAGGGCGGCCAGGCGCTCGCCCCGGGCGAGAAGCGCGACGTCGTGCCCGGCCTCGTGCATACGGACCGCGAGCAGGCTGCCGAGGACGCCGGCGCCGTATACGAGCAGCCTCATGCCTGCACCCGCCCGGGGATGCTCACAGCCGGTTCGAGGGGCACGTCGTCGAGTTGGTGGCGCAGCTTCTCGCCTTCGACGTCCACATCGGGCATCAGCCGGTCCAGCCATTGGGGTAGCCACCAGGCGGCCTTGCCGAGCAGGGTCATCACGGCCGGCGCGATGGTCATCCGGACGACGAACGCGTCGAAGAGCACGGCCGCGGAGAGCGCGAAACCGATCGATCTGATGAGCGGGTCGGGGGCGATGATGAATCCGGCGAAGACGCTGATCATGATGATCGCGGCGGCGGTGACCACCCGGGCGCCGTGGCCGAAGCCGGTGATCACGGCCTCGCGGGCTGCGGCGCCGTGCACGTAGTCCTCGCGCATCCGGGTGACCAGGAATACCTGGTAGTCCATGGCCAGGCCGAACACGATGCCGATCACGACGATGGGTAGGGAGCTGACGATCGGCCCGGTGCGGTCGGTGCCCCAGCCCCATTGGAACAGTGCCACGAGGGCGCCGAAGGTGGCGGCGAGGCTGAGCAGGAAGCCCACGGTGGCCTTGATCGGTACCAGCACCGACCGGAACACCAACATGAGCAGCAGGAACGCCAGACCCACGACCACTGCCAGGTAGGGGAGGAGGGCGCCGGCGAGTTTGGTGGAGACGTCGATGTTGACCGCGGTCAGGCCGGTGACGCCGACGCTTGCGCCGGTGACGGTGCCGTCGAGGTGGCGGATGGCGTGTACGAGGTCTTTCGTGGCGGTGTCGCCGGGTCCGCTGGTGGGGATGACGGTGAGCAGGGCGGTGTCGCCGGCGGGGTTGACGGCGATGGTGGCCGCGGTGGTGACGCCGGGTAGGGCGGTGATTTTCTGTACGACTTGCTCGGCGGTGTTCTTCGCGGCGCCGGCCGGGGTGTCGACCACGACGGTGAGTGGCCCGTTGAAGCCGGCGCCGAAGCCGGTGGCCACCAGATCGTAGGCCTTGCGTTGGGTGGTGCCGGTTGCGGCGGTTCCGTCGTCCGGCATGCCCAGTTGCAGGTCCAGGGCCGGGGTCGCGACGACGCCGAGTGCGGCCACGGCGATCAGCAGTGTGGCGACCGGCCGGCGGGCGATCGCGCGGGCCCAGCGGGTGCCGAGGTTGGTGGTGCCGGCCTCGGGGTCGCGGGTGCGCCGAGTGCGGGCGCGTCTGCCGAGGACCCGACGGCCGGCGAAGCCGAGCAGGGCGGGCAGCAGGGTCAGCGCGATGACCACGGCGATGGCCACGGTGAACGCGGCGGCCAGGCCCATCTGGGTCAGGAACGGCACGCCGACGACCGAGAGTGCGGCCAGCGCGATCACGACGGTGAGGCCGGCGAAGACGACCGCTGAGCCGGCGGTCCCGACCGCCCGGCCGGTCGCTCCCTCGGGTTCGCGGCCGTCAGCGAGTTCGTGCCGGTAGCGGGAGACGATGAACAGGGCGTAGTCGATCGAGACGGCGAGGCCGAGCATCAGTGCGAGGATCGGCGTGGTCGAGGACAGGTCGATGAAGCCGGTGGCGGCGGTGATCACACTGATGCCGATACCGATGCCGAACACCGCGGTCAGCAGCGGCAGGCCGGCGGCCAGCAGGGATCCGAACGTGATCACCAGAACCACGGCGGCCACCGCGACGCCGATCACCTCCCCTACGCCGAACTCGTTCTGGGCCTGCAGCGCGTCACCGCCGACCTCGACGCTCAGGCCCTTGTCGCGGGCCCGCTCGGCGATTCCGGTGAGCGCGTCGAGGTCGCCGTCGGTCAGCTCCTGCGCCGGAACCCGGTAGGTCGCCTGGGCGAAGCCGACGGTCCCGGCCTGGTTCACGGCACCGGACCGGAACGGGTCGTTCACCGAGGCCACCTGGGGTGCTCGGCGCAACTCGGCGACGACCTGCTCGACGGCGGCCTTCGTGGCCGCGCCGGTGAGCTGCTGTCCGGCCGGCGCGGCGAACACCACCCGTGCGGTGGCGCCGTCGGCCGACGCCTGCGGGAACCGTTCCTGCAGCAGGTCGATCGCCTCCTGCGACGGCGTCCCGGGAATCCGGAACGCGTCAGACGTGGAACCGGACAAGGTCGCGGCGCCGGTCACGGTGACCGCGAGGACCGCCAGCCACAACCCGACGACCAGCCATCGCCGACGGAACGCGAACCGGCCCAGCCGGTACAGGAACGAAGCCATCTCGGATCTCCTCCGGAACATCGATGTGGTCCGCAAGCTAGCCGATCGTGCAGTCGGGCGCTGCACGATCGTGAAGTTGCTCACTTTACGATCGTGCAGTAACTTACTTTACGATCGTGCAGTTGTTGCCTGAACGATCGGCCAGTTAGGCTTCGTGGCACCACCGGGGTTCAGCAAGGAGGACGCATGTCCGTGACAGCAGTCCGGGCGACGGACAGCCGGCACCGCTTCATCGACGCCGCGACCCGCCTGTTCGCCCGGCACAGCTTCGCCGGCACGTCGCTGCAGATGATCGCCGACGAGGTGGGCGTCACGAAGTCGGCCGTGCACCACCATTTCCGTACTCGAGAGGAACTGCTCACCGCGGTGGTCGAGCCGCTGGCCGGGGAGTTGCGGGCGGCCGTCGCGGCGGCCGAGACGCAACGGACCAGGAGGGCCCGGGCGGAGCGCATGCTCACCGGCTTCATCGACGTCGTGATCCGCAACCGCGTTCTGGTCCCCGTGCTGGTCGGCGATCCCGGGGCGATCGAGACCCTGCGCTCGCACGCCGACATGAGCGACCTGGGCGAACGTCTGCTCAAGTTGCTCGCCGACGTCGATCCCGGCGTGGGCGGGTGGATCAAGGCCGATCTCACCGTCTCCGGGATTGCCTGCGGGATGGGCGTGAGAGCGCTCGAGCTCGACGACGACCTGCTGCGCGAGCACCTGGTCGGCGCCGGCCGGCGCATCCTCGGGCTGCGTGCCCCGCGCTGCCTCCGCTGACCCCGGCGGCGGTCGTGCCTGCGTGGCCCCGCTGGTTTCTCGCCGCTCTTGGGGTATAGCAGGCTGTACCAATAAGTGGGTAGCTGCCTGGATCGATCGGGACCGCTGCGGAAAATAGCGTTCTTGGCATGACGACGAAGAAGTACCGCAACCTGACGATCGGACTCATCGCCACCGGCGCCCTCCTCGCCGGCGGTGCCGGAGTCGCCACCGCTGATGCCACGCCGAGCGCCCGCGCCGTGCAGTCCGGCTGGGACGGTGTCACCCGCGAACAGGTGCAGATCGACTTCGGCCAGGGCTGGGTCACCAAGGCCGAGCTCACCTATCCGAGCCGCGCCCGGCGTCCCCTGCCGCTGGTCGTCTTCCTGCACGGCAGCGGCCGCAACGACATGAACCAGACGTTGCCCGACGGCAAGGGGGCGACCTTCGTCCCGCTCGCACAGGCCGCCAGCCGGGAGGGCTTCGCGACCCTGCGGTTCAACAAGCGTGGAGTGACCGACATCGGACCGGTGGAGAGCACCGACCCGGCGCAGCTGACGCCGAAGAACCCGTACGACCAGATCCAGCGCGATGCTGCCTCGGTGGTGCGGTTCGCCGCTCGATCGCCGAAGGTCGACCCTTCGAAGATCTTCCTCCTCGGCCATAGCGAGGGCACCAACGTAGCCGCCAACCTGGCTGCCGATCCGAAGAGGTTCGGCATCCCGAAGCCGGCCGGCGTGGTCGAGATGGGAGTCGTCGGACTGCCTGTCGAGCAGTTGCTGACCTTCCAGATCTTCGGCCGGCTGCTGGCCGAGCTGCACGACGAGTTCGACGTGAACGGCGACGGTCAGCTCACGGCCGTCGAGGCGGCCGACGGCCTGGTGGCCCAGCCCAAGGAGGTTGCCGACCAGTTCCGCGCCGTCCTGCTCGACGGCAGAAAGGTGCTGGCCAGCACTGACAAGAACCACGACGGCCGGATCGCGATCGACGCCGAGGCCGGCGCCGTGCTGCGCAAGCTCACCCACATCGACGACTACCCGAACCTGCCGGACCTGGACGAATACACGATCAACTACGCGAAGGACATCGCCCGCTTCCCGACGGTCTCGCAGGCGTTGCCCAAGTTCTCCGGCCCGACGCTGATGCTCAACGGTGAGAACGACATCCAGACCCCGGCCCGCGCCGCAATCGTCGCTGACGCAGCCGTCGCCGCGGCCGGCAACAAGGACCACAAGCTCGTCATCTACCCGGGCATGGCGCACACCATGAACATCACCCCGAAGTTCCACCCGGAGTTCGGCGAACCCGACAAGCAGGTCATCACCGAGATCCAGGGCTGGCTCAAGGCCCACCGCTGAGGGAGTTCCGCGGTTTCCGAGACAGCCGAGGCCGGTCAGGGTCTCAGCCGCCGACCAGAGCCCGCCGACCGGCGGCCGGGTCGGCGGCCTCTCGGCGGAGCCGGACCTGGGCGACCCGGGCCCGGTATTCCTGAGGGACCGGCCTCCTGGACTACCTGGCTCCGGCTGCTTCGGTGGTTCGCCTCGTCGGCCCGGGCGTGGCGGTGTGGTCTGCCGTGAGCAATTCGAGAGTGTGCCGGTGGCCGCCGGCCTCGGCCCACTGCGCTGCCGTGCGGCCGGAACCGTTGTCCTCGCGCTGGTTCGGGTCGGCGCCGGCCGCCAGTAGTACCCGAACCGACCTGTCATGCCCCCAGCACGCCGCGCCGCACAATGGCAGCCCTTCCTCGCCGGTCCCGCTTTCGGCATTCGGATCGGCGCCGGCGGCCAGCAGGACCCGCACGTTGTCGACCCGGTCCTGCACGCTCGCGCGGTACAACGGCGTAGACCGGCCCGGACCGGGCGTGTTCGGGTCAGCGCCGGCACGGATGAGCCCGACGACACGCTCGACGCCGGCCCAGCCCGCCGCCTCCGTGAGGCGCTGCTGCAACTTCTTTCGGCGACGCCTGTTCACCGCCCTATTGTGAACGAGCGCCTTCACTGTCTGTGGCTACCGGCCATGGCGCGGTTTGGCCGCCACACCCTGCCAGGAGTGGGCACCGCCGTCATCCCGCCGCCTGTCCCGACCTCTTCCGTACTCAACTGCCGTCAGAAGGTGCAGAACGGTGCCGGCTGGGTGAGGCCAAGTTCCTTGCAGTCCCAATCGGTGCCCTGCTCGTGGTACCGCCAACCCGTATCGGTCGTGTAGTGGAACAGGTAGCGGACGTTGCCGCCGGTCGGGCGCTTCACGTCGGCTGCCGCCCAGGTCTCCGCGCACTGCACCCCGGTGGACGCGAAGGACCAGTCCGGCGGCAGTTCGACCAGGTCGCCGAGGGTTTCGATCGATGGACAGTCGGGCTTCCCCGGTCCGGCACTGCTGGGGGCGGCTGCGGGTGGCGGCACCGGGCCGGGCCGGTGGCCGGCGGCCAAGGCGACCGTACCGCCGATGGCGAACACCACCGCGGCGGCTGCGACGCCGGCGGCAGCAGTCGCCCGCCGTTGGGACTGCCGCGACCTGCGCAGGGTCCGCTCGTACAGGTCGGTGCTGCCGCCGTGCTCGCTCAGATCGGACATGGCCTGACGCAGCGGTCCGAGGTTGTCGGTCATCAGGCCTCCTCCATCACGGCCGAGAGCAACTCGGGCGCTATTTCGCGCATGCGGGCCAGTGCCTTGCTGGTCTGACTCTTGATCGTGCCGACCGAGCACTGCAACAGGTCCGCGGCCTCGGCCTCGCTGCGGTCCTCGAAGAAGCGGACCACCAGCACCGCGCGCTGCCGCTGGGTGAGTTGGGCGAGGGCCTGGTGCAGGGCGAGCTTGAGATCGGTACGGCGGGCGTGGTCACTGCCGGGCGCCACCACGTCGGCCAGTTCCCCGGGCAGGGACTCGGCCACCTTGCGGCGGCGCCACCAGCTCACATGCTGGTGGTACATCGCGGTGCGGGTGTACGCCTCGAAGTGCCCCGGATCGTCCAGCCGCCGCCGGCCTCGATGGGTTCGGGCCAGAGCGTCCTGCACCAGATCCTCGGCGAGGTGCCGGTCGCCGGTCAGCAGGAACGCCGTCCGGAGCAAGGCCGGCGAGCGGGTCCGGACGAACTCCCGGAACTGATCGTCGATCGAGTCCGCCATGCCCCGCTCTTGCTCCCCACGTGCCGCACATCCTGTCAGCCGGCGGCGGTGCGGCCGGCTGACTGTGGCGCACACCGTAGCCGGTGTGCACCACAGCGCGCGGCTGCGGTCACCCCGGTCAGGAGATGCAGAACGGTGCCGGCTGGGTGAGGCCGAGGTCCTTGCAGTCGTATCCGCTGCCCTCGCCGTAGTACTTCCAGCCCGTACCGGCCTTGTAGTGGAACAGGTAGACGCCGTCACCGACGTTCGGGCCCTGTGGATCGGCTCCCGCCCAGCCCTTCACGCACTCGACATTGCCGAAGGTCGCACCCTTCGGCAGTTCGACCAACTTCTGCAGGACCGTCCCCGATGGACAGTCGGCACTCTCGACACCGCCGGGCGCCTTGGCGGTCACCGTGGGCGTAGCAGCGGGGCTGCCGTCCGCCGGGGCAGCCGGGGCCGGAGCAGATGCGGTTGAGCCAGGGCCGGGTGCCGCCGTGGCGGTACAGGCGGTAAGCGCGAACAGAATGGTGGCAGCGGGCAGCAGCAGAAGACGGCGTGCAGACATTTCCGGACCCCTATGGATGGTGGCGATCGTTGCTTACATCCGGGTACATGCGATCCACCGCCCGCAGGTTGCCGCCGACCAGAATTTATCTCCATTTCTTTCGGCGACCCGTGCGCCGTGAGCCGGAACCGTGGCCTGTCCCCGCTCGTGGCCCCCCGGGGCCGGGTCGGTCAGCTGCCGACACTGAGTTAGGGGTGTAATCGATATCGCTTCCTCGTTCACGCGCCTGACGTAGCGGTTTCAGTCAGTCCGTGCCGATCTGTCGGACGAGCCGTGTGGTCTGGGTGTTCGGCTTCGCGGGTTGGGTTCCCGGAGCTCCGAGCCGATGGCAGGAGCAGTCGGCCATCCGAGCTGGGCGTAGCTCTGTGTAACGAGCGCACGCGACCTGCGCGACCCATCGGCAGGGTGCAGTCCGTGGGCTCATATGGGCCCTCTTCGCTCGGCCACCGTGAGGATCGCGGCGTAGCGGCACCTCACCGGTGTCTTGTACGGCAGCCTCCATCAGCTGCCAGGCTGCACCCGGACGGCGGCATGGTACGTCCATCGGACCACTCATGGGGCTGGGAAGAGCTATTCAGCTGATGCGACAAGATCATCCTTATGATTCTTTGATGGCGTGCATGGGGGCGACCGCGAGGACACGTTCGGTGGATATTTGCCGTCGCGGGCGTCGTGCTCTTCTGTGCTGTGCGACGCGATGGGAGCGGGATGACAGGCCGAGGGGTCTACGAACAGTCGACGCGGCTCGACCCGGCCGCCGAACCGGTTTTGATCATCGGAGCCGGGCCGGCGGGGCTGGCTGCGGCTGCCGAGCTCCGTCACCACGGCGTTCCGTCGCGGATCGTCGATCGTGCCGACGCCGTAGCGTCGTCGTGGCGCACCCGGTACGACGCGCTTCGTCTCAACACCTGCCGTTGGAATTCCGTGC
Organism: Paractinoplanes toevensis; assembly: GCF_018332695.1. Classification (GTDB taxonomy): domain Bacteria; phylum Actinomycetota; class Actinomycetes; order Mycobacteriales; family Micromonosporaceae; genus Actinoplanes; species Actinoplanes toevensis. The sequence continues at coordinate 47,834 of NZ_BOQN01000065.1, forward strand.
TGCGGGTCGGCGATCGGTATGCGCCGGGAACGCCGTTTTTCCCGTTGCGCGAGAACGCTGTTGCGTATCTCGAGAATTTCGCCGCAGAGCACGAGGCCGATGTGCAGTTCGGTGTGCAGGTCAACCGTATCGAATCCGTCCCCGAGGGTTGGCGCGTGTGCACCTCGGCGGGGCCGATGACAGCACGCCAAGTCGTTGTCGCCACCGGTCATCAACACACCCCATGGCTGCCGGATTGGCCCGGCAAGGACGAGTACGCCGGACGGATCGTGCACTCTTGGAACTACCGCAACCCGCAGGAGTTCCAAGGTCTTGACGTGCTTGTCGTCGGGGCCGGTTGTTCGGGCCTCGACATCGCCCGTGATCTCGCTCAAGGCGGAGCGGCGCACGTGCAGGTTGCGGTACGAACACAACCCAACTTGTTGCGCAAGAAGTCACTCGGACTCCCGACGGATCTACTCGCCGCGGTACTGCACCGAGTTCCCGTTCGCGTCGCTGATTCGGTGGGACGTTTCGTGCAGCGTTCGAGCATCGGCGATCTGCGGCAATGGGGATTGAACCGGCCCGAAGAAGGCATCTTCACGCGCCAACACCGCGACGGTAGCCCTCCGGTCATCGTCGGCGATGACGTGTTCGACGCCATCCGGAATCGCCGGTTCGAAATCGTCGCCGGTGTGTCCTCCGTTGGCGCCGATGGTGTGCGGCTGGCTGACGGGACCATGCTGCAGCCCGATGCCATTGTTGCCGCAACCGGCTACACGTCCGGACTCGAAACGGTCGTCGGTCACCTCGGCGTGTTGGACGAACGGGGTAATCCATTGAACTACCGGCAGCCGGCGGTTCGACCGGGCTTGCATTTTCTGGGGTATGCGCCCTGTATGGGTGTCATCGGAAGAGACGCGAAGCGGGTTATGCGACATGTGCTCGCGGAGCTGAAATCGTCGACGGTCACCGCACCTTCGTAACGCACCGGCGCTGCCGGTTCGTGGCCTACCCCGCGGTGCGGTTTCTTGCGGCCCGTGGTGGGTTCGACCGGGTGCCTATGATCGCTGTCTGAGGGCTGCCCTATCGAAGGGTTCTGATGACTGATCCTGGGATTGACGCTAGCCGGCCCAGTAGCGCGCGGGTGTGGAACTACCTGCTGGGCGGCACCGACAACTACGCCGTCGACCAGGAGCTGGGGGAGGCGCTGCGCTCGGCCAATCCAGGGATCGCGGAGGTCGCCCAGGCCCAGCGGCGGTTCCTCGTCCAGGCGGTCACGCTCCTCGCCGGTGAGGTGGGCGTCCGGCAGTTCCTGGACATCGGTGCCGGTCTTCCGACGGCCGACAACACCCACCAGGTCGCGCAGCGCGTGGCGCCTGAGTCGCGGGTCGTCTACGTCGACAATGACCCGCTCGTGCTGGTGCACGCCCGAGGGCTGCTGACGAGTTCTTCCGAAGGCGCTACCGCGTACGTCGATTCTGACGTCGAGAATCCCGAGCGGATCCTGAGCGAGGCTGCCCGGACGCTCGACTTCGGCGAGCCGGTGCTGCTGACCATGATCGGCATCCTGGGTAACGTCGCCGACTACGCCGAAGCCCGCTCGATCGTTGAGCGGCTGCTCGATGCCGTGCCGTCGGGCAGCTACCTGGCGGTCAGCGACGGAACGAGCACCAGCGCGCAGAGCGTGGAGAGTCAGCGGGTCGCGAAGCAGAGCGGTCACCCGTACAACCTGCGCACGCCCGACGAGATCGGCGGTTATTTCCAGGGTCTGGAACTGCTCGAGCCGGGCGTGGTGCCGACCTCACTGTGGCGTCCGCAGCCGGGAACAGCACCTGAGGCTCTGGACGTGTACTGCGCGGTGGGCCGCAAGCCTTGACGCGCCACGAGGAAGACGCCGGCGCGGACGGGCTGAAGGTCGCGGGCGTTCGCTATCCTTCGGCGCTGTGATGTCGAGGGTGTTGTTCACGATGGCCTTCGCGCTGGCCATCCTCGTCTCGGTGAGCCTGCACGAGGCGGGGCACCTGCTCGCCGCGAAACGCTTCGGGATGCGGGTCACCCAATACTTCGTGGGGTACGGGCCGACGATCTTCTCGTGGCGGCGCGGCGGGACGGAGTACGGCCTCAAGGCCATCCCTCTCGGCGGATTCTGCAAGATTGTCGGGATGACCCCGGACGACGACGTCGACCCGGCCGACCAGCACCGGGCGATGTGGCGGTTCCCGGTGTGGAAGCGCACCGTCGTCATGGTCTCCGGTGTTCTGGTGCAGTTCGCCCTGGCGATCGTCACGCTCTGGTTCGCCGCCGCGTACGTCGGTGTGCCCAATCTCGATTACCCGCAGAGCGAGGCCGACCTGGCCGCGCAGCCGGCCGCGATCACGATCGGCGACTGTGTCACGCCGGACGCCGCCCGGTCCTGCACTCCTGCCGACCCGGTGGCGCCGGCCAGGGCGGCCGGGCTGCGCACCGGTGACGTGCTCACCGCCGTCAACGGAGTGCCGATCACCAACTACGGCGATCTGGTGCGGGTCGTCCGCCAGGCTCGGCCCGGGCCGGCGGAGGTGGCCTACACCCGCGACGGGCAGCCCGCCGTGGTGCGGGTCGACCTGAGTGCGGTGCGGCGCCCGCCGCTGGACAGCCCGGCCGGCCCGGTCGCGACCGTGGCCGCTCTGGGCGTCGGCCAGCACATCGCCGCCCCACCTGAGGTGACCTTCGGCCCGGCCGGCGCGGTCGGGGCGACCGCGACCTATTCCGGCTGGATGGTCGAGCAGACCTACGAGTCGGCCAAGCGGATCCCGTCGAAGATTCCGGCGCTCTGGCATTCGATCACTGGTGCGGAGCGTGACCCGAACACGCCGATCAGCGTGGTCGGGGTCAGCCTGATCGGCGGGGAGGCGGCCGCGCTGGGGCTCTGGTCGGCGGTACTGATGATCTTCATCGGGCTGAACGTCTTCATGGGCTTCTTCAATTTGCTGCCGTTGTTGCCGCTCGACGGCGGGCACATCGCCATCGCCTGGTTCGAGCGGGCCCGCTCCTGGGTCGCCGCGCGGCTGGGCCGGCCCGACCCGGGCCGGGTGGACTATCTCAAGATGATGCCGATGACCTACACGGTCATCCTGATCGGTGGCGCCTTCACGCTGCTCACGCTGACCGCCGACATCATCAACCCGATCACCATCCGGTAGGACCGCCGACTCCGCCGGCGGCTAGCAGAATCGGGGCAGGTGGTGGGATAGCTGGGCCTGCCAGGACGGCCAGTCGTGCGGTACGTCGTGCCCCCAGAGATCCAGTTCGTGGTGGATGCCCTTGGCGGTCAGCAGGTCCGCCATCCGCCGGGTCGAGGCCAGTGATCCGGTGGTGTCCTCCCACTGTCCCTGTCCGCAGACGAGCAGCAGCGACAGCCTGGAGCGCAGCCAGTCGAGATGATCGCCGTGCAGGTTCGCCGCGTACGCCATGGGGTTGTTGAAGTAGAGGGCGGTGCCCTGCTCGCCCCAGCCGCGCCAGGTCGTGGGGTCGTAGTTGCCGGAGAAGCAGAGTGCCAGCGGGAAGGTGTCGGCCCGCTTGAAGGCGAAGTTGAGGGCGTGAAACGCGCCCAGGGAGCAGCCGGTGGTCACGATCTCGGCGGTGCCACCGCTGTCGTCGCGGATGTGCGGCACCACGGCGTCGAGAATCCACGACTCGTACGCCCCGTGCCGAAGCGCGCGTTCCTCGAGGGGAAGGCCGGCGGCCGACCAGGTCCCGGCGTCGAAGGAGTCGACGCAGTAGAGCTTGACCCGGCCCGCCTCGATGAGGTCGCCGACGGCGGCCACCATGCCGTGGTCCGCGAACTCGTTCGCGTTGCCGCCCTCGGTGGGGAACACCAGAACCGGGCGACCGTAATGCCCGTAGGCGGCCACCGAGCCGCGGGCGCCCGCCGGGGACCACAGGTCTGCCGTGTAGTGCCGCATCCCGCCATCCTGCCCGCTGCCGCCGGCGTGGGCGCGATCAACGCGACCACCCGCATCGGCTCGGCGACACAAACCTTGCCCGGGACATCGATGCAGGTGATCGTGTATGCACGCGGACAGGCAGAGGGGGACGTCATGGCACGAACCAAGCACTCGCTGCGGCGACGGTTGTTCCGGTTGACCGCGGCCGTGGTCGTCGGGATGGGCCTGGTGGCCGGCACGGCCGGGCCGGCCATCGCCGCGCCGCAACCGCCAGGTGCGGAGGAGCCGACTAGCGGCGGTTTCTGTACGTACCACAACTGGGGCGGCAGGTTCTACTGCGGCACCGGCCGGGTGTGGGCGATGCCGAACCGGCTGCGGGAGCTCTTCGTGATCGGGACGGATCTCTCGGTGTGGACGCGGTGGGAGACGACGAACGGCTCCAGCGGCTGGGTCGACCTGCAGGGCGCCTGCCTGCCGGCGTACACCTTCGTGCTCCGGACGTACGCGGCCAGCCCCGCGGAGATGCGGCTGCGCTGCACCGGCACTGATTACCGCATCTGGTACAAGCACCGATACAGCTCGGGCGCCTGGACCGGCTGGAACCCGGAGTGACCCGCAGAGAGGCCCCCATGTCGTCCGACGCAACCGAACAAGCTCAGCCGCTCGACGCGCTCGCCGCGACCCTCCACCGGACCGAGATCCTGCACCGCCCCTCCTCGATCCCCGGTCGCGACTTTCAGAGCGTGGGTTTCAGGCCGCCGTCGATGGCGAAGTCGGCGCCGGTGATGTTGCCGGCGCTGTCGCCCGCCAGCAGCAACACCAGGGCGGCGACCTCGTCGGGCCGGGTGAAGCGGCCGGTGACGGCGTCGGTGGCGGCGTGCGCGGCGATGTCCTCCGCGGAACGGCCGGAAGCCTGGCTGAGGGTGGCGGCTACGCCGTCGTCGCCGAGCCACAGGGCGGTGCTGACCGGGCCGGGGCTGATCGTGTTGACCCGGATGCCCTGCGCTCCGACCTCTTTGGACAGCGCCTTGGAGAAGTTGACGAGGGCGCCCTTGGCCGCGCTGTAGTCGATGACCAACGGGTCGGGCAGCGAGGCGTTGACCGAGGCGATCGTGACGATGGAACCCGCGCCGCGGGCGAGGAGATGCGGCAGGATCGCGCGGGTCGTCCGTACGGCGGAAAGGAAGTTGATGGTCAGGGTGGTCAGCCACTGATCGTCGGTGACGGACAGGAAGCCGCTGGTCCGTGGGGTTACCGCCCCGACATTGTTGACCAGGATGTCGATTCCGCCGTAGGTGGCAACGGCCGCGGCGGCGAGCGTGGCCGGCCCGTCGGCCGCGGTGATGTCGACCTGTACGGGGTGAACCGCCAGGTCTTTCAGTTCGGGAGGGATGGTGCGGGATCCGGTGACGACGTTGGCGCCCTCGTCGGCGAGTGCCTTGGCGACGGCCAGCCCGATGCCTTTGCTGGCGCCGGTCACGACCGCGGTTTTGCCCTGGAGCATGGCGTTCCCCCTAGAGACCGTGTCGCTGGAGCCAGGCGAGCGAGGCGTCGGCCACGTCGCGCCAGCCGTGGTCGATGGTCAGCGAGTGGCCGCGATCCGGGAATTCGAGCAGGTCGGTGACCGCGTCGGAGTGCCGGTACTGCTTCAGCGTCGCGCGGGTGACCGCTTCCGGCACGGTGTGGTCCTTGCCGCCCATCACCAGCAGCAGCGGACCGCGCAGCTCGTTGGCGGTGTCCACCTTGGCCGGTGAGTACGGGTCGAAGTTCGCCGCGGCCGCCTCGAACAGCGGCTTGCCCGGTGCGGGGATCGCCCACCGGTCGAACAGCGCCCGCGACTCCTCCTCCGGGACGGCGTTGCCGAAGGCGAAGCGGAACTGCTCCGGGGTGAGCGACACGGCGCGGTGCTTGTTGGCCGGGTTCTTGAAGACCGGCAGGGTGGCCCGGAGGGCCGACAGCGGCAGCGGCAGGACGCCCTTGATCTGTGCGGCGTCGACGGCGACCGCGGCGGCGGCGAGGTCCTGGCCGAGGAGCTTCTGGGCGATCATGCCGCCGAAGGAGTGGCCGATGAGGATCGGCTTCTCGCCGAGGTCCGCGATGAGGGCCGCGTAGTGGGCGACCACGTCGTCGATGCCGCGGTCGGCGATCGACTCCGGGTTGGCCCGGGCCTCCTCGACCGTGTCCGGGTCGCCGGGCCAGCCGGGCGCGACGGTCCGGTAGCCGGCCGCGGTGAAGTACTCCTGCCAGGGCTGCCACGAGGTCGCGTGCAGCCAGAGGCCGTGGATGAAGACGATCGTCGCCATGGGCGGATGCTCCGTTCGATCGGTGTGCTGTCCTGCGCCAGCGCACCATTCGCGGACACCCGTTCGCCCCGGGGAAAGACCCCAGTCCGTCAGCCGCCGTGCGGGCCTGGGGTCAGCGCCGCGGCCAGTTGGCGCCGGGAGGTGACCCCGAGCTTCCGGAAGATCTTGTTGAGGTGGTACTCGACCGTGGATGCCGTGACGAACAGCCGGGTGGCGATCTCCGCGTTGGTGGCCCCGCCGATGGCCAGCGTCGCCACCTGCAGCTCCTGCGGCGTCAGGCGGGCACCCTCGGGCTCGGAGCGCTTGCGCGCGGACTCGCCGGTGGCCCGCAGTTCCACCCGGACGCGCTCGGCGAACGCGGCCGCACCCATGGTGGCGAACATGTCGTGCGCGGTCCGCAGTTGCTCGCGCGCGTCGGTCCGCCGGCCGCGGCGGCGCAGCCATTCGCCGTACACAAGATGGCTGCGGGCGAGGTCGGTGCGCACCTCGGTCCGGCGAAGCTGATCGATGGATTCCTGATACAGATCTTCGCCGGCGGAAACCGGGGAGAGCAGGGCTCCGGCCCGGGCCAGGAGACCGCGGGCCCACGGCGTATCCAGGATCGGCGCACGCTGCGCGAGCCGCGCGAACGCGGCCTCGGCGAGGTCACGGTCGCCGCCGCGCACACCGGCCTCGACGACGTCGGCCAGCCGCCGGTTCGCGTCGCCGCCGGGCAGGTCGTCGGCGAACACGAGCCGGGTGCTGGCCAGCGCCTCCGGATAACGGCCGAGGCTCAGCTCCAGGATCGTCAGCGCGTGCTGCACGTGGTAGTGCAGGATGCCGTAGCCGAGCTGATCCACCCACACGCGCTGGATGCGCTCGGCCGTGGCCCGGGCCTCGTCCTCGCGGCCCAGCCAGGCCAGCAGCTCGACACCGCGCTCGCCGTTCCGGGTCGGCAGGCCGAGCGCCGCGTCCAGCTCGGCGCCCTCGTTCTCGTACGCCTCGGCCTGGCCGAACCGGCCCGCCAGGATCTGCCACGACACCTCGTTGTCGAGGGTCGTCTTCAGCGCGTGCAGCGCACCGTGGTGGCGGCAGAACGCGTCCATGCGCGCGCCGGCCACCTGGTAGCCGCGGTCGTCGCACAGCTCCAGGGCGGTCCACACGCCGATCACGCCCATCGGGTCGGCGACCGCGGTCAGATCACCGGTGCACAGCTCCACGACCGCGGCCCGCAGCAGCGGCACCGCCTCGGCGTAGTCGCCGGCGATCCGGGTGGCGACGGCGTCGAGCAGCAGATCCACGGCGGTCGCCGCACCCGGTTCCGGCCGTGCGGTGCGGAGTGCGGCCCGGGCGATGTCGATCATCCGGACCCCGACCATCCGGGTCCCGGCCAGGGTGCCGATGTTCAGGGCCTCCCAGAGCATGCCCCGGACCGTACGGTCGTCCAGCGTGCCGTAGGCGGTCACCGCATCGAGCAGGATCGCCGGTGACCGCCCGACCACGCCGCCGCTGAACAGGTGCACCGCGGCCCGGGTGCGTTGCCCGGCCGCCCGCAGCGCCGGCTCGGTGAGACCGGGCGTGGCCTGGTCGAGCCGCCGCGCGGCCGAGGCGTTGTCGCCGGTTCGCAGATAGGGCCCGGTGGCGGCGAGGAACCGCAGGGCACGTCGCTGCGGGTCCTGGGTCAGCTCCGCCGCCCGGGACAGGAACGCGGCCTCGGCGGCGTAACCACCCCGGCCGCGGGCCCGCTCGGCCGCGTGTTCCAGCTCGTCGGCCACGCCGTCGTCGAGCCCGGCGACCGATTCGGCCAGCTGCCAGGCCCGGCGTTCGGGGTGGTGGTCCCGGTCGGTGGCCGCGCCGAGCGCGGCGTGCACGGCCCGCCGGTCGGCCGGCGTCGCGGCGTTGTAGATGGCGGACCGGATGAGCGGGTGGCGGATCGCGTACTCCCGCCCGGGCAGCAGGATGCCGGCCGAGATGGCGGCGTCGAGCGCGGCCGGGTCGAGGCCGAGCCGCTCGGCGGCGCGCCAGAGCACCGCCTGGTCGTCGCCCGGTGCCGCCGCGACCAGCAGCAGGAGCAGCCGGGTCGGCGCCGGCATGTCGAGCACCTGCCCGGCGAAGTGCGCTTCCAGGCTCCGGCCGATCGGCAGCAGCTCCGGCAGCACCGACGCGCCGGTCAGCTGCTCGTGCGACAGGGCGCCGGTGGTCTCGATCAGGGCGAGCGGGTTGCCGCCGGTCTCCGCGACGATCCGGGTCGCGACCTGTGGGTTCAGCTGGCCCGGGGTCAGCGACGTCACGAGGTCGAGGGCGTCGTCGTCGCCCAGCCCGGCCAGCGCGTGCGTGCGCAGCCCGCGCAGCGCCGCGACCGCGCCGGGTTCGTCCCGGATGCCGACGAGCAGGCCGATGCCGTCGGCACCGAGCCGCCGGCCGACGAACGCGAGGGCGGTCAGGGACTCCTGGTCCAGCCAGTGCGCGTCATCGACCAGGCACATCAGCGGTGCGTCGGCGGCGACGTCGGCCAGCAGCGTGAGCGCGGCCAGCCCGACCAGGAACAGGTCCGGTGGATCCCCGGCGGCCAGCCCCAGCGCGGTCTCCAGGGCGACACGCTGGGGTTTCGGCAGCCGTTCGAGGCGATCGAGGAACGGCCGCAGCAGCCGATGCAGCCCGGCGAAGCTCAGGTGCGTCTCCGCCTCGGCGCCCGACGTCCGCGCGATCCGCGGCACGTCCTCGCCGCCGGGCACGGCGTCCACCGCGTACTCCAGCAGGCGGGTCTTGCCGATGCCGGCCTCACCGACGATGACCAGCGCGGAGCTGCGTCCGTCCCGGACGTCTGCCACGAAAGAGTCCAGGAGCTGGCGTTCGTCTCGTCGACCGCGCAGCGGTTCGGCTGCGGACATGGCAGGAATCGTAGTTCAGGACGCGATCGGGGCCGGCGCCTCCGCGTAGCGGGTGCTCAGCCGGCGGTAGGGCCGGCTGCGCAGCGCGGCGGTCGTCGCGATCAGCCCGATCACCCCGGTCAATACGAAGACCAGAGCCAGGCCGCGCTCGGCGCCGGTGCCGAACCAGCCGCCGATCGTTCGCGCGCCGGCGCCGTCGGTCATGAACGGGATGAAGACGAACTGCGCGACCGGCGAGATCAGGAACGCGGTCAGCGGCGACGCGGCCTGCTCGACGCTCTGCGCGAAGCCGAAGACTCGGCCCTGCCGCTCGTAGGGGACGACCTTCTGCAGGATGGTCTGCTCAGCCGCCTCGGCGTACGGCGCGAGGGTCATGTACACGAACAGGCCCGCGCAGAGCAGCACCACCGACGAGCGCAGCGGGAACAACACGGTCACCGCCCAGAGCACCAGGTTGATCGCCAGGAGTACGCGGACCGGGTTGGCGCTCAGCCCGGTGCGGGCGATCATCAGGCCGCCCAGGATGAAACCGGTGCTGAGCAGACCCCACAACAAACCCCAGACCTGGACCGAGACCAGCGACAAGCCGTACGCGTCGAGCAGTGCCATGAAAATGCCGCCGAGCAGGTTGTTGAACGCCGAGAACACGATCAGTGCGGGCAGGCCGGGCACCGACCGGACGAGCGCGATCGTGCCCCGGAGGTCGACCTGGCGCTTCTGCGTGGCGTCCCGGGCCGGCTCGGGCAGCGACACGAAACTCAGGTGCAGCAGCGCGCCGCCGAGCACGACCAGGGCGAGCACCAGCACCCAGGTCATCCCGCCGAACGCCACGAGCAGGCCGCTGATCACCGAGGTGACCAGGATCGACGTGCCCGAGGCGGTGCCGACCAGGCCGTTCGCACGGTCTCGCGACCCCGGCTCGATCAGCACCGTGACCAGCGTGGAGAGCGCGATGGCCCGTGGGTTGCTCGCGATCACGCCGAGCATCAGCAGCACCACCATGCCCCAGAGCACGGGACTGGCCGGGTCGGTGAACTCGGCGCGGGGCGTGGCCAGGTAGACGGCGAGAGCCCCCGCATACAGGATCGTCGAGATCAGCGCCGACGCCTGGAGCACCGTTTTCTTCGGGAAGTGGTCGACGAGACTGCCGAACCAGATGCCGGTGAGCGCGGTCATCACCAGGAAAATGCCGGAGATGACGCCGGTGGCGAACACCGAACGCGTCTCCAGATAGACGTAGAAGGTGATCGCGAACCAGACGGTGAAGTTCATGACCGAGACGAGCAGGGTGTTGAGCAGGACCTGGTAGAAAGCCGTTCGGTTGCCCTCGATCACGCTCACCGTCAATGGTCCTTCTTGATGACGAAGTAGGAGCCGCGGATGGTGCCGGCCAGCTTCGACTTCTGCCGGGCGAACTTGAACGACTCGAGTTCCGCGGGGAGCTCCATGCCGTCGGAGAGCTTGAAGCCGACCGCCCGCTTGCCGCCGTCGTCGACCGTGTACATCACGTTGATCGACAGGCCGTTCTGATAGAAGACGTACGCCATCCGGATGTTCTCGACCTGGAACTCGGTCGCCTCGAGCGGGGGCGAGGAGATGACCAGGCCGCGTTCCTCCTCGAGGATGCCGCTCACCCAGTCGACGGCCGATTTCGCGTCACCGGCGGGCTCGACCGTGAAGACGTGGCCGTACTTGTTCTTGAAGTACCGGGCCTCGTTCGCCCGCAGGCCGGCCAGCGCCTCCGCGACCGGCGACGACTCCAGCCCGACGGTGGATACGGTCTCGAAGTCGACGACGTAGGCCATGGCGAGTTCCTCCGCGTGATGTGGGTGCTCGCAGCGAAGGTTACAAGGATCCGTCCTGATCCGGGCGCTGTCGATGCGCATTGACATGCGGCGATGCGTCGGTCAGGATCCTTTACGGAACCGGCGTACGCGCTGGGTAGGTCTTTCTCGGGCGGCTTGGGCACCGCTCATCAACCCCTGTATCGCGGTGTGATGCCGCTGTGCCCTCCGGGAGAGACAGCATATGACCAGAAGAGTGGTTCTTGTCGTGATGGCGATGCTTGCCGGCATCGTCGGATTCGGTTTCGGGGGCGGGACGGCTTCCGCGGCCGTCGGCTCCAGCGTTGCCGTCGGCTACGCCCATACGTGTGCCATTCCGGCGGACGGGTCCCTGTGGTGCTGGGGTGGAAACTACAGCGGGCAGCTCGGGGACGGCACCACCACCGGGCGGGTCGCCCCGGCCCGGGTCGGCGACGCCACCAACTGGGCTCGGATCGAGGCCGGGACCAGCTACAACTGCGCGATCCGGGCGGACGGGTCGCTGTGGTGCTGGGGCAGCAACAGCCGCGGGCAGCTGGGCGACGGCAGCACCACCCGGCGGGCCGCTCCGGTTCGGGTCGGCGACGCCACCAGCTGGGCCCAGGTCAGTGCCGGGGACAGCCACACCTGCGCCGTACGGACCGACGGCACCCTCTGGTGCTGGGGCTTCAACCGGTTCGGGCAGCTGGGCACCGGTAACTCGAACTATTACGAGACCGCGCCGGTCCGGGTCGGCGCCGCCAGCAACTGGGCGAGCGTGACGACGGGCTACGCGCACACCTGCGCGGTTCGCACCGACGGCACCCTGTGGTGCTGGGGCGACAGCTCGGCCGGGCAGCTCGGTCTCGGCTACCTGGGCTACTCGATCACTCCGGCGCAGGTCGGAACGGCCACCACCTGGGCCGGCGTGACGGCCGGGTACACCTTCACCTGCGCGACCCGCAGCAACGCGACCCTGTGGTGCTTCGGCGAGAACGGGTACGGGCAGCTCGGCGTCAGCGGCACCTACCAGGCCTCGCCGGTGCAGGTCGGGGCGGGAACCAGCTGGGCCGGCGTCACCGCGGGCCAGGACACCGCCTGCGGGACCGGCACCGACGGCAGCCTGTGGTGCTGGGGCAACAACATGGCCGGTCAGGTGGGCGACGGCAGCACCACCGCCCGCTACGCGCCGACCCGGGTCGGCACCGCCACCACCTGGACGAACAGCGTGGCGACCTTCTATCACACCTGCGCGGTGCAGACCGGCGGCAGCGTGTGGTGCTGGGGCAACAACGCCAACGGCCAACTGGGCGACGGCAGCACCACCCAGCAGCCGGCCCCGGTGCGGGTAAATCTGTAGAGGAGGGGCGGTGACCGGGCCACCCCGCCCGGTCACCGTCCGTCGTGCGCGATCCGGGTCAGCTGGGGCCACAGCAGAACCAGGAAGACCGCCGAACCGGCGAAGGCGAACCAGAACGGCGCGGCCACCCCCCAATGCGTGGCCAGCGTGCCGCCGATCGCCGAGCCGACCACCAGGCCGCCGAAGACGCCGATCGTGTTGACGCTGCCCACCCGGCCCTGCAGCTCGGTCGGGACGGCCCGCTGCCGTACGGTCACCGAGGTGGTGCCCCAGATGAAGGCGTGCGCGCCGAAGACGAAGAACACCAGCATCGCCACCCATGGCGTCGTCGTCACGGCCAGCGTCAGGTGGGTCAGGGTCTCGATGATCAGGCCGATCCGCATCACGTTGCCGAGGCTGACCCGCGCGGTGATCCAGCCGTACAGACCGGTCCCGAGCAGCCCACCCACCGCCGACACCGTGGTGAGCAGCCCGAACCCGGTCGGTCCCAGGCCCAGCTGGTCGGTCGCGTAGATCACCAGCACGGCCCACGCCGCCCCGAAGGTCACATTGAAGATCAAAATCGTCAGGACCAGGGTGCGTACGGCGGGATGGCGCACCGTCCACGCGAGACCCTCACGGATGTCCCGCAGCGCGGGGGACGCCTCCCGGGGCGTGGCGGGCGGCAGCTTGACCCGGGCCACCAGCAGCACCCCGGCGAAGACCAGGAGAGCCTGCCCGACGAACGGCCAGGCATAGCCGGCCGCGAACAGGAAGGCCCCGAGCGGCGGCCCGGCCAGCTGGTTCAGGGTCAGGAAGCCGAACTGCATGCGGGCGTTCGCGAGGGCGAGGTCGTCGCGGTGCACGAGCATCGGCGCGAGGGTGGAGCCGGTGTTGTCGGCGTACACCTCGGCCGTCGCGAGCAGGCCCAGGGCGACCAGGGCCCCGGCCGCGGTCAACTCGTCGAGGGCCAGCGCGACGACCATCGCGGCGAGCACGACGACCCGGCTGCCGTCGGCCAGGATGATGATCCGGCGCCGGTCGTGGCGGTCCGACAGGACGCCGGCGTGCAGGCCGAAGAGCAGCGGCGGCAGCCAGCGCAGCAGCGCCGCCATCGAGATCAGGAACGGGTCGTCGGTGAGCGCCGCCACCAGCAGCGGCCCGGCCGCGATCGCGACGCCGTCCCCGAAGTTGGAGGTCCACGACGAGGCGAGCAGCCACCGGAAAGAGGTTCCGAGCCGGGTCGGAAGAACACGTTCGGCCACGGTAGTCACCGCGAGACTCTATGCACACCACCGGCCCGCCGCGACGCATTTATCCGGGGCGATGGGTCAGGCGTCGTCCTTCTCGCGGTTCCCGTGCAGCTTGTTGATGCCGGCGTTGCTGCTGCCGTTCGCCGGGGTCTCGGACGTCGGCGGCTCGTCGGTCTGGAACTTTCCGGTCTCCTTGGAGCCGGTGATGAACGTGTCGCCGTGGGCGCCGGCGTTCTCCATGACAATGTTCTCGTGCTCCACCTGGTCACTCATAACCCTGGGTTACCCGGGAAATCAGCCTTGAAGCCAGTGCAGCACCGCCAGCACCCGGCGGTTGTCGTGGCCCTGCTGTTCCAGGCCGAGCTTCTTGAAGATGCTCAGGATGTGCTTCTCGACCGTCTTCTGGCTCAGGAAGAGGGCCTCGGCGACGCCGTTGTTGGAGCGGCCCTCGGCCATGTGTTGCAGCACCTTGCGTTCCTGGCCGGAGAGCAGGTCGAGGGGGCGTTGCCGGCTCGGGCGGTCCATCAGCCGCTGCACGATCTCGGGATCGATCGCGGTCTGGCCGCCGGCCACCCGGCGCAGCGCGTCCTCGAGCACCTCGACCCGGCCCACCCGGTCCTTGACGAGGTAGCCGACCCCGGTCGCGCCACCTTCGAGCAGACGCACGGCGTACGCCGTCTCGGCGTACGCGGAAAGCAGCAGGATGCCCACCCGGGGGTGCCGGCGCCGGATGCTCTCGGCCGCGTGCAGGCCCTCGGCGCCGTGCGCCGAGAGGCGAATGTCCATGATCACCACGTCGGGCGGGTCGTCGGCGATGCCGGCGAGGAGTTCCCGTTCGTCGCTCGCCTGGTGGGTGACCTCGATGCCGAGCTCGCGCAGCAGCGCGGCCAGCCCCTCCCGGAACAGAACCGTGTCGTCGGTGAGGGCTACTCGCATGGGATCCGCACCGTGACCGTCGTGCCGTCACCGCCGGTGGCGATGGTCATGGCGCCGCGCAGCGTCTCGACCCGGTCGCGCAGGCCGGCCAGGCCGGAACCGCGGTCGAAGTTCGCGCCGCCGCGGCCGTCGTCGGTGACCCGGGCGACCACGGTGTCGTCGCGCAGCGTCACCCGCACCTCGGCGTGGCCGGCCTCGGCGTGCCGGATGACGTTGGTGAGGGCCTCGCAGATGACGAAGTAGAGGGTCTCCTCGATCGGCTCGGGCAGCCGGTCGGCGGTGACGTCGAGGGTGACCGGGATGGTCAGCCGGTCGGCGACTCCTTCCAGCGCGGGCTGCAGGCCCATCTCGCCGAGCACCGCCGGGTGGATGCCGCGGGCCAGGTTGCGCAGCTCGGCGAGGGCCTCGTCGAGGTCGTTGCCGGCCGTCTCGATGGCGGCGCTCGGATCCCGGCCGCGCTGTGCCCGGTGCCGGGCCAGGCTGAGGCTGCTCATCACCCGCAGCAGCAGCTGCTGAGCGCCGTCGTGCAGGTTGCGCTCGATCCGGCGGCGCTCGGCCAGCCCGGCCTCGGCGATCCGCCGCCGGGACGCCTGCACCTGGGCGAGCTGGGCGGCCAGGTCGTCGCGGAGCAGGCCATTTTCCAGCACCAGGCCGCCCGCGACGGCCGCGCTGCGCACCAGGTCGGAGCGGCGGCGCAGGGTCGGGTCGACGAGCAGGACGGCCAGCGTGCGGCCGTCGCCGGACGGCATCGGCACCCGCCACCGGGCCATCTCACCGGCGGTCAGTGGGTAGCCCTCGCAGGTCACGTAGTGCGACGGGCTGGCCTGCACGGCGAGCATCATGGTCGGGTCGCCGAGCACCTCGCGCAGTGCGGCCTGCACATCCTTCAACGAGGTGCAGTCGGCGAGCCGCACCATCAGGTCGGCCACGCTCGATCGGGCGAGGCGGCGCTGGGTGAGGCTGATCAGAAAGGCGATCGGGGCGATCAGCGCGGTCAGGGCGGTGATCGTGCGCAGCGCGTCGGTGACCGGCTTGGACAGGTGGAACAGCTGCGCGGCGATGTAGAAGCTGCCGAGGAAACCGATCGCGATGCCGGCTGCGGTGGCGGGCAGGCTGTCGGCGCGTTCCAGGCCCCGGCTGCGGCGGATCTTCAACAGCAGCAACACGACCAGCACCAGGGCCAGCACGATGATGCCGATCTTGAAGACGGCGCTCGCGGCGTCGAACAGGCCGCGGTTCGGCGCGATCGTCAGCCACCATGCGTGCTCGTTCCAGCCCGCCCACTCCGGTTCCGAGACGGCCGCGATGAACAGCTTCACCCCGACGATCCAGATGGCGAAGTAGACGAAGTACGCCCGTTCGTAGCGCCGGCTGAGCACCGGCTCCGGATAACGCAGCAGGGCGAGGCCGCCGACCGCGAACCACCAGTACCCGAACAGGAACGAGATCAGCGGGGCCGGGCCGATCTCCCACTCCGGCGGCCAGGTCCACCACCAGGAGGCCTCGTAGCAGAACGCGGCCACGATCATCGCCCAGCCGGTGCGGCCGGTGCTGCGGTCCCAGAGCAGCAGAACACCGCTGGCCGCGAACGAGGTGACCACGAAAACGTAGATCGTGCCGAGCGCGAACTCCGCCGACCAGGTCGGAATCCAGGAGAGTACGGCGGTGATCGCCGCGATCAGGGAAACGACGGTTATCACACGGACCGGCGATTTTCCCTGCACCGACACATCGTGGCAGCAGCGTCTATATGTGCCAAGGCGACGACTGGGGGTTTTCCCTGCTACTGCCGACGGATGGTGGCAAATAAGGTTGAGGCATAAACCCATTCACGGTCATTTCCGGTACGGCCGGTGACCTGGAGTGGGGGCGAAGCGGACCGTGACGGTGGCGGCCGGAGCGGTCTCGCGGCCGGCGCGGGAGCGGCAACTCGCGCCGGCCGCCCGCCTTCCCGGCAACTCCGCGCTGTCGCGATACTGGCTCCATGATCGCGAAGGAACGGGACGGCTCCGAACGGCTCGTGATGTTCACCGACGCGGTGGCCGCGATCGCGCTGACGCTGCTGATCCTGCCGCTGCTGGAGACCGTCGCCGAGGTGCCGTCCTTCGACGAGCTCGTGCACGAGCACCGCAGCCAGTTCGGGGCGCGCCACCCTCGCGCTCTCCAGCGGGTCGCTCTCCGCGCTCGCCTGGGTCGCCCATCGCCACCCGGAGCTGAGTGAGGGGCGGGAGCCGCTCCCGCGCGAGAAGGTGCTCGGCAACGTGACGATCTTCCTGACCCAGGTGCTCGCCACGATCGTCGGCTGCGTCTTCGCCGACTCGGTCAACTACTGGGCGTACTTCCTGATGTTCCTGACCGGCCGATCGAGCGCCTCGTCAAGGCTCGGTGGCGCTCGTGACACTATATTTACGAACGGTCGGTCGTTTTGTAGGGTGAGGACATGACCGAGGACGGCCGCCTTCTGCGCGGGGAACGCACCCGCACCGCCGTGCTCGACCGCGCCCTGCCGCTCGCCACCACCGCCGGGCTCGACGGGCTCTCCCTCGGGCAGCTCGCCGAGACGCTCGGCATCAGCAAGTCCGGGCTCTTCGCGCACTGGCGCTCCAAGGAAGCACTGCAACTCGCGGTGATCGACCACGCCCGGCAGCAGTGGACCGACGAGGTGATCCGGCCGGCCATGGCGGCGCCCCGCGGGGTGCGGCGACTGTGGGCCGTGCACGACCGGCGGCTCGCGTTCTACGAGGACGGGCCGCTGCCCGGGGTCTGCTTCTTCGCGAACGCCAACTTCGAGTACAACGCGCGGCCCGGCGTCATCCGCGACCGGCTCGCGGCCCAGCTGTCCGACTGGATGACGTTCCTGACCTCGCTGGCCACCGATGCGATCGAGATCGGCGACCTGCGATCCGGGACCGACCCGGCCGGGATCGCGTACGAGACCGAGTCGCTGGGGGTGTGCGCCGTCATGCAGTCGCCCGTCCTCGGCCCGGTGACCTTCCGGCATGCGCGGCATGCCCTGCACGAGCACCTGCGGGTGCTCGCTGCCGACCCGACTCTTCTACCGGAGCTGACATGACTGCGACCGCAATCTCGTACGGGCACGTCACTCGCGTGCCGGTGCACTTCGACGACCTCGACGCGCTCGGTGTGCTGCACAACGCCCGCTACGCGGTGCTGATCGAGCGAGCCATGATCAACTGGTGGGCCGAGCGCGGGGTGTCGTTCGCCGGTGGCCGGCCGACCACGTCCGACGCGTTCAACGTCGTCCGGGAGTACGCGATCACCTTCCACCTGCCGGTCCGCGGCACCGGGGAGATCCTCGTGCACTTCTGGCTCGACAACCTGGGCCGCACCAGCGCCGCCTACGGGTTCCGGTTCACGTCGCTCGACGGCGAGACCGTGTTCGCGGAAGGCCGGCGGGTGAACGTGCTGCTCGACCCGGCCACCATGCGGCCCAGGTCGTGGAGTGACGAGGGCCGCACGCTGGCCGAGACGCTGCTGCGGGGCTGAACGGCCAACCGCGAGTTCCGGGCGTGCGGGACGAGGACGCCCGCTGCGCCCGGAACCGGTGGGTGATCAAACAGAGCCGCTGGCGGTAGTGGTGCCGGTCGTGCCCGCGGCTTCGGTGCCGTTAGCGCCGGTGTCGGCGGCCGTGGTCCCCGCGGTCTCGGCTGCGGTGGCTCCGGTCGTGTCCGTGCCGGCCGCTTCGGTCGTGCTGGTGCCGGCCGTGCCCGTGCCGGTGGTTCCGGTCGTGTCGGCGGTGCCGGTGCCGGTGCCGGTGCCGGTGCCGGTGGTTCCGGTCGTGTCAGTCGTCGTGGTGCCGGTCGTGTCCGTTCCGGTGCCGGTAGCTCCGGTCGTGCCGGTGCCGGTGGTTCCGGTCGTGCCGGTGCCCGTGCCCGTGCCGGTGGTTCCCGTCGTGTCGGCGGTGCCGGTGCCAGTGGTTCCGGTCGTGTCAGTCGTCGTGGTGCCGGTCGTGTCCGTTCCGGTGCCGGTAGCTCCGGTCGTGTCCGTGCCGGTGGTTCCGGTCGTATCGCCGGTGCCGGTGCCGGTGCCGGTGCCGGTGGTTCCGGTCGTGCCAGTCGCGGTGGTGCCGGTCGTGTCCGTTCCGTTGGCTCCGCTGGTGTCCGTGCCGGTGGTATCGGTCCCGGTTGCGCCGGTCGCTCCGCTGGTGTCCGTACCCGTGGCTCCGGTTGTCTCCGTTCCGGTC
Organism: Paractinoplanes toevensis; assembly: GCF_018332695.1. Classification (GTDB taxonomy): domain Bacteria; phylum Actinomycetota; class Actinomycetes; order Mycobacteriales; family Micromonosporaceae; genus Actinoplanes; species Actinoplanes toevensis. Next base: position 66,449 of record NZ_BOQN01000065.1, read on the forward strand.
GTGGCGGCGCCGGTGCCCGTGGTTCCGGTGGTGCCGGTCGTGTCAGTCGCCGTGGTGCCGCTGGTGTTCGTTCCGGTGGCGCCGCTGGTGTCCGTGCTGGTCGTGTCGGTACCGGTGGCGCCGGTTGCTCCGGTGGCGTCCGTACCGGTCGCTCCGCTGGAGTCCGTGCCGGTGGGCTGTCCGGGGGCGGGTTGTCCGTTGTCCGTCGCCTTGCTGAGGTGGTCGACCACCCGGAGCAGCCACGGGTCGTCCCCGATGGCGATGACCAGCATGTGGTTCGGATTCAGCGGAACGGCGGTGTCCGGGGCAGTGCCCGGTCCCCACGCCCACGCGGAGATCGTGGTCACCGCCTGATCGGATGCGGGCGGTTCGTCAGCCAGCGCCGGGCCGGCGCCCATTGTCATTCCGGCGAGCAGTCCGGCACCGGCGACGAACAGATTCCGTGTTGCCTTCTTCATGTCAAAGCCTTTTCTCTCGGTGGCATCACGCGGACCGGCGAGGCTATTCACGACGACGGGATCAAAGGTGCCTGACCTGCGCGGATGCGAGCTCGAGTCGGGTCGTGAACAAGGCTTAGTCGAGCATGCCGAACCAGATCATCTCCGGAGGTCGGCGAAATTGCTTCACATGAGACAACTGTAGTCGTTCGGGAATGGCTGTACGGAAGTCTGACAAAGAGAAGAAGAACAGAAAAGAGAAGTGCCCGAAATGCCCTCGACGGCATTTCGGGAATGCATTGTCCGCAGCGGAGCGGAGTGCTTCGTCCGGGCACGGATCCCCACTGCGGCGGCCGCTAAACCTGCCACCGCCGAGCCGGGCCACCAGATCGCCGGCGCGCACCAGGCTGGTCAGTGCGTCGTGGGGCGCCTGATGGTGGAGTTCCTCCTGCTGGCCGCTCAGCTTCACGGCCAGGCTGCCCACGATCCGTCTTCCCACCGACCTGCCCTACAGCATGCCGGCGCCGTCCACCGTTCCCGCTTCGGTCAACTGAAGGAAGTAGGTGCGCCGGGCGCTGTTGACGATGATGCGGTCCTGGCTGGTGACGACGCGGTGCAGTTCGTCCTCCACACGAAGCGCGGTGCGCGCGCATCCGGTCGACGGATCCCACAGCCGGATGGTCTGGTCGTGCCCGACGGTGCAGATCAGCCCGCTCGCGGTGACCGCGAACGAGTCCGGGAAGGTGGTGCCGAGATCGATGGTGCGCCGGAGCGACCTGCGGCGGCAGTCCCAGATCTGCACGTCACCGGAACCGTCGGAGATCACCAGCCAGGAGCCGTCCGGTGCCATGGCCATGGCCGGTTCGGGGGCGTGTGGTCCGAGGTCGTGCAGGATGACCGGTTCGGTGCCGGGGCCGGCCCACAGGCTGACCGGACCGGTTCGCTCGGCGACGGCCAGGATTCGCCCGTCCGCCGCGGCGGCGTGGGCGGTTACCGGCCCGAAGTGCGTCTCCAGTAAATGCCCGTTCCGTGGGTTCCACACCTGCAGACCGGCCCCGCCGACGGCGAGCCAGCTGCTGTCCGGCCCGGCTACCAGGAACGCCGCGTGCGCGGGGAGCCGACGGAGAATCTCGCCGCTCGCCCGATCCCAGACGAGCACCGTCTCGGACTGGGCGGCGGCAATCCAGGAACCGTCCGGGGCGATGGCGATGTCCCTGATCTCCTGGAGTTGGTCGGCCTCGCTGCCGGCCAGCAGGCTCCGGGTTCCGTCGGCGAGGTTCCAGAGGTGCACCTCGCTGGTGTCCGTTCCGGTCGCAACGCGGCCGCCCGGTGTCGCCGACACGGCCGATAACCGCACGGTCGGTTCGGGCCCGCCCGATTGGGCGCGGGCGGCGGCCGGGTTCCAGAGCCGGATGGTTCCGTCGTCCGCGGCGGTTGCCAGCCAGGTGCCGTTCGGGGCGGCGACGATGGTGTGCACCTGTTCGGTGTGACCGGCGAGGAAGGCGGGCCGTTCCCAGCGGCCGGCCGACCAGAGGATCACCTCGTCGTCCTCCTCGGTGGCCGCTGCCAACTGACCTCCGGGCGTGGCGGTCAGAACACGCACTTCGCTGCCGGTGTCGCCGAGGAGCCGGAGCTCGGCCCAGATTTCTGTCTTCCAGACCGCGACCGTGTCCCGATGTGCCACGGCGAGCCAACGCCCGTCGGGGGCCACGGCCGCGCGTGACCGGTTCCGTTCGCCGAGCCGGGCCACCGGGGTCCAGGTGCTGGTGCTCCAGATCATGATCCGGCCCCTCGAATGGTAGGTGGCGAGCCATCGGCCGGCGGGATCGACGGCGACTACCGAGATGACCGAGTTGGGCAGCCGGTGCAGCATCCGGCCGGTTGCGGGATCCCACACGCGGGAGCCGACCCTGGTCGTGTGGGCCAGCCATCGGCCGTCCGGGGCGGGGACCAGAGCCGTCGACCGGGCACCGGCGGCGGCCGGCAGGCCGAGCGTGCGCAGGTGTTCGCCACTTCGCGGATCCCAGAGCCGGACGGTCCCGTCCCGGGAGGTCGCGGCCAGCCAGCTGCCGTCCGGCGCCACCGCGAACTGGTCCACGCGGTCCTGGTCGGCGGGAAACACGTGCAGCGGGGCTGCGGTTCGTGGGTCCCAGAGGCGGACCGAGCCGGTCCAGTCGCCGGCCGCGAACCACGATCCGTCGGGCGCGACCGCGAGCGCGCCGGTGGGACTGTCCGACTCGGGCAAGGTGTGCCGGACTGTGCCGGCGGCCGGGTCGATGAGCCGGATCTCCGAGCCGACGGCGGCCAGCCAGCTGCTGTCCGGAGCCGCCAGCATGGCGATCAGGTAGTCGTTCTGCGGTATGACGCGGATCAGGGCCGTGTCGGCGAGGTCGGGCAGCGGCAGCAACGGCCGTAGGCAGGGTCCGTCGATCGTGCCGAGGATGTCGTCGCGCTGGTCGGCCAGGCCGAGGCTCGGCGGGATCCGGGAGGCCAGGGTGGCGGCGAGCGAGCCGGGCGGGTCGAGCGAGCCGAGCAGGTGGGCGTTCTGGCCGACCACGGCCGCCAGCTTCGCGCGGGCGCCGAGCAGCAGGTCGGCCTCCAAACCGGCCGGTCCGATCCGCTCCAGCTTGCCGACCAGCCAGTGCGGGTCGTCGAGCAGGTCGTCGAGCTCCTCGTGCAGGCCGGCACCCCGCAGGTGGGCGGGCAGCCACGACCACAGATAACCCTGCCCGGCCGGCAGTGACGCCCAGCCCGCCGGGGCCAGCGCTCGATGCGCGTCGACGATCGCCCGGTCCAGGTCCGCGCGCCGATCCGAGGTCCGATGCCGCAGGTAGGCGCGCACCACGTCGTGCAGCTGTGCCTGGTCCGGGTCACGCCGGTAGCCGGCCAGCAGCCCCTGCGCGAACAAGCGGCCGCAGAACCTGCGGCTCCGGAAGGAGGACCACTTCCCGGTGTACGCCCACAGCCGGTCGATCACCTCACCCGGAATGATCACGTCCTCGCCGAAGACGGCCAGTTCGAAGTAGCGCGCCCGCTCGTCCTCGGCGAGCCGCCGCAGGCTCGCGTCGATGGTCCGGGACACCGCCGAAGCTCGAGACCCAGCGTCCCCGACGTCCAGGACGGTGATCCCGTCCACCCGTAACGCGTCCAGCACGGCCGTCATCTCCGTGGCCGGATCACCGCCGTGCGCGATCCCGTCGCGGACGGCACCGCCGACGAGCGCGAGCAGCACCGGCCATCGCCCGGTTGCGGCGAGGACTTCCTCGACGAGCGCGCCCGGTACGCCCGCACCGATCATGCGACGGGCTTCGTCCGGCGTCATCTGATCGACCTCGACGGCGGCGGTTGCGGACCGCAGGAGGTCGCGCTGCCGGGTAGTGAACAGCCGCACCCCGGCGCCGAGCCGGAAGGGCTCCACCTGCTCGGCGGTCCAGACGTCGTCGACGACCAGCAGCGCTTTCCGCCCGGCCAGCGCCCGGTCGAGGATCGCGCCGGCGGCGAGGGGGTCGGTCACCTCCGGCGCGGACGCGTCGAACAGACGGGCCACCGAGGTGATCGACGCGGCCAACTCCGGCCCGCCCGCGTCCTCGCCGACGGTCACCCACGCCGCGCCGTCCGGGAAGGCCGCCCGCACCGCTGGGTCATGCGTCACCATCCGGGCCAGGGTGGTCTTGCCGAAGCCGCCCGCCCCGACCAGGCCGGTGGTGACGCCGACCGGTCCGGCGTCCGGCGCCAGCACGGCTTCGATCAGCGCGGCGGTCAGGGCCGGGCGGGCAACCTCACTACCGTTGAGAGGCGGCACCGACCACACCGGACCGGGCCGGGCGAGCTTGATCAGCGCCTGATAGACCAGCATTTCCAGGCGGGCCGGGTCGGCGGTCGGCGGCGCGACGGTCACGCTGTCGGCCACCCGGTCACGGAACGCCTGCTGACGAGGCTCGACCGACCCGGAGTCCACGACCGCGAACGCCAGCCGAGGGATGCCCTTCTCCCCGGCCACCCGGAACTCGAGCTCGGTGTACGACTCAGCCGGGTTGTCGCGCACGGGCGACCCGTAGCATGCACCGGCGATCAGCACGTACACGTCGGAGTCCAGGACGGCGTCTCGGCACACCGACGACGGCGGGGAGTCCTCGGCCGTGAAGAATTCCATGTCGATGACCGCGTGCCGAGCGCGGAGGACCGCGGCCTTGGCCGCCTCCACGTAGGGCCGCAGGTCCGAGGTGTGCGACAGGAAGACTCGCCACGGCCGGCTGGGCATGGGCTACAGCATGCCAGCGTCCCTCAAAGATCCAGGCTGAAGGAATCGGGTCAACGCGCCGATCCGGCCGCCGCGCAGGGTCAGCACCATCAGCCCGGCCGGTGCCTCGTCCAGGAAGCAGGCGAACGCGGGCTGGCCGTTGGCCCGCGTCTCGGCCAGCCGGAGGGCATGACGCCAGGTCGGACTGGCGGCGAGGAAACCGGCGATGGCCTCGCGACCGTGGTATTCGTGCGGCGCAGGCGGCATCGACAGCCAGGCGTCGTCGGTCAGCAGTCCGAGCAGCGCGGGCAGATCGCGCGCCGAGAACGCCTGCGCGAACCGGTCGACCAACGCCCTGTCCTGTTCCGCCGCGCCGGCCGGCTCACCCTGCGCGGCCCGGGCGCGCTGCAGCAGCCCTTTCACCACCGTGACGGTCACGCCGAGCAGGTCGGCGGTCTCCGACAAGGTGTAGCCCAGCACGTCGCGCAGGATCAGCGTGGCCGCCTGGCGGGGCGGCATCCGCTGCAGGCCGGTCACGAACGCGAGCGACACCGCCTCCCGCATCTCGTAGCGGGCCGCCGGGCCCGGCGCGGTGTCCGGAACGCCGTCCAGCAGGGCGTCCGGGTACGCCTGCAACCAGGTCACCTCGCCCAGCCGGGACGGTGCCGGCGGCTCGAACGGCGGCACCGGCGCGGGCACCCGCCGAGAGGCGCCGCGGCGGGCGTTCAGGCAGCGGGTGGTGGCGATCCGGTAGAGCCAGGTGCGCAGCGACGACCGGCCCTCGAAGCCGTCCAGCCCGCGCCACGCCGCCAGCAGCGTCTCCTGCAGCGCGTCCTCGGCCTCGGTGCGCGAGCCCAGCATCCGGTAGCAGTGCAGCAGCAGCTCGCGCCGATGCGGCTCGACGAGCTCGGCGAACGCGGAATCGTCCACCGGCCGATCCTGGCACGCCGTTCCGATCCGGCCCGCCCCGGTGTCTCCACCCGTAACCGACCTTCGAGGGAGACACTCATGGCACTGCAGATCGCGCTGGCCTACTACCGGGCCTGGACCGGCAAGGACCTGGACGCGGCGATAGCGTACGTCGCCGACGACATCGTCTGCGATGCGCCGGCCGGCCGGATCGAGGGCGTCGCCGCCTACCGCGCCTTCCTGGAACCGTTCGCCCTCTCGCTGATCAGCACCGAACTGATCGCCGCCTACGGCGACGAACAACAGGCGCTGCTGATGTACGACACCGCGTCGCCACTGGTCGCGAGTGCCCCGGGCGCCGAGTGCGTGACGGTCACCGGCGGCCGCATCACGTACAGCCGCTTCCTGTTCGATCGGCTGCCGTTCCACCTGGCCCGGGCCGCCGCCTGAGCCCGGGGGTTGCGGCGGCGTTCCGGCCGGGCGACAGTGGGTGATCAACGGCTCCCCGCCCATCTCGGAAGGCTCGCCGATGCCCCGTGCGACGTTGCGCGACCGCCTGGTGTCCCGCCTGCTCAAACTGCCCGGCGAGCCGGGGCCGTTCGGGGTCGACCGCGGGGTGCGCATCCCGCTGAGCGACGGGGTGGTGCTCGCCGCCCACCACTACCGCCCGGCCGGGACGCCGGCCGGCACGATCCTGGTCCGCGGGCCGTACGGCCTCGGCGCACCCTTCGCCGACCTGTACGCCCGGCCGTACGCGGCCCGCGGCTACCACGTGCTCTTCGTGTCCTGCCGCGGCACGGCGGGCTCGGGCGGCGACTTCGACCCGATGCGCACCGAGAAGGCCGACGGCCGGGAGGTGGTCGCCTGGCTGGTCGGGCAGTCCTGGTTCACCGGCACGTTCGCCACGATCGGGCCGTCCTACCTCGGCTACACCCAGTGGGCGCTGCTCGACGACCCGCCCGCCGAGATGGCCGCCGCCGTCATCACCGTCGGACCGCACGACTTCGCCCGGCACGCCTGGGGCAACGGGGCGATGAACCTCGACCTGGTCGGGTGGAGCGACATGATGAACCGGCAGCCGCGCACCGACAACCAGCCCGGGCTGCTGCGCGGCCAGCTCGCGCAGATCCTCGGCGGGCCGGCCCGCAAGCGCGCCCTGCAGTCGGTCTTCACCGACCTGCCGCTGGCCGACGCGGGGGAGCGGCACTACGCGGGCGGCGCGCGCTGGTTCCGCGACCGGGTCACCCGGCCGGACATCGACACCGACCCGTACTGGGCGCCGATGCGGCACCGGCCCGCCCTCGACGCCGTGCGGATCCCGATCCTGCTGCACTCCGGCTGGCAGGACCTGTTCCTCGGCCAGACCTACGACCAGTACCTCCACCTGCGCGAACGTGGCCTGGACGTGGCGCTGACCATCGGGCCGTGGACACATCCGGAGGTGATCGGCAAAGGCGCGCCGATCCTCATCCCGGAGGCGCTCGACTGGCTGGCGGCGAAGCTGAACGGGCACACTTTGGCGCGGCGGGCCCCCGTACGCCTGCAGGTGACCGGCACCAAGCAGTGGCGTGAGCTGGCCGCCTGGCCGCCACCCACCACCGACCTCGCCCTTCACCCGCGGCCCGGCGGCGGCCTGGGCGAGGAACCACCGTCGGTCGAAGCCGGCTTCACCTTCGACCCGGCCGACCCGACGCCGGCCGTCGGCGGACCCCTGCTCGACGGCGGTGGCGTGGTCGACGACGGCGCGCTCGCGGCCCGCGCCGACGTGCTGGCGTTCACCGGCGAGCCACTGCCGGCCGCCGTCGAGGTGCACGGCACGCCGGTCGTGGAGCTCGCGCACCGCACCGACAACCCGCACGCCGACCTGTTCGTACGGGTCAGTGAGGTCGACGCGGACGGCCGCTCGCACAACGTCACCGAGGGCTACCGGCGCCTCGACCCGGCCCGCGACTCCGAACCGACCCGGCTGACGCTGCTGCCGGTGGCCCACCGGTTCGCGGCCGGCTCCCGCATCCGGCTGCTGATCGCGGGCGGCTGCTACCCGCAGTTCACCCGCAACCTCGGCACCGACGAGAACCCCGGCACCGGCACAAAGCTGGTGCCGGCCCGCCATCACCTCACGCTCGGCCCGTCCCGCCTGCTCCTGCCGATCGGGGAGACCGCCTGACCCTGGCCCTCGGTGTCGAGTACACCCAGGTCGGCCAGTACCTGCCGAAGACGTTCGAGTACGCCGAGGCGGCCCTGGCCGGCAAGGTCCCCGGTGTCTAGGTCGTGTAGCCCCCGGTGACGTGCGCCTTCTTCCCGGCGGTGGCGGTCACCTCGTAGGAGTCGCCGGCCATCGACCGGGTGCCGGCCGAGTGGTTGTACTGCGCCGCGAACGTGTAGCTGCCCGGGGCGAGGGTCGCCCCGGGTTTCAGCGTGAACCGGTAGACGAAGGTGGACCCGGTGGCGTTCACCGACGAGGTGATCAGCTCGTCGGGGATGGTCGTCCACTGCCCGGCGTCGCGCAGGCCGCGGGTCTTGGCGATCCGCACGGTGACGTCGAGCGCCGTGATCGTGCCGGTCGTGGCGAGGACGAGGTCGCTCTGCCCCCAGCTCTCGATCGAGTAGCGGTTGAGCGTGCCGGTCGCGGTGAGGAACCTCGAGGACGACGGCCGCGCCGAGTAGGGCGCCGGCGACGTCGGAACGGGCGGCGGCGACCCGGCCGCCTGCGGTACGGGTGGCGGTGCCGGCGAGGAAGCCAGGTCGATGCCGGTCACGCCGGCGACCAGCAGCCCGGCCACGGCGACCGCGGCCGCCACCGGCCGGGCCACGTTCAGGGCTCGCCGGGGTCCTGGCTCGACCGGCCGGAAGAGGGCCATCAGGCGGTTCGGCGCCGTTCCGCGCCGTTGGTTGATCCGGTCGAGCATCGCGCCCCGGTCGGGGGAGTGCCGATCGGCCTCGTCATGCAGCACGCTGCGGAGGTCGCGGTCATCGGGCACGTGTTCCACCTCCTGTCGCTACCGGTAGGTCCTGCAGGTATTCGCTGAGCTGGGCGGCGCCCCGGGAGGTCTGGCTCTTGACCGCCCCCACCGAGATGCCGAGGATGTCGGCCACTTCCCGTTCCGGCACGTCGAACGCGTACCGCAGCACCACGCATTCGCGGCGCCGCTGCGGGAGGCGCCGCAGCGCCGCACGCACGTCGAGGATCGCGGTGGTGTCGGTTTCGGCGGTGCGGCGCAGCAGGCTCAGGCCCCGCAGCCCGAGCCGCTCGCGGCTCTGCTTCTTGATCCAGTGCCGGGCGAGGTTGGCGAGGATGCCCCGGGCGTAGGCGAGCGGGCTGTCCGCCGCGGACACGCGCGGCCAGTGCCGCCAGACCTCGACGAACGCGTCGGCGGCGAGATCGTCGGCGGCCCCGGTCTCGCCGGTCAAAAGGTAAGCAAGCCTGGACAAATCCGCATGATGAAGTTCGAAGAACCGCCGGAAGGCGCTTTCCGATTCGCTCACGCGGTGCGTCCCATCTGCTTCCGATCAACCCTCTTTCGGTACGGGGTTCAGGTGCCCGAAGTTCGACGCGGTGCCGCCTGGCCGGTCAGCTCGTGGGAAACCGGCCGGCCAGGCGGAGTCCTTCTATCGGGGGACGACAGGACTCAGACTCACAGTGGCCGCCGCGCCGGGAAAGGTTGCTCGCTCCTCGCGGAATTTTCCGGCCGGATAGCATTCTCAACGGCCCGCTTCCAATCTAAGGAGAACCACCGTGTCCGCCGCTCCTCTTGTCGTCCCGGCCGGGACCACGGCCTCCGACGCGGTAGCCAAGGCCGGCCTCCCCACGTCCGGCCCCAAGGCCGTCGTGGTGGTGCGCGACGCTGCCGGCCGCCTGCGCGACCTCGACTGGGCGCCGGAGCTGGACACCGACGTCACGCCGGTGGCGATCGACGAGCCGGACGGGCTCAACGTGCTGCGCCACTCCACCGCGCACGTGCTGGCCCAGGCCGTGCAGGACATCTTCCCCGAGGCGAAGCTGGGCATCGGGCCGCCGATCACCGACGGCTTCTACTACGACTTCGACGTCGAGAAGCCGTTCCAGCCGGACGACCTCGGCAAGCTCGAGAAGCGCATGCAGGAGATCGTGAAGGCCGGCCAGACGTTCCGCCGCCGGGAGTACAAATCGCTCGACGAGGCCAAGGTCGAGCTGGCCCACGAGCCGTTCAAGCTGGAGTTGGTCGACCTCAAGGGTGACGTCGACGCCAACGAGGTGATGGAGGTCGGCCACGGCGAGCTGACCCATTACGACAACGTCGACAAGGACGGCAAGCGCGTCTGGGGCGACCTGTGCCGCGGCCCGCACCTGCCGTCGACCCGCTTCATCCCGGCGTTCAAGCTGATGCGTTCGGCCGCCGCCTACTGGCGCGGCAGTGAGAAGAACCCGCAGCTCCAGCGCATCTACGGGACGGCGTGGCCGTCCCGGGACGAGCTGAAGGCGTACCTCAATCGACTTGCCGAGGCCGAGCGCCGCGACCACCGCAAGCTGGGCACCGAGCTGGATCTCTTCTCCTTTCCCGATGAGATCGGGTCGGGTCTCGTGGTCTTCCACCCGAAGGGTGGGGTGATCAAGCGGGAGATGGAGGACTACGTCCGCGCCCGCCACATCGAGGAGGGCTTCCAGTACGTCGGTTCGCCGCACATCACCAAGGAGGGGCTGTTCCACACCTCCGGGCACCTGCCGTACTACAAGGACACGATGTTCCCCCCGATGGAGCTGGAGGGGGCGAACTACTACCTCAAGGCGATGAACTGCCCGATGCACAACCTGATCTTCAGGTCGCGCGGGCGGTCCTACCGTGAGCTGCCGATGCGGCTGTTCGAGTTCGGCACGGTCTACCGCTACGAGAAGTCCGGCGTGGTGCACGGCCTGACCCGGGTGCGCGGCCTGACCCAGGACGACTCGCACTCGTACGTCACCGCCGAGCAGGCGCCGGGCGAGATCAAGCACCTGCTCAACTTCGTGCGCTCGCTGCTGGACGACTTCGGCCTGGACGACTACTACCTGGAGCTCTCCACCCGCGACCCGAAGAGCGACAAGTTCATCGGTTCGGACGAGCAGTGGGACAAGGCCACCAAGGTCCTGTCGGACGTGGCCGCGGAGTCCGGGCTGGAACTCGTGCTCGACCCGGGCGGCGCGGCCTTCTACGGCCCGAAGATCAGCGTGCAGTGCAAGGACGCGATCGGCCGCACCTGGCAGATGTCGACGATCCAGTACGACTTCAACCAGCCGGCCCGCTTCGGCCTGGAGTACCAGGCGGCCGACGGCACCCGCCAGGAGCCGGTGATGATCCACTCGGCGAAGTTCGGGTCGATCGAGCGGTTCTTCGGTGTGCTGGTCGAGCACTACGCGGGTGCGTTCCCGGCCTGGCTGGCGCCGGTGCAGGTGGTCGGCATCCCGATCCGCGACGACCACGCCGACTACCTGGCGTCATTTGTGGAGAAGCTCCGCAAGGAAGGCATCCGGGCCGAGGTCGACTACTCCACCGACCGGATGCAGAAGAAGATCCGCACCGCCCAGCAGCAGAAGATCCCATTCATGGCGATCGCCGGCGACGACGACGTGGCGGCCGGCACGGTCTCCTTCCGCTACCGGGACGGCTCGCAGCGCAACGGCGTCTCGATCGACGAGGCCGTCGCGCACGTGGCCGAGATCGTCCGCTCGCGCACCAATGTGGGGCCGTCCGCCGCCTGATATATGGACGTCGATGCCCGGTGGTGGCAGGGTGATCATCATGCGCAGATTGATCGCCATCGCTGCCGCCGGGTTCGTGCTGTTGAGCGGAACGCCGGCCCACGCCGCCGCCCCACCGGCCGAGTTCGGCTCGGACTGGGACGATCCGCGTACGGCCGCGCCGCCGATCGTCGCGCCGCCGGGGAAATCCTGCTCCACGACCATCGTCGATCATGCCTTCGCCGGCTATGACACGTACGTCAGCGCCTTCACCCCGCCGGCGGCCTGCCGCGGGCCCTGGGCCAAGGTGGTCCTTCGTCTTGACGGCGACGTCAAGGGCCGGCAGTACGACCGGCTCGGCTGGCTGACCATCGGTGGCGTGATGGTGTTCAAGACCTCGACGCCGGAGCCGTCGCCGGACGGGATCGCCTGGTCGGTCGAGAAGGACGTGACGTCGTACTCGGCGCTGCTGCGGTCGCCGCAGGCGGTGAACATGTACCTCGGCAACACGGTCGACGACACGTACACCGGGGTGCTGAACGTCAAGATCTCGCTCACGTTCTACTCCGGCCGCTCCGCCCAGCCGGATGACGTGCTCCCGCTGGCCGATCAGGGTCGCGACGGCCCCGACCTGACCGGCACCGTGCGGGTGCCACCGAACACGTCACGGCTGCTGGCCGAGGTCTACGCGACCGGCTCCGGCGGCGGTTGCGAGGAGTTCTGGTACCTCACCGCGCCCACCTCGACCGGCTACTCCTGCCCGGCCGACCCGGGGCCGTACCGCGAGGTGCAGGTGCTGCTGGACGGCCGGGTCGCCGGCATCGCCGCGCCGTTCCCGCACGTCTACACCGGCGGCTGGTCCAACCCCTTCCTCTGGTACGTCGTCCCGGCCCCGCGCGCCTTCGACATCCGGCCGATCAGCTACGACCTGACGCCGTACCTGGGAACGCTGACCGACGGCGCCGCCCACCGCGTGTCGGTGCGGGTCGTCGGCGTGCCGGCCGGGCAGTCGGGCTGGGACACCCCGATCAACTTCCTCGGCTGGCGCGACCGGGGGGTCGCCCGGGTCACCGGTGGGCTGATCGGCTACCGATCGGGCGCCTTGACGAACGAGGTCACCGCCGAGGCCGGCCGGGTCGACACCCACGGCGCGCACCGCCTCACCGCGACCGGCTATCTGCGCACCTCACACGGCGTCGTGACGTCGACCGTCACCCAGCGCGTCGGCAACGACAGCACGCACACGTGGGGCGAGGGCGAGAACCCGGACGCGCTGAACGCGACCTGGACCGACGAGGCGATCAGCGTGACCGGCGGCAAGGTCACCCGGCTGGCCCAGCGCTTCGCGATCGACGGCGCGATCACCATCGACGCGGACAACCGGCTCACCACCACGATGCGGATGACCGACGCCCGGGGCCCGGTGACCGACACGTTCACCGGCGAGGCGAGCTGGCTGCTGAACGTGCCACGCGACCAGCGCCACGCGACCGCCACCACGAGCGAGCGCTACCGGATAGCCGGCCGCTACGACAAAACGATCCGCACCGTCAACGGGACGGTGCTCTAGGCCGGCAGAACCGCCGGTTCGCCGGCGGCCGGCCGTCGCTCGACCCGGGAGATGCGCAGCCAGACCACGAAACCCCAGATCACGAACGCGGCGTAGACGGCGTAGAGGATCGCCGACGGGTAGTAGCCGAAGTGCAGCAACTCGGGCACGCCGACCAGGTCGACCGCGATCCAGGCCAGCCAGAACTCCACCCAGCCGCGGGCCATCGCATAGGTGGCCAGCATCGAGCCCACGAAGATCCACGAGTCGGCCAGGTAATACCACCACGGCACCGGGAAACCGGCGCCGACGGCGCGGAAGACGAAGAAGCAGAGCACCACGGCGACGAGGGCCAGCGGAATGAAGAGAGCCCGCTGCCTCGGCGAGGCCCAGTGCGGGGTGACGGCGACCCCGTGCGTACGGGCGCGGTTGCGCCGCCACGCCCACCAGCCGTACACGCTGGTGATGATGAAGAACACCTGCCGCGACGCCTGCCCGTACAGCGGGGTGCCCTGGTCGTTGCCGATGGCCTGACCCGTGAAGACGGTGAACAGCAGCACGTTGCCGACGATGCCGACCGGCCAGGCCCACGCGTTGCGCCGCAGGCCGAACAGCGCCGAGCCGAGCCCGAACGCGTTGCCGACGATCTCGCGGTAGTAGATCGCCTGGTCGGCGGTCACCTGCCACTTGGCGTTGTAGAACGAGGTCAGCAGGTGATCGATCCAGGTCACGGCCCATCGTATGGCGGACGTCCTGGTGGGGCATAGTGTGACGGTGAACGCGCCGTCCTGCCCCACCGACACCAGGCTCTACGCCAAGGGCCGCCTCGTCGCCGAGGGTTTCCCCGCCGATCAGGCCCCCGGGCTTCTCACCAAGCACCCCGACGCGGTCCTCTGGCTCGACCTCTATCGCCCCGGCCCGGACGACCTCGCCCTGGTGGCCGAGGAGTTCCACCTGCACCCGCTGGCGATCGAGGACGCCACCCAGGAGCACGAGCGCCCCAAACTCGACCGCTACCCGGAGCACCTGTTCCTCAACGTCTACGGGGTGGACGTCTCCACCAAGCCCGAGGACCCGCCGTTCGGCAAGACCGAGATCAGCGCGTTCGCCACCGAGCGAGCCCTGATCACCGTGCGCAAGGGCCCGTCCGACACGCAGAAGTTCGTCGACCGCTGGGACGCCGACGCCGAGCTGGCCGAGTCCGGCGGCGTCTCCTTCCTGCTCTACGGCCTGCTCGACGTGGTGGTGGACGGGCACGTCGACGCCGCCCAGCAGCTCGACGAGGCGATGGACCAGGTCGAGGATGCCCTGCTGGAGGAGGGCGGCGCACCTCGGGCGGTGCGGATGCACGGCATGCGGCTGCGCAAGACCGTGGCGGCGCTGCGCCGGGCGGTCACCCCGATGCCGGAGGTGATCGCCGAGGCGATGCGCAAGGACCTCGGCCTGGTCGACGAGAAGCTGCAGCCATACTTCCGGGACGTCGAGGACCACGCCCGGCACGCCGGGGACCAGGTCGAGCACCTGCGGGACCGGATCGAGGGGCTGCTCCAGGCCGACCTGGCCGAGCAGGGCAACGTGCTCAACGACATCACCCGCAAGCTGGCCGCCTGGGCCGCGGTGATCACCGTCCCGACCGCCCTCACCGGCTATTTCGGACAGAACCTCCCCTATCCGGGATATCAGCAGACGTGGGGTTACATCCAGAGCATGATCCTGCTGGTCGTCGTGGCCGGCGGCCTGTACTGGTACCTGAAGCGGCGCGGCTGGTTGTAGCCCCCTACGCGCGGTCCCGGTGACGTAACCTGCCCGGGTGTTCACGGTCATCTGGGGTGCGGTGCGGACACGCACTGCCCAGGTGCTGACCGTCCTGATCCTGACCGCGCTGGCCGCCTCGATCGCGGCGGCCGCGCCCTGGTTCGCCCTGGTCGCCGCCGACCGAGCCGCCGCGGCCGATGTCGCCGCCGCCCCGGCCGAGCAGCGCACCCTCTCGATCCGGCAGCGGGCGGAGACCGACGGCGACCCGCGCGCCTCGCTCCGGGAGTTCGCCGCGACCGTGCGCGGCCAGCTCCCGCTGCCGGCCGCCGACCCGATCACCGGCCTGGTGCAGCCGCTCAACGCCACCCACGGCACCGACACCCCGGCCATCCAGGTGGCCTACCGCGACGACTTCTGCGCCCACCTGCGCCTGGAGGGTCCGTGCCCGGCCGCGCCGTTCGAGGCGACGATCAGCCGCAACGCCGCCCAGCAGCTCGGCGTCTCGGCCGGCCAGACCATCGATCTGCGCAACACGCTGCTGGCCGAACCGGTCCGGCTCCGGGTGGTCTCGCTCTACGAGCTGAACGAGCCGGGCAGCCCGTACTGGAGCAATCCGCTCTTCCGCAAGGACACCGGGCTGGATCCGACGTTCACGCCGCTGGACACCTTCCAGAACCGTCAGCTTTGGCAACCCACCATTGCGTACGACGTACAGATCCCGGAAGGCCTGCTTCGCGGCGACAACGGTTACCGGCTCGGCCCGGTGCTGCAGGCCGCCACCGTCCGGCTGGATCAGGTCGACCTGCGGCTGGTCAACCTGAGCGGCCCACTGCTCGACACCATCATCCGTGACCGGGCCGCGATCGAGCGCGGCGTGCTCGTCTCGATGGTGCAGATCCTCATCCTCGCCTGGTTCGCGATCGGGCTCGCGGGCCGCTACACGGGTCGCGACCGCCGCGGCGACGCCGCCCTGCTCAAGCTGCGCGGCAGCACCCGCTGGTCGATGCTGCGGCTGGCTCTCGGCCAGCATCTCGTGCCGCTCGTCCTGGGCGCGCTGGCCGGCCTCCCGCTCGGCTACCTGATGGCCCGGGTGCTGGCCGGCCCGGTCACCCGGCCGGACGCCCAGCGCACCGCCCTGCTGCTGTCGGTGGCCGCGGTGGCCGCGGTGCTGGCCGGCGGCCTGATCGTGCTCGCCGTGATCGAGGGCGTGGTGCTTCGCCGCCCGGTCGCCGACCTGCTGCGCAACGTCGTCGGCGGCCGCGGCGACTGGCGGGCCGGCCTGGCCGACCTGCTGTTGCTGGCGATCGCCGTCGCCGCCGTCTACCAGGCCCGCTCCGGAGCGGCCGGCGCCGGCCTCGCGCTGGCCGCCCCCGCCCTGGTCGCCCTGGCGGTGGCGCTGCTGCTGGCCCGGCTGCTCGGCCGGGTGGCCGACCGGGGCGGCGGCGCGGCCGTGCGCACCGGCCGGCTCCGGCTCGGCCTGACCGCGGTCCAGGTGTCCCGGCAGCCCGGCAGCGACCGGGTGTTCGCACTGGTCGTGGTGGCCGTCGCGGTCTTCGGCACGGCGCTCGGCGGCTGGTGGGGCGAGCGCACCGCGCGGATCGAGCGCAGCGCCGCCGAGCTCGGCGCGGCCCGGGTGCTCACCGTGCAGGCGCCCAGCCGGACCGCGCTGCTGCGAGCGGTCCGCCAGGCCGACCCGGTGGGGGACCGGGCGATGGCCGTGGTGGTCGACCGGTCCAGCACCCTGCCGGTTCTCGCGGTGGACAGCACCCGGCTGGCCGCGGTGGCTCGCTGGCGCCCCGAGTACGGCCCGCGGCCCGACCTGTTCCAAGCCTCCCCGGCCGTGTCGCCGCCGATCACCGGGACCGGGCTCAGCCTGCGGCTGCGCTACGACAGCGCCGTTCCCGCCGCCCTGAGCCTGGTGCTGCAGAACGAGGACACCGGCGCCCCGGTCCGGGCCCGCTTCGGCGTTCCCGCCAAGGGCGAGCAGACGCTGACCGCGCCGATCGACGGCTGCACGACCGGCGGTTGCCGCATCCTGCGCTGGGAACTGACCAGCCCGCCGCAACCGGACGGCCGGATGTTCCCGCCGCCGGCCGGCGCCGCCGTGACCGTGCGGGGCCTCACCCAGCAGGGTCCGGACGCCGTCGTGCTGGACGCGACCGCCCTCGGCGACATCGCCCGCTGGCGGCCCGGCACGCTCGGTGCCGCCCTCGACGTGACGGCGGCCGGCGGCACCCTGCGACTGAGCGTGGACGCCAACCCGGCCGGCCTGCCGCAGATCGGCGACGCCGCGTACGCGGTGGACACCACCCTGCCGCTGCCGATCGTGAAGGCCGGTCCGCCGCTGCCGGAGTGGCAGTTCACCGAGCCGGCCCTGTTCGCGATCGACGGGCCCGGCGTGCCGGTGCGGATCGCCGGCACCGCCCGCGCGCTGCCCGTGGTCGGCCGCACCGGGGTGCTGGTCGACCTGGAGGCCAGCCGCCGCATCATCGGCGACACCGACGCGCCCGGCGACTTCCAGGTGTGGCTCACCCCGTCGGCCGGGGCGGCGACGATCCGGGCGCTGACCGCGGCCGGCCTGACCGTCGTCGGGGACGCGTCCATCAGCGGCCGGGCCGACGCCCTCGCCGATCAGGCCCCCGCGGTGACCAGCCGGTTCGCGATCGCGGCCGGGGTGGTCGCGTTGCTGCTCGCGGCGGCGGCGATCGGCGTGGCCGGGGCGGTGGACCGGCGAACCCGGCTCGACCAGCTCCGCGCGCTGCGGGTGCAGGGCCTGGACGGGCGGACCGCGGTCGCCGTCGCGTACGCCGGGACCGCCGTCCTCATCGGCGCCGGCGTCCTGGCCGGGATCGTCGCGGCCGCGCTGGCCCGGCCCCTCGCCCGGGTGACCGTACCCGCCTTCACCGACGGCTGGGACGTGCTGCCGCTGCCCAGCGCCCTCGGTGGGATGGCTCTCGCGGTCGCGCTGCCGGCCGCGCTCGTCGTCCTGGGCCTGACCGGCCTGCTCGCCGTGCTGCCGCTGATCCGCCGGCTGCGGACGGAGGACATCCGGTGATCGCCCTCGTCCTCGCCATGCTCTGGACCCGCCGCGGCCAGTCGGTGACCCTCGGGCTGCTGGCCCTGTTCGCGGTGGCCGCCGCGGTGGCCTCGCCGGCCTACCTGATCGCCACCGACCGGGCGGTGGCCGCCGGGCAGATCGCCACCGCCACCCCGGCCGAGCGCGGCGTCGTGATCACCGCGACCCAGGACGACCGCACCGTCGACCCCGGCACCCCCGACTTCACCAACGTCGGCGCGGCCCTGGTCAACCTGCCCGGGTTCAGCTACACCTACGCCGCCGAGTTCCCGGCCGTCGGGATCGAGAAGGACAACCTGCACCCGTCCCGGTTCACCTTCCGCCAGGGCGTCTGCGCGCACCTGCGGATCGTCGCCGGGCGCTGCCTGGCCGGTGAGGGCGAGGTGCTGCTCGGCGCGGCCACCGCGGCCCGGCTGCACCTGACCGCCGGCTCGGCGATCACGCTGACCTACGGCAAGTTCGTCGACGACCCGCGGGACCCGTACTACACGGCGGACGGCAAACCGAAACGCCTGGACGTGGCCGGCGTCTACGCCGTACCGGAACCGGGTGAGGTCTTCTGGGGCACCCACGGTTACTGGACCGCGGTGCCCAACCGCGGTCCGGGCGAGCCGGTGTTCGCCGGCGCGACCACGCTGAAGGCCTTCGACCACGGCCGCACCCAGATGTCGATCGACGGCACCGCCGGCCCGCAGGCGCTCGACATCGACCGTCTCGGCGAGCTGCGGGCCGGGCTGGCCAAGCTCGAGACGTCGGCGGCCCAGCTCGGCCCGACCATCCAGATCGACACGAGCATGCCTTACCTTCTGGACCGGATCGACGCCGGCCGGGCCGCGGCGCGGGTGCTGATCCCGGTGCTCGCCGTCCCCCTGGTCCTGCTCGCCTGCTTCAGCATCTTCCTGGCCGTCAGCTACGGCAGCCAGGGTCGCCAGCCGGAGCTGGCGTTGGTGGCGCTGCGCGGCACCCGCTGGTGGACGCGCTGGTGGCTGGCCACCGGCGAAAGCCTGATCGCCATCGGAATAGGCGCGGCGGCCGGTTGCCTGGCCGGCCAGTTGCTGGTCGACGCGGTGACGGCGGCCCGATTCGGCGACATCGGCTCCGGCGCGGACTGGTCGTCGCTGCGCTACGCCCCGATCGCCGCCCTGGCCGCGCTGGCCGCCGCCGTCCTGGCCCAGCGCCGCCAGCTGCTCAGCCCGGTGGCCACCCTGCTGCGCCGCAACCCGGTCGCGGCGAACGGCCCGCGAGCGGTCGCCGTCGAGGCGGTGATCGTGCTGCTCGCCGTGATCAGCGGCGTCCAGCTGGCGCTGAGCAACGGCGAACTGACCGGCATCGGCCGGCTCGCCCCCGCCTTCATCGTCCTGGCCGTGGCCCTGCTGGCGGCCCGTGCACTGATGCCGCTGATCACCCGGTACGCCACCCGGGCGCTGCGCGGCGGCCGGCTGGGGGCGGCCCTGGCCGCCTTCCAGCTCTCCCGCCGGCCCGGTGCCCAGCGGCTCTTCGCGCTGCTGGTGGCCACGGTCGCGGTGGCCGGCTACGGCGCCTGCGCGGTCGACGCCGCCACCCGCGGCCGCGAGATGCAGGCCGGCCTGGGCATCGGCGCCGACCGGGTGCTCACCGTCGAACCGCTGTTCCGCAGCCAGCTCCTGCACGCCGTCCGGCAGATCGACCCGGACGGCCGGTTCGCCATGGCGGTGGCCCGGCTGCCCAGCTCCACGGCCGGCGAGCCGATCGCCATCGCCGTCGACACGACCCGGCTGGGGACGGTCGCCAAGTGGCCGGGCGGCACGTCGGCCGCCGAGGTCGGCGAACGGCTGCGCCCGCCGGCCCCCGCGCCGATCGAGCTGCACGGTCAGGACCTGAGCCTGACCGCGACCACCGGCGGCATGATCGAGGGCCGGTCACTGGTGATCGCCCTGTCGGTGACCTCGCTGACCGGCCTCGGCGACGCGGTGGTCCAGCTCGGCGAGCTGCATCCCGGCCCCTGGAAATATCAGCAGCGGGCGCCGGTCTGCGCGCAGGGATGCCGGCTCAACGGCATCCAGCTGAACACCACCGCCACCATCGTCGGGGTGACCGCGAAGGTGGTGGTCAGCGCGATCGGCTCGGTCGACCCGGCCCGGCTGGACCCGTCCGGCTGGCGGGCACCCGCGGTCGCGAAGATCGCCAAGGACCCGGCCGGCCTGCTCATCGACCTCGACGCCGGCAGCGGCCTGCCGACCGGCGCGTGGATCCACCCGGCCGACACCCCGTCGCCGCTGCCCGCCGCGTACGCGGGCGCGCCACCGGTCGGCAACACGCTCACCGACATGGACGGCGAACTGATGCGGGTCGCGCTGACCGACCGCCTCCCGGCCGTGCCCCGGATCGGCGACCGGGGCGCGATCGTCGACCTCGACTACGCCGACCGCAACTCCGCGCACGCCTCGGTCGCGCTGGAACCACAGGTGTGGTTGAACGACCGGGCGCCCGCCGACATCCTCGACCGGCTCGGCGCGGCCGGCCTGACCGTGACCGGCGACAACAGCTCCACCACGGTGCGCCGGCAACTGGACGAGCAGGGCCCGGCGCTGGCGCTCTGGTTCTACCTGCTGGCCGGTGCGCTGTCGGTGCTGCTGGGCGCGGGCGCGCTGGTGCTGGCGGCCGCGGTCGACCGGGCCCGCCGGGTGGAGGACCTCACCGCCCTGCGCACCCAGGGCCTGCGCCGCCCGACCGCCGCCCGGGCGACCCTGTGGACCTATCCGGTGCTGGTCGCCTTCGCGTCCCTGATCGGTGTGCTGACCGCCCTGGTCACCTGGGCGATGACCGGCTGGGCGCTGCCCCTGGCCGGCCTCAACCCGCCCAGCCTGCCGCTGCCCGGCTGGCCCGGCGCCCTCTCGGTGGCCGGCACCACGCTGCTGGTGCTTATCCTGCTCACCATCGTCGCCGCCGGCACCGGCGGCGACCTGCACCGGCGGATCGACCGGGGAACGGGGAACTGATCACGTGAAGACGCTGACGGTCGACGGGGCCGACCTGGCCTGGGAGAGTGACCGGGCGGTGCTGGCCGGTGTCACGGTCACCGCGAGGCCGGGGGAGATCCTGGCCATCACCGGCACCTCCGGCGCCGGGAAGACGACGCTGCTCAGCGCGATGGCCGGACTGCTGCGGCCGACGGCCGGCCAGGTCCTGGTGGACGGCGAGCCGCTGGCCGACCGCGATCACGCGGTCAAGCTGGGCGTGGTGCTGATCCCGCAGGACAACGGTCTCGCCGCGATCCTCACCGCCGCCGAGAACATCTCGGTCGCGGTCATCGCGACCGGCGGCACACCGGCCGAGGCCCGCCGCCGCACCGCCGAGGCGCTCGAGCCGCTCGGCCTCTCCGGCCAGGCCAACCAGCTGATCGAGGAGCTGTCCGGCGGCCAGCAGCAGCGCACGGCGATCGCCCGCGGCCTCGCCCTGCGCGGCGACGTCCTGCTGGCCGACGAGATCACCAGCGAACTGGACGCGGCCAACCGTCAGCGCGTCATCGAACTGCTGCGCGCCGAGGCGGCCCGCGGCGCCGCCGTCGTCTTCGCCACCCACGATCCGGAGGCGGCCGCGTCCTGCGACCGCGAACTCCACCTGGCCGACGGCGAGGCGATCTGGGCCCGCCCCTGAGAGTTCCGGGCCGGCTCCTCGAAAGAGGACCCGGCCCGGGCGGTGATCAGATCCGTCCGACGCAGCTGTCGGATTCGTCGGGCGTCGCCGGTGTGCCCCAGCTGCTGTAAGACCAACAGGCGTTGTAGTGATCGCCCGAACTGCGGTCGGCGATCATGTAGGTCCACGTCGTCTCGCCGGCGTCGCATGCCGCCGCGTGGTCTCCGGCCAGTCGTTGCCGGGACGTCTGCACGCCGTTGGTGAATTGAATGAAGCTGACATACAACGCCGCGGTGGGGTCGGGATAATCGCACGTGGCGCGAGCCCACCAGGCGTCACAGGCGGACGAATAGCGCATCGCCACCGTCACGCGATCGGAACTGTAGACATTTCCCTTGCTGACGGCGTCGGAACTGCAGCCCATGGTCTGTGGGTCGCGTCCCGCGCAGGAGCTGCCGGAACAGCTGGCCGCGAGGCTGGCCTGGGCCGGGACCAGGCTGAGCCCGATCGCCACGATGGCCAGGACGGCGAATGCAGCGGCCCGGCCGAACAGTGAACGTACTAGTGACATATTCATTTCTCCCCGTTAGCCAATGGAATCGCTCGCATTGACGAACGTCAGGCTAGCATCGGGGATTAAGAGGCGCTAGGCGACGTTTTCGGTGCCGCCCGGAACGAGGGTTACCTCGCCGTCGACGTGCTGCACGGTGAACAGCGTGCCGGGCGGGTAACTGCCCAGCACTTCGGGTGGCAGCTGCACCGTGCCGTCGCCGGCGACCACGGCGAAGTCCTGCCCGTCGCGGCCCTCGGCCCCCACCCGGCCGTCGCGGATCGTCACCGCGCGGCCCAGCCGGGCGCCGACCTCGTTGTCGTGGGTCACCACCACGATCGTGGTCTGCCGCTCGGCGTTCACCGTCTCCATCGCGGCCAGCACCTCGTCGCGGCCGGCCGTGTCGAGGCGGCTGGTGGGCTCGTCGACCAGCAGCAGGCCGGGGCCGGTGGCGATGCCGACCGCCAGGGCCGCGCGCTGGCGGCCGCCGGGGGTGAGGTCGGAGAGGCGCTGGCGGCCCTGGCCGGGCAGGCCGACCAGGTCGAGGATGCGGTCGGGGTCGTCCAGCTTGATGCCGCGGGTGTGCGCGGCGCGGCGCTGGGCCAGCCAGATGTTGCGGTGCAGCGATGCGTACGGCAGGAGGTTGCGGGACGCGCCCTGCAGGACCACGCCGATCTCGGTGCCGCGCAGCCGGGAGATCTCGCCGTCGGAGAGCTTGCCCATGTCGTAGGTGCCGATGTTGATGCGGCCGGCCGACGGCCGCATCAGGCCGGCCAGCAGCGCGATCAGCGTCGACTTGCCGGAACCGGACGGGCCGACCAGCGCGATCGTCTCGCCGGGCGCGATGGAGAGGTCGACGCCGGCCAGGGCGACGACGTCACCGGCCTCGGCCCGGTAGATGTGCACCACCCGGCGGCAGGCCACGGCAAGTCCGTTCATGGGCTCAAACTAGCGAAGATCCGGTGATCGTGACGACCCCCGCCGGGTCCTACCCTGCCCATCGCGTACAAAAAAGGCAGCCGCCGCCGGACCGCTCGCCGGAGGCGGGAACCGCGGCGGAACCAACGGTCGCTGGTAAGTGTCCGGTGAGATGCTTTTAGGGTGTTCCCCGTGCGTGACATCGCCGTATTCTCCGGATCCGCCCACCCCGAACTGGCCGCCGAGATCTGCCTGCACCTGGGCGTCCCGCTGGCGCCGACCAAGACCTCCCGGTTCGCCAACGACTGCATCGAGGTGCAGCTGCAGGGCAACTGCCGGGAGAAGGACGTCTTCCTGATCCAGCCGCTGGTTCCGCCGACCCAGGAAAATCTGGTCGAGCTGCTGTTCATGCTCAACGCCGCGCGCGGTGCCAGCGCCGGCCGGATCACCGTGGTGCTGCCGCACTACGCGTACGCCCGCAGCGACAAGAAGGACGCCCCGCGCATCTCGATCGGTGGCCGCCTGGTCGCCGATCTGCTCACCACGGCCGGCGCCGATCGGGTGCTGGCCATGACCCTGCACTCACCGCAGGTGCACGGCTTCTTCGGCATCCCGGTCGACCATCTGCACGCGCTGCGTGAGCTGGCCGAGCACTTCCGCGGCTACGACCTGAGCAACACCGTGGTGGTCTCGCCCGATCTGGGCAACGCGAAGGAGGCGGCGGCCTTCGCCCGCCTGCTCGACGTCGAGGTCGCCGCGGGGGCGAAGCAGCGCTTCGCCGACGACAAGGTCGTGATCAGTACGGTGATCGGCGACGTCACCGACCGGGACGTGATCGTGCTGGACGACGAGATCGCCAAGGGCAGCACGGTGTTCGAGCTGCTCGCCCGGCTGCGCGAGCGGAACGTCCGCAGCGTCCGGGTGGCGTGCACGCACGGGTTGTTCTCCGGTGACGCGATCAAGCGGCTCTCCGAGGAGAAGGAGATCGAAGAGATCGTCTGCACCAACACGGTGCCGATCCCGGCCGAGAACCACACGGAGAAACTGACCGTCCTGTCGGTGGCGCCGGCGCTCGCCGAGGCGATGCGCCGCATCCACAACGGTGAATCGGTCAGCGCGCTGTTCGCTTGAGGTTTTTGGGGTGAGCGGGGGTTGGGGAGGGCGTCCCGACCCCCGCTCCAGTCCATGTGGACGGATTGGTGTCTTACGGAACCGGTGTCACGCGAGAGTTCTGGGTGGGTCTCCCTTCATTCGTGGGGATCAATACTGGGAGCGCTCCCAAACGACTCTAGCGGGCCGCCGGGGAGTTGAGAAGGGCTGCCTCAGGTCGTCGCTGTACAGGTGACCGTCGGAGTGGCCGCCGCGCCCGAGGCGAGGAAGCCGAAGGTGGTGCTGCCACCGGCACTCAACGCGCCGTTGTAGGTGGCATTCGTCGACGTCAGCACGTTGCCGCTGACCGTCGAGGTGGCGTTCCAGGTCTGCTGGATGCTCGGCGCACTCGGGAAGGTGAGGCGTGCCGTCCAGCTCTTGATCGGCGCCGATCCCGCCGTGACCACGACCGTGCCCTGGTAGCCACCGGACCACTGGCTGGCCAGCTGGTAGGAGGCCGAGCAGGCGCCGGTGGCCGGGGTGGTGGTGGGGGCGGTCGTCGGAACCGTGGTGGGCGCGGTCGTCGGGGTCGTGGTGGGCGTCGTCGTCGGCGGAGTCGTCGGCGAGGTGGTCGGCGTGGTCGTGCTGCCGCCGCCACCGAAGTCCACGTCGCTGCACCAGTAGTACGACTGGTCCAGGTGGCTGGCCTGCCAGATCGTGTAGATCATGGCCCGGCCGGTGCGGCCGCTCAGCGACACCGGGATGTTCAGCTGCACGCCGCCGGTCACCGTGGTCCACTGCGAGGCCGGCGTGTTGCCGACCACCGCGACCCGGGTGAGGTCCGACCACTTGAGGGCGGTCGTCGCCGGGTTGAAGCCCGGATTCGTGACGTAGACCCACAGGTAGTCGGCGCCGTGCAGCGCCTGGTCGAAGACCTGGACGGTGAAGTTGTTGCTGATCGTGGTGGCCTTCCAGTCACCGACCGTGTCCAGCGCGTTGTAGCGGCCGCTCTGCGTGTGGCCGGCGCTGCACAACTGACCGTCCGGAATGGCTCCCTGGTGGTTGCCGGCGACGCCCTCCCGGAAGAGGCCGTTCCAGTTCCACATCGCTTGGGGGTCGGCCTGCCAGGCCTGCCAGCACATCGGGTCCAAGGTGGCCATGGTCGGGTCCTGGAACTTGTCACCCCAGCGCGACCAGCAGCCGTAGTTGCGGGAGGCGGGGCTGATGACATTGCCGTGCGCGGATGCCGGACCGACCGGGATGGCGACGGCGAAGGCGGCGGTGAGCACGCCGGCGAGGACGCCGACGAGCAGGCGCATGCGTTTTCTGGACATGAGGGCTCAGTACTCCGCGGGGATCTCTGGCCTCGGTGGACGAGGCCATGGGGTCATGGGGGAAGGGTGCGGAGGCTGCCCTCGCCCTCCGCGGCGTGACCCGGCGAGTGACGCCTACCCTCCCTGTTGAATTGACATCTGTCAATAATGAACGGCTCGTGTCGTACACCCTCGGGGGACCGGGGGACGCGCGGGCGTGCGGCCGTGCGGAACAATGCCCGCGATACGGCCGTACGGGCGAGGAGGGTCATTCACATGCCGGAACGCGACGCCGCGGACCTGCTGCGCGACGCCAAACGGGTCGTGGTCTTCACGGGCGCCGGGATGTCCGCCGAGAGCGGCGTGCCCACCTTCCGGGACTCGCTGACCGGACTCTGGGCGCGCTTCGACCCCCAGGCACTCGCCACCCCGGAGGCGTTCGAGGCCGACCCGGCCCTGGTCTGGGGGTGGTACGAGTGGCGCCGCGCCGAGGTGGAACGGGTCGCACCCAATGCCGGGCACCGGGCCGTGGTCGCGATCGCCAACCGCGTCGCCAGCACCGTCGTGATCACTCAGAACATCGACGACCTGCACGAACGGGCCGGCTCGGAGGAGGTCGTCCACCTGCACGGCAGCCTGTTCGAGCCGCGCTGCTCGGGCTGTGGCCGACCGGCGGAGACCGGCGACCGGCCCGCCGAGGGTGGCCCGGTCCCGCCGCCCGTCTGCGGTGACTGCGGCGCCGACGTACGCCCCGGCGTCGTCTGGTTCGGTGAGCAGTTGCCGGTCAACGCTCTGTCGGCCGCCGCCGAGGCCGCTTTCGACTGCGACCTGCTGCTGACCATCGGCACCTCCGGCATGGTCTACCCCGCCGCCGAGATCCCCTACGTCGCCGACCGGGCCGGCGCGAAGGTCATCCAGATCAACCCCGAGGCCACCGCGCTCGACTCGGTGGCCGCCGTCAGCCTGCGCGGTCCGGCTGCCCAGGTCCTGCCCGATCTGGTGGCAAAAGCATGGGGTGGCCGATGATCGGGCCGCAAGGTTTCCGGGCGTCGGGTTAGCGACGGAGGACGTCAGCATGGTCATGACGTTCGCCTTCGATGCATCGGCACCAGGTGTCGCCTATTGGACGTCGTAGCGTAGGCGCTCTTGCGCGTAGCGTCAGCGCCATGGGCCTATTTGCGCACGTCAGTGATGTTCATATCGACGCGGGGGAGCGCAGTGTCAAGCGCGCCGGCCGGGTCTTCCGCTACCTGGCCGAGTTGCCGACGCCGCCCGACGCGGTGATCGTCACGGGGGACCTCGCCGATCATGGCGCCGAGTCGGAGTACGAACGGCTTCGTGAACTCGTCGACCTGCCCGTCCCGGTGCTCTGGTGCCCCGGTAACCACGACGCCCGCGAGCCCTACCGTAAGGCGCTGCTCGGCGAAGCACCCGACGCCCGGCCGATCAACCGGGCCTTCGAGATCAACGGCGTACTGATCCTGATGCTCGACTCCAGCATCCCGGGGCGCAACGACGGCCTGCTCGCCGACGAGACGCTCGAGTGGCTGGCCGCGGCCCTCGCCAACCAGCCCGACCTGCCGACCTTCGTGTGCTTCCACCATCCGCCGGAACCGCTGGGCATACCGTTCATCGACGAGATGCGGCAGTTCGGCACCGAGCGCCTGGCCGCGCTGGTCGAGCGGCACCCTCAAGTGGTGGCACTGCTCTGCGGGCACGCGCACACCCCGGCCGCGAGCATCTTCGCCGGGCGCCCGATGCTGGTCGCCCCGAGCATCACGTCGACGCTGATGCTGCCCTTCGAGACCGACGAGATCATCAACCGCGACCTGCCGCCGATGATCGCGTTCCACCTGCTCGGCGAGGACCGCCGCCTCACCACCCACTACCGCGTCATTCTCTAGGCATTGGTTGCAAACCTGGCGAATAGGCCGCACGCATCCCACCAGACACGGATCATGTCGACATGGGTGTCATGGCTTACCCCCTCCGGTACGCACTAGCCGACCTCGCCCTGGCGTTGAGCCGGGTCGCCGACAACTACGCCGAGGTGCGATCCACCGCGGTACGCGCGGCGGCCGACATGATCGGCGACGGCGCCGGGGTCCAACTTCTACGCGACGACGGCCGGTACGACTCGATCACCTACCGGCACGTCGACGACGAACGATCGGCGTCGCTGGGCCGGGTGCTCGATCACGTGGGCCAGTTGCCCGACGACGACTTCTCCACCGCCCTCGCCGCGAGCCGGCGGCCGATAGTGCTGGCCGGCGACGGAGTGGAACCCCTGGCCGGGGACGAGCACCAGATCCACGCGGCCGTGCTGGTCCCGGTGATCGTCGACAACACCTACTCCGGCTATCTGGTGCTGACCCGCGAGACGCCGGGCGCGTTCTACTCGACCGCCGAGGTCGAGCTGGCCCGCGACATCGCCGGCGAACTGGCCCTGGCCGTCTCCAGTGCCCGCGCGCTGGAACGGCTGCGGGCCAGCGAGGAGCGCTACCGCCGGGTGCTCGAGACCATCCCCGAGGGGGTGCTCCAGCTCGACCCGGACGGCGTCGCGACGTACGCGAACGAACCGATGGGCGTGGTCCTCGGCATGCCCCGCCCCCAACTGGTCGGGGTGTCGCTGCGCGGCTTTCTCGACGACCAGGGCCAGAAGGAGCTCACCCGCCGCCTCGGCGAGTGCGAGCAGGGCCGCTCCACGGTCGGCGCGACCCGGCTCATGCGGGCCGACGGTTCCCGCCGCAGCGTGCGGATGAGCATGATGCCGCTGATGGACGACCAGTCGAAGTACACCGGCGTGGTCTGCATGGTCACCGACACCACCGATCACATCGACGCCCGCGGCCTCAAGCGCCAACTCGACCACCTGCGCCGGCTCGACAGTCTCGGCCAGCTGATCGGCGGCATCTCGCACGACTTCAACAACCTGCTCACCGTCGTCGGCGGCTCGGCCGACATGATCCTCACCGAGGCCGAGGAGGGTTCGCCCCAGCACCGGATGGCCCAGGACATCCTGGAGGCGGTCGGCACCGGCCGTACCCTCACCCATCAGCTGCTGGCCTTCGGCCGCAGCGAGGGCAACCGCCCCGAGATCATCCCGATCCCCGACCTGCTCACCGACGTGCAATCGCTCTTCAGCCGTACGCTCGGCGAGCACATCGGCCTGGACCTGGCGTTCGGGGCCGACGTGTGGCCGGTGCGGGCCGAGCGCGGCCCGCTCGAGCAGGCCCTGGTCAACGTGGCGGCCAACGCCCGCGACGCGATGCTGCGCGGCGGCATGCTGCGGGTGGCCGCGTCGAACGAGGTGCACGAGCAGGGCGAGCCGCCCGAGGGCGTCCCGACCGGCCGCCTCGTGCACATGGTGATCACCGATACCGGCACCGGCATGACCGAAGAGGTACGTCAGCGCGCGCTCGAACCGTTCTTCACCACCCGTCCCACCGCGGCCGGGCTCGGCCTGGCCACCACCGCCGGCATCGTGCAGGGCATCGGCGGCCACATCGAGCTGGAGTCGCAGCCCCGCCTCGGCACCACGGTCCACCTCTACCTGCCGGCCGCCGAGGAGAAACCGGCCTCGGCCGAGGCGCGCCAGTCCCAGGTGATCGGCAACGTCCTGATCGTCGAGGATCAGCCCGAGGTGGCCCAGCTGGTGCAGCGCCTGATCGAACCGGCCGGCTACGCCATCACGGTGGCCACCGACGCGCTGATGGCGGTGACCCAGGTCGCCGCGGGCGCCCACCCCGACCTGCTGATCACCGACGTGGTGATGCCGACCATGACCGGCCCGGAGCTGGCCGGGGCCCTGCGCACCCACCAGCCCGACCTGCCGGTTCTCTACATGTCCGGCTACACGGCGGCGTCGCTCGGCCCGCAGCTGCATCTGGACGACAACAGCATGCTGATCGAGAAGCCGTTCACCCGCTCCACCCTGCTGGGTGCCATCCGCAACCTCTGCGGCCCACAGCCCACCCCCGGGGAGTAGCTCAGCCGCCACTCAGTGATCCGCGCCTATGGTTCCGGCCATGGCGCGGTTCCTGCTGTGGTGCGGCGTGGTGGCCGGCCCGCTGTTCGTGGCGGTGTTCCTGATCAATGACCTGATCCGGCCGGACTACGACCCGGTGCGGGATTTCGTGAGCGAGGCCGCGATCGGGCCGGGCGGCCGGCTGCAGATCGCGAGCTTCCTGATCACCGGCGCGCTGATGGTGGCCTTCTCGGTTGCGGTGGGCCGGGTCGTGTCGCGCTGGACGGGCCGGCTGCTGGCCGTGTTCGGCGTCGGGCTGATGCTGGCCGGCGTCTTCGTCAGCGACCCGGTGCCGCACACCGTCCGGACCTCGCACGGCACGATCCATGATCTCGTTTCGTTGATCGTCTTCGCCGCGCTGGCCGCCGCGGCGTTCGTTGCGGCCCGCTGGCGGCCGGCGCCCGTCTGGACCTGGTACTGCCGCGCCGTCGGTGTCGCCGTCCCGGTTCTGTTCATCCTGGCCGGCGGCATCGAGTCGGCGACCGGCGTCTTCCAGCGCCTCACCATCGCGATCGGCTGGACGTGGGCGGCCGTGCTCGGTCTCCGTGCGCTGCGTACTTGATCTGCCGAACGACTGCCGGGCGGGGCGGTGACGCGAATCCCGCTATACCTACCAAAGGTGCGAACTTGGGCGCACGGGCTTGCCAGCGATCCGGACAAACAGCAGGATTCCGGGGCATCGGTGACAGTCCGGGAGGAAGTTTTCGTGACCAAGGATCGCACGAGCAGCGTCGCACGCGCGGATTCTGACGGCGCGTCGACCATGGATCTCAGTGGGCGCTGCGTCGGGAGCTCGTACGTCCTGCAACATCCCATCGGGCAGGGGGCCACCGGCACCGTCTGGCGGGGAGTGGACCGGGCCTCCGGCGAACCCGTCGCGGTCAAGCTGCTGCACGAGAGCCTGCTGCGGCAGCCCAAGCTGGTCACCCGTTTCGTGCAGGAGCGCACCATCCTGCTGATGCTGCGGCACCGCAACGTCGTGCGGGTCCGCGACCTGTTCAGCGTCGGCGAGACCCTCGGCCTCGTGATGGACCTGGTCGACGGCGGCAGCCTGCGCGACCATCTGCGCGAACGCGGCACGGTCGCCGCGTCGGAGGCGTGCCGGCTCGCGGCGCAGGTCGCGGCGGCGCTGGCCGAGGCGCACGAGCTCGGCGTGATCCACCGCGACCTGAAACCGGACAACATCCTGCTGCGCGTGGAGGGCGGCAGGCTGGACACCCGGCTCACCGACTTCGGGGTCGCGCGCATCCTCAACACGCCCAGCATGACGACGCCCAACGCGGTCGTCGGAACCCCGCACTACATGGCCCCGGAGGCGTTCCACGGGTCGACCGCCTCGCCGGCGACCGACGTGTACGCGCTGGGCGTGCTGCTGTACGAGCTGGTCAGCGGGCGGCCGCCGTACGACAGCGACTCGATCCCGGACCTGATGCGCCGGCACATGGAGGGTCACCGCGAGCGGCGGCCGGGCATGCCGGACGCGGTGTGGGACCTGGTCGACGACTGCATGGCGAGCAAGCCGCGGCTGCGGCCGAGCGCGGCCGAGATGGTGGCGGCGCTGTCCGACGCGGCCCGGGAGTGCGCGGGAGTCCCGGCCCTGCCCCGGCCGTCGGGCATCTACACCGACCCGGGCAGCGCCTACGCCGACGATTCGGCCTTCTACCCGAACGGCCTGGCCTATCCGCGCGGCCGAGCCGACCGGAGCGGGCCGGGCCGGGTGCCCGGCGTGAGTCGTGTTCCGGGCCAGGCCGGCCCGGTCGATCAAGCACGCAGCGGTCCGGGACGGAGCGGGCCGAACCCGGCCGGCAGCGGGGCCGGCTTCAGCCCGGCGGGCAGCGGAGCGGGGGAGCCGCCGGTGCGGACCGGCAACGCCGGGCCGGGGCGGGACGGTGGGGACGACGTCGCCGAGGCGGTCAGTCTGCTGCCGTTGCCGCGCAAGCCGGACCGAGGGAACGCCCCGCCCCGCTGGCGGTGGGCCAAGCGGCCCGGCGTGACCATGGCGATCATCGCGGCGGCCATGGTGGCCTCGGCGGTGGCCACCACGGCGTGGAACCACGGCCGGGCCGACGGGGAACCCCGGGACACCGTGACCCGGGAGGCCCCCGCGGCACCGACCGGCTCGCCGAAGCCGTCCGCGGCGGCGGTGGTGAGCCGGGCACCGCGGACCGCGGCCCACCGTGTCGCGTCCGCTCCGGCCGACGAGCCGGAGCCGGCGGCCGCGAGGTCGGTCGCCCGGACCCGGGTACCGGCCACGGCCGCCGCTCGCGGCGCGACCAAACCTCGGTCACCGCAACCGGAAGCCCAGCCCTACGGCCCGTGGCAGTGCACCGAGCGGGTCGCCTTCGACCTGAGCAGCCGGATCCCCCTGCTTCCGAAGCCGTGCCAGATGGTCGGCCGCGACATCCGGTACCAGGCATCGCTGACCGCACCGGGCGGCGGCACCGGCAGCATCTCCGTGACCCTCCAGGACGCGGCGAGCGGCCGCACCGTCGCCGGCCCGAAGACCTGCACCGGCCTGGCGTTCGGCGGTCAGGCCGCGACTCAGGGCTGCGGCCCCTCGGGCGCGAGCCCGTCCCGGGGCCGTCAGTACCTGGTGGTCATGACGTATCGCTACGAGCGCGGTGGCCGCATGGTCGCCAGCTCGTCGAAAGGTTCCACCTTCAGTTGGTGACGCACTAGCGTCCTGACCATGCGCATCCTGCTGCTGGTGGCGTTGATCGTGGTCGGCCTCGCGACGCCGGCCGAGGCGGCCGATCCGGCGTGGTTCCCGACCCGGCTCACCCACCTCGGTGACGCCGAGCAGGTCATCGTGGTCACCGGCCGCAGCCCGAAGTCGAGCTACGCCACGCTGCGTGTCTTCGAGCGCGGTAGTGACGGGCGATGGCGGGCGGCGTTGCCGGCGATGGCGGCCCGCAACGGCTACGCCGGCTGGCAGTGGGCGGCGAAGCGGGTGCAGGACACCGGCACCACGCCGGCCGGCACGTTCCGGATCACCGAGGCATTCGGCCTGGCCGCCGACCCCGGCGCCCACCTGCTCTACCGCCCGGCCGGCGTCACTTGGGACGCCAAGCGCGGCGAATACGTGGCGAAGAGCCCGGCCGTGGTCGGTCGTGGCTCGGCCGTCTTCCTGCACGTCAACGGCAAGGGCTCGACCGCCGGCTGCGTCTCGGTCAGCCGGGCCGACATGATCAGCATCCTGCGCCGGCTCAACCCGGCCGCCCACCCGCGCATAGTGATGGCCCCGCTCGCCGACATCACCAAGGCGTAGGAAATTAAGTCGACCGATGATCGGTTGAGGCCTAACGTGATCCGCATGTTCGCACCCGGTCTGCAGCTGCCCTCGATGGTGGCTCCCGGGTGCGTTCGTGTCTTCTTCAGCGGCGCCGATACCCGAAGCTGACCCTTCCCCACCGCCAGCAGAACCCCGGGGAAGGGTCGCCGGTCCCTGCGCGGGTTCTGGCGCGGCTCTGTCCGCGTTTCACCGGATCGAAGAAATCAGCCTTGCCACCAGTGAGGAACCATCATGGCCAAGAGCCAGTTCATCCGTAACAAGCCACACGTCAACATCGGGACGATGGGGCACGTCGACCACGGGAAGACGACCCTGACCGCCGCCATCACGAAGGTGCTCGCCGACCGCGACCCGGCCGCCAACCGGTACGTCGCGTTCGAGGGCATCGACAAGGCGCCGGAGGAGGCCGCCCGCGGCATCACCATCACCATCGCGCACGTCGAGTACGAGACCCCGGCGCGCCACTACGCGCACGTGGACATGCCCGGCCACGCCGACTACGTGAAGAACATGATCACGGGGGCGGCACAGGTGGACGGCGCGATCCTCGTCGTGTCGGCGCAGGACGGGTCGATGCCGCAGACCCGCGAGCACGTGCTGCTCGCCAAGCGGGTCGGCGTGCCGTACCTGGTGGTGGCGCTCAACAAGAGCGACGCCGTGGACGACCCGGAGCTGCTCGACCTGGTCGAGCTGGAGGTGCGGGAGCTGCTCAGCGAGTACGGTTTCCCGGGCGACGAGGTGCCGGTGGTGCGCGTGAGCGCACTGAAGGCCCTCGAGGGCGATCCGCGCTGGGTGGGCTCGATAGGAGACCTGCTCGACGCGGTCGACGCCTACGTCCCGGTGCCGCCGCGCGAGCTGGGCGAGCCGTTCCTCATGCCGATCGAGAACGTCCTGTCGATCAGCGGCCGGGGCACGGTCGTCACCGGCAAGGTCGAGCGCGGCACGCTGCACGTCGGCGAGCCGGTCGAGGTGGTCGGCCTCGGCCCGACCGTCGCGAGCGTGGCCACCGGCCTGGAGATGTTCGGCAAGTCGCTCGAGACGGCGCAGGCCGGCGACAACGCGGCGGTGCTGCTGCGCGGCGTGAAGCGGGAGCAGGTGCAGCGCGGCCAGGTGGTCGCGCTGCCCGGCAGCGTGACGCCGCACCAGAAGTTCCGGGCCACGATGTACGCGCTGACCTACGCCGAGGGCGGCCGGCACACCCCGTTCGAGGCGAACTACCGGCCCCAGTTCTACTTCCACACGACCGACGTGTCGGGTGGTCTGGACCTGGGCGGGCTCGACCTGGTCATGCCGGGCGACACGCTCGACGACGTCGTGGTAACCCTCGGTAAGCCGGTCGCACTCGAGGTCGGCCTGGGCTTCGCGGTACGTGAGGGTAACCGCACGGTTGCCGCGGGCACCGTCACCCATCTGCTGGACTGATCCACCCGAAGCGGCCCGGCCGGCGAACAGCCGGGCCGCTTCCGGGTACTCTTCGACCGGTGAAACACCCCCACTGGCGACGCCCCATCGTCGCCGCCGGTGCCCTTCTGGTCGTCGCCATCGGCGGCGTGGCCTGGGCCGATCGTTCCGAACCGGTGATCGAGGCCGTTCCGCCGCCCGCCGCCACCACCTACGCCGTCACCCTCTCCCCCGACGAGGCCGCGTTCCGCAACGGTTGGGGTTCACCGGTGACCGAGCAGTCCGACGAGTTCAACGGCACCGGGGTCGACCTGGCCAAGTGGGGCCTGTTCGGGGCGGGCGAGGACCAGTACGCCGGCTGCTCACCGGGTTTCCACGGGCACGGCCAGCGCTGCGCGTCGCAGACCACCGAGGCCGGCGGCTATCTCAGCGTGACGGGGACGGCCGACGGGAAGACCGGCGGCCTGTGGGGCCGGATGCGCCCGTTCCGGTACGGCCGGGTCGAGGTCCGGGAGCGCGCGCTCCCGCTGGCCGACAACGGCGGGGAGGCCTGGCACGCCGTCCCGCTGCTCTGGCCGGACAACGAGGCCATCTGGGCCGAGGCCGAGATCGACTTCGCCGAGCGGGACGTCGCCGCCCCCAAGGTCGGCCTGTTCGTGCATTCGAAGGGCACCAAGGAGTGCTCGGTGGTCATCGACTCGACGAAATTCCACAACTACGCGATCGACTGGCAACCGACCAACATTTCCTGGTACGTCGATGGCGTCCTCAAATGCACGATCAACGCGAAGATCGACGCCTTCAGCCGCTCCAACGGCGGCGCCCAGATGGACATGTTCCCGGAGAACGGCGTCCTGATGCGCCCGGCCCGCCAGGACATCGACTGGATCCGCATGTACGCCGCCCCCAACACCGAATACCAATAGGTGCCCGCCCGGTGGACGGGCACCCGTTGGCGTCAGCTCACCCGCAGGTAGTCCAGGTTGAAGCCGCCGGTCTCGCAGTAGACCGTCACCAGCTGGTCGCCGGCCGCGAGGGTCACCGGCACGTGCACCGACTGGTAGGTGGCCCAGCCGCCGGTGGCCGGGGCCGCGACGGTGGCCAGCGTGGTGCCGGTGGCGTCGCGGAACGAGATCGCGCCCGGTGCCTCCGCGCCGGTGCCGTTCGCGACCCGCAACTCCAGGTCGTAGGGGCCGGCCGTGGCGACATCCAGGCGATATTGCAACCAGTTCCCGGGCGCGGTCCAGCCGACGTTCTTGCCGCCGCTCGCCGAGGCGTTCGACTCGACGAAGTTCACGCCCTCGGTCCAGCCGTGCTGGGCCACATACGCCTCCGCCTCGACCGTCTCGCCGATCGGGGCGCCGTGCGGCGCCACCGTCAGATGCACCGTCGTGGCGGCGCGGGCGGCACCGTCGGTGACATAGAAGGTCAGCGTCTGCTCACCCGCGGTGGTCGGGTGCACGGTCACCTCGCCGGTGGTCGCGTTCAGTGATACGCCGGCGGGCAGGTCGGTGGCGTAGAAGGCGAGCCGGTCCCGGTCCCGGTCGGTGGCGGCCAGCCGGAACGTCGTGGTGGCGTACTGGTCGGCGGTCACCTGCGCCTGCGGCGCGATGACCGGTGGGTGGTTGCGGTGGGTGGCCGGCGGTCGCGCCTTCCATCGGTACGTCGCGTACGCCCCGGCCGGCACCGTCACCACGAAGGATTCGGCGCCCAGCACCACCCGTACCGAAGAGGGGGTGGTGTTGCTGTTGGCGACGATGGCCGTGAAGTTGTTTCCGTCGCGGTAGACGACGTTGCTCACCCCACCGGACGGCGCGCTGGACTCGACGCGGACGTCACCCGGCTTCAGATAACGGGCGAACTGACCGAGCGGGTAGAGCTCGTCGCGTACCGAAAAAGTTCTGGTATCGGTGTTGACCTTCACCAATCGGTCCGGCCATTTCGTGGTGGCCGCGACCTGGTCCCAGTCCACATTGTTGTCGCGCTTGTCGGTCCAGTGCAGGGTGCCGCCGTCCTGGTCGGTGGCCTGCGCCCAGAGAATGTAGGAACTCGCGTCCAGCCGGAAATAGCTGAGCACGGTCGCCGGACTCAGATCGCTGGTCTCGGTGAGATGCACCGGCTTGCCGAATTCCTGGTAGGCGTCCCGCATCACCGTCGGATCGCCCCAATAGGGGTGGAACGCGATCGCGTCGGCGGCCTTTCGCGCCGCCGGGTCGTTCATGATGCGGTAGTAGTTCTTGGTCTCGGTGCTGGCCGGGTCGCGCCAGTCCCAGAAGTTGAAGTCGTGCACGTAGAGGTCGGTGCGCAGGCCGGCCTTCCGGGTCTCGCGCTTGATCGCGACCGCGAGTCTCTGCTGCTGCTCGACGCTGATGTCCATGGCCGGATAGACCACATCCATGCCCGGCTCATTGAGCAGCGTCAAAGAATCGACCGGCACACCCTTTTTCGCGTACGCCTGCAGGTACTTCACGTAGTACCGGGCGAAGACGTCGATGCAGTCGTCGCGCAGCTTGCCCGCCTGGTAGTACGAGCTGGTGCTGCCCGGCTTCAGGGCGACCTCGCCGAGGAACTTGTTGTTCGTCTTCATCCAGGCCGGCGCGCTCCACGCCGAGGCGAAGAAGGTGGCCTTCGGGTTGTATTTCAGAATGAGCCGGGCGGTGTCGACGATGTGCAGGTCGACGTCGCGCTGAATGGAGAAGTACTTCAGCGCGAAATCGTCGGTGACCCCGGCCGGCAGCTCGTCGTAGGACCAGAACGGCAGATGTTCGATGAGGTCCGGGCTGCCGATGGTGAGCCGGAACCGGTCCAGCCCGGCCCCGGTCCTCGGGTCGGCGAGCAGGCGGATGGCGTTCTCCCGCTCGGCCGGCGTGAGCTTCCAGAGGTTGGACACGCTGGTCTCGTCCAGCGAGAACCCGATGCCGCTGTACGCCTGCCGCTCCTGACTCGGATCGACCACCACGGTCGCGTCGGCGGCCGGACCGCGACCGCCCCCGACCCGGGTGGCCGGCAGCGCTTCCCAGGCGTGTCCCGCCCCGGTCGAGTAAGTGCCGCTGACCCACTCACGGTGACCACCGGCGTCGGCGGGTTGCGCTGTGCCCACCAGCAGCAGCAGCAACACCGCCGCGAGCGCCGCGGTTG
The DNA here is from genome assembly GCF_018332695.1 of Paractinoplanes toevensis. GTDB lineage: Bacteria > Actinomycetota > Actinomycetes > Mycobacteriales > Micromonosporaceae > Actinoplanes > Actinoplanes toevensis. Next base: position 103,453 of record NZ_BOQN01000065.1, read on the forward strand.
TCGATCGCCTCACGAGACCTCCACACGGATAGACCAAGAGCTATCCGTGCGAGTTTATTAACCTCTTTAACTAAGAAGCAACGCCCCCGAAACGTTCCGGAACCGCAGGCATCGGCCTTGATATGCAACGAGTTGCATAGCAGGATGGCGGGTATGGCTCTGGAGCACGCGATTCTCGTCTCGCTACTGGAGCAGCCCGGGTCGGGATATGAGTTGGCCCGGCGCTTCGAGCGGTCCATCGGGCGGTTCTGGACGGCCACCCATCAGCAGATCTACCGGGTGCTGAAGCGCATGGAGGCCGACGGCTGGGTCGTCGGGCGAGATGTCGGGCAGGACGGGCGCCCCGACAAGCGGTCCTATGAGGTCTCCGCGGCCGGGCGCGAGACGCTGACCGAGTGGCTGCGGGAGCCGGTGCAGCCCGAGGCGGTGCGGCATGACCTGGCCGTGAAGATTCGGGGTGCTGCCTTCGACGATGCGGCCGGGCGGGCTCGGCTGGTCGACGAGGTGCGGCGTTACCGGGCCGGCCATGAGGAGACGCTCGCTCGCTACCTCGCCGGCGAGCGGCGTGACTTTCCGGCCGGCGGTGATCTCGACACCGGGCAGCGGCTGCAACATGTCGTGCTCCGGGGCGGGATCGCCTATGAGCGGATGCTGCTCGACTGGCTCGACGACGTACTCGAAACGCTCTTGAAAGGTTTGCCGTGATCCTCAATCCACGCACCTATGACCCCACGCATCTCGACGACGAGTCGCGGCGGCTGCTTCGCGCGACCGTGGACTTCTTCGAGGAGCGCGGCAAGAAAGCGTTGATGGCCAGTTACATCGATCGGGCGTGGTATTCCGATTTTCTGGACTTCGCGGCCAAGGAGGGGTTGCTCGCGACGTTCATGACCCCGGCCGCCGACGGTGACGGCGACCCGGACAAGCGGTGGGACACGGCCCGTAACGCGGCGCTCAGCGAGATCCTCGGCTTCTACGGCCTCGACTACTGGTACACGTGGCAGGTCACCGTGCTCGGTCTCGGGCCGGTGTGGCAGAGCGACAATGCCGAGGCCCGGAAACGCGCGGCGAATCTGCTCGCCGATGGGCACGTGATGGCGTTCGCGCTGTCCGAGCGGGGTCACGGTGCCGACATCTACGCCACCGACATGGTGCTCACCCCGTCCGACGGCGGGGGCTGGACGGCGAACGGCACGAAGTACTACATCGGCAACGGCAACGTCGCGGGGCTGGTGTCGGTGTTCGGCAAGACGCCCGACGGCTATGTCTTCTTCGCCGCCGACAGCCGGCACGAGAATTACCACCTGATCGACAACGTCGTGAACAAGCAGATGTACGTGAGCACGTTCGAGCTGCGCGATTACCCGGTTCGCGAGCAGGACGTCCTGCACGCCGGCCAGGGTGCCTTCGACGCCGCACTGAACACGGTCAATGTCGGCAAATTCAACCTGTGCACGGCCGCGATCGGCATCTGCGAGCACGCCATGTACGAGGCGGTCACCCACGCCCACCGCCGGATGCTGTACGGCAAGCCGGTCACCGACTTCGCGCACGTGCGGCGGGAGCTTTCCGACGCGTACGTCCGGCTGGTCGGCATGAAGCTCTTCAGCGACCGCGCCGTGGACTATTTCCGGTCGGCCGGCCCGGAGGACCGCCGTTATCTGCTGTTCAACCCGATGACCAAGATGAAGGTCACCACCGAGGGCGAGAAGGTCATCGACCTGATGTGGGACGTCATCGCGGCCAAGGGTTTCGAGAAGGACACCTATTTCGACAAGGCGGCCATGGACATCCGTGGCCTGCCCAAGCTCGAGGGCACCGTGCACGTCAACCTCGCGCTGATCCTCAAGTTCATGCCCAATTACCTCTTCCACCCGACCGAGTTCCCGCCGGTGGAAACGCGGCACGACGCGGCCGACGACGAGTTCCTGTTCCAGCAGGGGCCGGCGCGAGGGCTCGGCGCGATCCGGTTCCACGACTGGCGCATCGCCTACGACCAATTTGCACATCTGCCGAACGTGGCCGTCTTCCGGGAGCAGGCCGACGGTTTCGGTCAGTTGTCGGTGGCCAAGGAGCAGCACGGCGATCTGGACTTCCTGCTCGCCGTCGGGCACCTGTTCGCGCTGATCGTCTACGGCCAGCTGATCCTGGAGAAGGGCGGTGTCGACGACGCCCTGCTCGACGAGATCTTCGCGGTCCTGGTCCGAGACTTCTCCGAGTACGCGACCGAGCTGCACGGCAAGACCGCCACCACCGACGAACAGGCCGCCTGGGCGCTGGCGCACATCCGCCGCCCGGTGGCCGACGAGTCCCGCACCGACGCGGTCTGGCAGCAGGTGCTCGCCCTGGTCGGCGCCTACGAGATGAGGCCCTGACCGCCGAACAGCCGGCGGTAGAACGGCGTGGCCCGGAAGGGCCCGCCGTGGTGCGGGCTCCGCCAGGTCTCCAGATCGCCGACCTGGAGCTCGTAGTCGGGGTGGATGCCGTCGTCGCTGGTGCGGCGGGTGAGCGTGATCGGGAAGTGGTCGCCGTGCGTGACCGGGACCGGCTCGGGGAAGGGCGCGTAGATCGGCGCCCAGGCCCGGGTGCCGCCGGTCAGGGCGTCCACCTCGCGGCCGCCGCGTGATTCGGCGGCCACCCGTGTCCACAGGAGAATGCCGGACATCCGCGCCGAGTTCGCGCTGATCCGCAGGTCGGCGGTCAGGTGCCCGTCGTACGCGGGCGGCGGGTTGTCGGCGGCGAAAGCGTTCGACTCGTCCGCCGGGTTCTCGGCGGCGAAAATGATCGACTCGACCGGGACCGCGGTGGAGATGATCGCGTCGTCGGCCGGGCCGCCCAGGCAGAGCCGCAGGTCGAAGGGTGCGCCGGCGGCCGCGAAAACGCGGTCCAGGTAGGGGCGGGTCTCGGCCGCCAGGGTCAGGTCGATGCCGGTCAGGTCGACGGCGGCGGCCCAGGTCTGGATCCGGAACGGGATCCACACACAGTCCGGAACGCAGAGTCGCGCGCGGGCGTCGGCGAGAACCGCGATCGCCCCCTCGGCCGATGCGATGTTGCCGACGATCTCGGAAACGCAGACCTCCGCCCGTACCGGAAGGGTTGTCTCGGTGGAAAGACCCGGCAGCACCGTGACCCGGTCGTCCAGCCCGGCCATCGCGACAGCGTCGGCCGCCCGGTCGGCGGTGGCCCGGTCGGCCTCGATCGCATAGACGTGCCGGGCTCCGGCGTGGGCGGCCTCGACCGCCCACAATGCGTCCCGGCCGGTGCCGATGTCGACGACCACCCGGCCCGGTGCGGCCGACCGGACGGCATCGCGGAAGGCCCGATGCCGGTCGTCGGCGGCGTCGAAGGCGTCGTAGACCCGGTCGTCGTAGGCGGGATATTCACCCATCGACGGGAAGAGCACATAGGGCGATCCGTTGGTCACCCGCTCATGGTGCCCGTTCTACTCCGGGTCGGCCTGCTTGCGGCGCAGATCTTCCTCGCGGCGGCGGAGGTCGGCCTCCCACGTCTTCATCATCGCCTCGTCCTCGCGCAGGCTGCTGGACAGGCCGCGGAGGAACTCCGGGTCGTCGTCGGGGGCGGTCGAGCGCCGGCCCGGACGCTGATCTTCCGGGAAACCGTTGCCCGGGCGCCAGACCGTGCCGTTGCTCAGCCGCACCGGCGGGGCCGGCCGGCCGGCGACGAACCAGGCGATCGCGCCGATCGGCGAGAACAGCAGGATGATGAACACCCACGCGACTCGCGGCAGCGCCCGGATCGACGACTCCTCGGCGGAGAGGCAGTCGATCAGAGCGACCACGAGCAGCGCGAGGTCCAGCAGCACGAACAGCGAGTAGAGACGAACCATGGCGGAGATCCTCCCAAAGCTGGGAGGATCCCGTGGTCCCGGAAAAGGTGCAAAAGAGTTTTAGATTGCGCCGGTGAACGCCGGCAGGTAGCCGTTCGTGTAGCCGGTCCTGTTCGGGGGGTCGGTGAACGACTTGGGGGCGTGGCGGCTGACCCACTGGCCGGGGTAGCCGTTCGGGCTGCGCGAGCAGGTGCCGACCTGCCCGGGCGCGCCGACGCCGGAGGAGTAGGAGTCGCCCGCGCTCCGGTTACCGAACGGTAGGCCCGAGCGGCGATAAATAGAACCTCATGTATTTATCGGTACGGCCGAGTACCCTTTTCAGGGTTCCCACAGTTGATCGCACTACCGTCTGACCATGGAAGAAGAACGGGCACGCCGGGTCGTCGAAACACTCCGCACTCGCAACGTCTTCGCCCACGTCAAGCTGCCGCAGGCCGGCATCACGCAATACGGCATACGCGTGGTGCTCCCGGACGGGCGTGAGGCGATCTGGGACAACGACGGCACGGCCGGACTCGAAGCCCAGATCATGCGTAACGGGATCCTGGTGGGATTTGTCGCCTCGATCCCCGACTCGGAGAATTTCGGCGACGGCCAGATCGTCGAGGCCATCGCCACCGCCGATTACGACCGCCCGGTCGGCCGCTCCCGGCCGTCCACGCCCCGCCCGATTCCCCGCCCGTCGCCGTCCCTCGGGCAGCGCATCCGCGGACGCATGGGCTAGCTCTCCGGGTTGATCAGGGCTTCCAGACGGCGCATCGCCACCGGCCACAACTCCGGGGTCAGGGTCGCCAGCAGCGTCTCGGCCAGCGACTGCACCACCATGTCGATCGATTCCCGCACCGCCGGGTCCAGCTCGGGCTCGGGTTCTCTCGGCCGGGGAGCGGGGACCTCGGCCGCCGGCGGCGGCGGGGGCGGGAACTCGACCGGCAGGTCCTCGGCCGCGCCGATCAGGTGCAGATAGCCGGTGGCCCGGGTCAGCGCGATGTAGAGCAGCCGGTGCCCGCGCGGGTCGTCGTCCAGGATGTGACCCGGCTCGACCACCACCGTCGCGTCGAACTCCAGGCCCTTCGCCTCGTGCGGGGCGAGCAGTGCGACCCCGGCGCCGCCCGGTTCGTCCTCGCCGGCCGGGTGCCAGGGCAGGCCCTCCTCGTCCAGCGCCGCCTCGACCTCCTCGCGGCAGCGGGCCGGGCAGACCACGGCCACCGAGCGTCCCCGGTCGGCGTGCTCGGCGGCGGCCGCGGCCACCAGCGCGGCCCGGGTCGCCGGACCGGCCGGCACGATCACCGGGTCGGACGTCCCGTCGCGTACGGCGGTGGGAGCCGAAACGCTCGGCGCGGCCATCGGCAGCAGCTCCGCGGCCAGATCGAAGATCTGCCGCGGGATGCGGTAGCCGAAGCGCAGTTCCCGGTGCTCGTGCGGGATCGCCGACGGGAGCTGCGCCACCAGGTCGTGCCAGTCGTCGCGGGCCCACAGGCCGGTCGACTGGGCGATGTCGCCGACCACCGTCATCGAACCGTCGCGCGACCGCCGGGCGATCGCCCGCAACTGCATCGGCGAGAGGTCCTGCGCCTCGTCGACCACCACGTGCACGAAACCCTTCGGCCCGTCGCCGATCAGGTGCCCGGCCTCGTCGAGCAGCGGCAGGTCGGAGTCGCTCCACCCGTCCTCGCCGGCCGAGCGGTACAGCGACACGATCTCCCGGTCGGTGAACTCGCCGCCGGACGCCGCGGCCAGCAGGGTCCGCGAACCGAACAGGTCGCGCAGGAACCGTTCCGGTTCGAGCGGCGGCCACAGCCGGTCGGCGAGCAGGTCGGCGGCCTCCAGGATCTGCCGCGGGTCCTTGGTCGCGGCGACCAGCACCGCGCGCAGGATGCGCCGCCGATCGCCGGGCGGCGCCTCACTGGCCCGCGCGGTGTCGATGACCTGGCGCAGCGCGATCGGGTTGAGCTTGACCGCCTCGCCGCTCACCTCGATCGAGGACGGCAACTCGTCGGGCGTGCGGTTCCGGTATTCCTCGAAGGCCCGTTTCAACAACCCGGCCATCCGGGACTCGCCCTTGAGCCGGGAGACCTTCGGCGCCTCATCGCGTACGCCGCCGGCGGAGTGCAGCAGAGCGCGCACCGAGCGGTGCACCACCCGGTCGTAGCCCCAGCCGGTCAGCACGTCCTCGGTGAACCGGGCGAACGCCTCGGACGGCCCCACCACCAGCGTCTCGGCGTCGTCCAGCAGACCCTCGTCGAGCAGCCAGGCCACCCGCCGCAGCGCCGTCATGGTCTTCCCGGTGCCCGGACCGCCCTGGACGATCAGCACCCGGTCGAGCTCGGTGCCGACCACCTCGTCCTGGGCGGCCCGGATGGTGGCCACCAGGTCGGGGCCGGTCGCGGAGCTGTCCCGGCCCAGCACGGCAAGCAGATCGTCATCCACCGGAACGCCCGGGTCGGCGGGGCGGAACATGGCGCCGGCCGGCTCAGGAGCCCGCGAGGGGCAACTCGAGGCGGACCGAACCGTGCAGGTCGAGGAAGACCCGGTCGGGTGCGTTGACCACCCGCAGAACGACGTCTTCGCAATGCGGGCAGCGGCCGACCCGGCCCATGTCCTGCCCCCACAGGACCAGGGCGCCGACCGCCTCGGCATGACCGCAGCCGGCGCAGGTGTAGCGCGCGGCGGTCACGTCGACGGTGAAGAGCTCCCGGAGGTCACCGGCCATGGCGTTGCCGTCCAGTGGGTTCATGACGTGCCTCCGAAGCGTTCCGTGCGGATGCGCTTGGGGTCATGGCCGAGAGCCACCAGAATGTCGGCGGCGGCCTCGACGAATGTGGTCGGACCGCAGACGTAGCAGTCCGGGGTGAAGTCGGCGGGCCAACCGTAGCTGTTGATCGTGGCCACGTCGATCCTCTTCCGCGGAGTTACGCGGGTGTGGACGAAGTGCACATCAAGACCGGGATCATCCCGTACGCGACGGGAAAGCTCCTGGGCGTAGCAGGCATCTTCCGGGGTGCGCACCGAATAGATCAGCCGGAAGGGCTGTTTGCCCTTGGCCGCACCGCGGGCGCGGATCATCGCCATCAGCGGGACGACACCCGAACCGCCCGCCAGCAGAAGCACCGGCTTCTCCTGGGCCGGCCGCCACACGAACCAGCCGCCCACCGGGCCGCGCAGCTCGATCTGGTCACCGATTTCCAGTGTGTCGGTCAGATAGGGGGACACCTCGCCGTCGTCCAGCCTCTGCACCGTCAATTCGACCGTTTTGTCAGTCGCATTGTCCGCCCAGGCGGACGCGATCGAATAACTCCGTTGCGCGCTGTAGCCGTCGGGTGCCGTCAGCCGGACGTCGACGTGCTGGCCGGGCAGGTGACCCGGCCAGTCCGGTACGTCGAGCACGAGGGTGCGTGCCGACGGGGTCTCCCACCGTTCGCCGACGAGGGTGGCCGCCCGCCAGGTCAGTCGCCCTGGTAACGCTGCTCGAGCCATGGGTCTCCGTACATGTGGTAGCCGGCCGCTTCCCAGAAGCCGGGCTCATCGTCATTCATCAGCGACAGGCCGTTGACCCATTTCGCCGACTTCCAGAAGTACAGGTGCGGGATCAGCATGCGCGCCGGCCCGCCGTGTTCCGGTTCGAGATCCTCGCCGTCGAACTTGTAGGCGATCCACGCTTTGCCGTCCAGCAGATCTTCCATCGGTACGTTCGTCGTGTAGCCGCCGAAGCTGTGCACCATCGTGTAGTCGGCAGCAGTCTCGACGTCGGCGAGCAGTGTGTCCAGAGAGACGCCGCGCCAGGTTGTGCCGAGCTTCGACCATTTCGTGACGCAGTGGATGTCGACGGTCACGTCCGCACTTTCGAGGGCCGTGAATTCCGCCCAGTTCCAGCTCTTCTTCTCGCCGGTCTCGGTGGCGATCGTGAAGCTCCACCGGTCGAGCGGGATGCGTGGCGTCGGGCCGGCGCTGAGCACCGGGAAGTCGTGAGTGAGGTATTGACCGGGTGGCAGGCCGGGGACCGACTCGCGTCGCCGGCCGCCGAACCCTCGGGAGATGATGCCCATGGTTCCTGAGTAAACCGCATGATCATTTCAGGCGGCAGTCCGTTCTTAAATGATCTTGGTGATGCCGATCGCGCCGCTTCGCCGTTTTAGCACGGTTTATCCGATCCTTTGGAACCATTGGTGAATGAGCGATTACCAGTCCTCTGCCGCCAGCCGCCGCAAGGTCCAGCGCCGCAAGCAACTCGCGGTCGGCGTGGTCGGGCTGGGTGCGGTGCTCGGCGCCGGCGCATACGTCGTCACCGCCCAGGTCATCGACCACCGGAACCACACGGTGACCACGGACGCCATCGCGCCCGTCGCCCCGCTGCCCGAACTCACCACCCCGGCACCGCGGGTCGCCCCCTCCTCGGTGCCACCCGCGGTGACCACCAAGAGCGCGGTCAAGCACTCGATCAGCCCGGCCGCCTCGGCCTCGATGCCGATGCCGATGCCGCCGGAGGACGAGATCCGAGCGGCCCGCGAGGCAGCGGAGCGGGACGGCGTGCCGGTGCAGCCCGGCCTCACCGCCGCCGGTGAGGAACCCGCCCTGGTCGCTGAGCGCGAGGTGAAGCTCCCGAACGGGACACTGCGCATCATCACCGCCCGATTCGACCTGACCGGTCATCGCGAACTGCTGTGGGCGGTCGGCGGCGGCAAACCGGTCGGCGACGCCGAGTGCACGCAGGACCTGCACTTCAGCGAGAACGCCAAGCCGGCGCGCCAGCCGAACCTGCTGCTCTGCTGGCGGACCTCGGCGACGAAGAGCGTCGCCACGATCCTGGTGGACCGGGGCGGTCACCCCTCGACCGTGACCAGCGTCAAGGCCATCGACCGGGAATGGCGGACGCTGGACTGACCCGTCCGGTCAGAGCTGCACGGCTTCGCTGATGATGCCGACGAAACGCCGCGTCATCGGCAGCGCCACCCGGTAGCGGGTGCCGGGGTCGAGGCCGGCGATCCGGACCTGGTTCCCGGCCGCGAAGGTCCCCGTCGTCGACCAGTACGGCCCGTCCGAACGCTGCAGCACCGCGCGTTGCCCGTCCAGACCGTCGACCGTGACCACGACCGCGTCCGGGCCGTCGGCGGTGATCGTCACGTGGGCGCGCACCCGGTAGGCGACGGTCGCCGTGGTCTCCGTGCCGGGGAGCGCGAGCCGAACTCGGAACGGCGCGGTGGCGGGCTGCTCCCAGGCGACGGTGCCGTCCGCGGTGGTGACCTCCCTGGTGCAGGTGAATTCGGCGTCGTCGGCCGAGAGACAGAGGTCGACCTCCCGGCCGGCCGCCGGGTAGCCCGCCGAGGTGACGGTGAACGACGTGGTCGTCGACTCGCCGAACTCGGCCTGGCGCGCGGTCGGCCCGGCGTCGATCTCATCCTGCGCGTCAGTCGGCGCCGGCGTCGGCGCGGTTGACGGCGCGGGCTCCGTTGCCGGGCTTGCGGGTGCCGGCTCCGGGGTCGTCACCTTTTCGAGCGCGGCCATGATGTCGAGCCGGCCGTAGCCGTAGTCGTCGTCGCGCCCCGGCGCTCCCAGGTCCACGGCGGATGACTCGAGAGCCGCCTCGATCTGGTCCGGGGTGAGCGCGCGGTCGACCGAGCGGAGCAGTGCCGCCGCGGCCGCGACGTGCGGCGCCGCCATCGAGGTGCCGTTCATGCCGACGTAGCGGTTACCGGGGTAGGTGCTCACGATGCCGGAACCGGGGGCGGCGATGTCCACGTAGTTGCCCGCGGTCGAGAACGGCGCCACGGCGTCGCCCTGGTCGGTCGCCGCCACCGCGATCACGCCCGGGCCGGCGCCCGGGAAGCTGACCGGGTTGCCCTTCTGGCGATCGTTGCCGGCGGCGGCGACGACCACGACGTTCTTACCGCGGGCGTACGCGATGGCGTACGTCATCGACTGCTCCTCGGCGGGGCCGCTGATCGACAGGTTGATCACGTCGGCGCCGTGGTCGGCGGCCCAGATGACACCCTGGGCGGCAACCGACATGTAGCCGGCGCCGTTGTCGCCGAGAACGCGTACCGGCAGGATCCGAACGTCCGGGGCGATACCGGCGATGCCCGTTCCGTTGCCGGTGGCCGCCGCGATCGTGCCGGCGACATGCGTGCCGTGGCCGTGCACATCGTGCGACGGCCCCTCGGTGCCGTCGGTCAGGTCGGCGCCGGGCAGCAGCTGGCCGGCCAGGTCGGGGTGGCCGGGGTCGACGCCACTGTCCAGCACGGCGACGGTGACGCCCGCGCCGGTCGTCCGGGCCCAGGCCTCCGGAGCCCGGACGGTGCCGAGATCCCACTGGTAGAAGCGGTACGGATCGCTGCCGCTGGGCACCTCGGCGGCCACGACCGGGACGTCCAGCTCGACGCCGGCCGCGCCCTCGGTCCGCTGCGCGCGGCGCACGAGCGCCACGGCTTTCGCGCTGTCGGTCGCCGTGTGCACCGAGATGACCGGTCGTCCGTCCGGGCCGATCGTGGTCGTGACGATGCGGGCCGGACGCGCGGCCGACACCTTCCGGGGCACCAGCTTCTCCGGGGCGACCCGCAGATTGCGGGCCGCTGTGCTCACGGCCGCGGTCCGATCGACCGGGGCCGGGCTCAGTGCGCGGGTGGCTGGTTCCTGGGCGCTGCCGGCCGGCAGCACCGCCGCACCCGCCAGTGTTCCGGCCGCCAGCGCGCTCACCCCGTACCGCACCATTCGCTTCGCCATGTTCTGCCTCCCCCGTCGACCAAGTGCTCGAACATTCGTCCGAGGGCCGGCGGGGGTGGTGAGAACGAGGTGGCGGGACAGGTGCCGCTTCGTTCTCGGCCAACTCACAGGCGGCAGTCAGCCGTTTTGCCATGTTTCGTCCGGAGCGTTGCGACCATGGGGGTTCGGAGGTCCGCCCCGGCGGACCCACAACCGAGATCAAGGGATTGTCGATATGACCAACGAAGACGACGATCGGTCCGGCGACGACGGCGTCCACGGGGCCGTGCCGGAGCGTAGTTCCCGCCGACGGACCCAGGTGGCGGTGGCCGTGGCCGGCCTCGCCGTTCTCGGGGCCGGCGCCGCCTATGCCATCACCACGTCGGTCGCCGGCAAGGACCGGACAACAGCCCAGGACGTCGGGGTGGTCGTGCCGGCGCCCGCGCCCACCTCAGCCGCTGCCCAGGGACAGGCCGACAGCGTGACTCCGGCGAGCCCTTCGGCATCGGCCTCGCCCAGTTCGGCGCCGGCCAGTTCGGCGAGCCCGTCGCCGACGAACAACCGGGCGGTCACCGAGGACATCAAGGAAGCTCGGGAAAAGGCCGCGAAGGATGGCCATCCGCTGCAGCGGCCGCCCACCGAGGCGCCCCGCGCCGCGGCGATGTCCGGGCCGGTCGAAACCCGCAACGTGCCACGCAAGAACGGATCACTCCGGATCACCACCGCGAAGTTCGACCTCACCGGCCAGCGCGAGCTGCTCTGGGTGGCCGAGAAGGGCAAGCCCGCGGGCGACGGCATCCTCTGCGCCCAGAAGTTCAAGTTCAGCAACAACAGCGAGGCGGCGGTGCGGCCGAACATGATGGTCTGCTGGCACACGTCGCCGACGAAGAGCGTCGTGACCGTCCTGGTGGACCAGGGCGGTAAGCCGACCGCGGCGGAAAGCGCCGAGATCATCACGGCCGAATGGGCCAGGCTCGGCTGAGAAGCGTACGAAACAGCCGGTCCGCATCTCGCGGACCGGCTGTTTTCGTAATGGTTTCTTGCTAGGTGAAGCGGCCTATCAGAAATCGGCAACCGTGAAGGACGCGCCACTGTTGACGGCGGTCTGGTAATACGACGTGTCCGCCTTCGTACCGCCCGGCTGAGCGTCGATGTTGCCGTTGTTCACCACCGTGATGACGTATTGGCCATTCGGTACCGGTACCGGCGTCGGCGCGTAGCTGACGGTGTACGTGCTCGACGCACTGCCGTTGGCGTTGGCCGACAGCGTGGCGCTGGTGGCGCTGTTGACGGCGGTGATCGTCGTGCCGCCCGGGATGCTGGCACCGGAGATGGCCCGGCCGACGTCCGCCGAGGTGAAATTGGCGTTGGCGGCGGACGTGATGACGTTCGAGCCGTTGGTGAGCGTCGCGTCAGCGAACGTCCGGGTCGGGTTCACCGACAGCACCGTCGCGGCGGTGAGCGCCGCGGTCGGGGTCTTGGCCAGGATGGCGCGGTTGCTGTCGATGACCGAGGCGATGTAGTTGCCCGTGCCGAGGCCGGCCGCGCCGGTGACGGCCATGCCGACGTCGCCCTGGGTGAAGGACCCGACCGTGAGGGTGAGGGTCGTGCCGCTGGTCGTGCCGGTGACCGCGTGCAGCGAGGCCTGCGGGATGCCGTTGCCGGCCAGGTAGAGGCTGCAGAGCAGCTCGTTGTTGGAGATCACCAGGACGTTCAGGCACTCGGTGACCTGACCGTTGGTCTTGGTGCCGGCCGTCGTCTTGGTCGGGTCATATGTGCCCTTGACCAGGAAGACGTGCGTGTTGGCGTCATCCGGCGTCGGGCCGCTGGTGGTGCTGAAGGTGTTGCCGTAGAACCCGGACCCCGTCACCGAGACCTCGGTCGCCGTGGTCTTCGTGTTCGGCGCGGTGTTGGGCGAGACCACGATGCCGTCGCTGTACGTGTACGCGGCCTTCTTGCTGGCGTTGGCGCCACCGGTCACCTGGACGGTGACCGCGTACGGTCCGCCCGCGCTGTGCGCCGGTGCGGTGCCGGTGATGGACGTCGTGGTGGCGGTGATACCGGTGAGCGGAACGCCCCCGATGCTCGCCGTCGTAGCGCTGGCGAGGAAGCCCGTGCCGGTGATGGTGACCGTGTTGCCGCCCTGGGACGGACCGGCCGTCGGGTAAACGGTCGAGACTGTCGGCGCCACCGCACCGATGTTGTAGTTGACGCCCGTACCGCTGGTCTGCGCGAGCAGGCTGTTGGCGGTGCCCGTGTTGGTGGTGTTGTAGACGCAGACGTTGTATGCCTCGGTGGTGTTGTTGTTGCCGCTACCCAGGATCAGGTCAGAGGGCACCACCACGGCAAGCTTGGTGGGCGAGACGACCCGGACATTGGTCGCAGCGATGACACCGGCGGACGTCGCGTTGCTCGTGACAACGACCGCGGTCGGGGTCACGTAGCTCGTCGAGCATGCGGTGGGCGAGCCGGTTTCCCATTTGAACTCGACGAAGACACTGCCCTCGACGAACTGGTTGTTGGTGCCGGTCGAGGTCAGCGTCAGGGTGTTCCCGCCGCCGGTGGGACCGGATGACGAACTCAGGGTGATTACGTCCGGCGTCACGGCCCAGCTCGGCGTGGCAATGCCGAAAGTGGTGAGAGTGACCGCACCTAGTACGGCTCCGAGCCGTAGGGCTGCTTTGCGGCGCGGACTTACCTTGTGGTTTTCCATAGATGGTGCCTCCTGCGGTCTGCGGACCGCTCGAAATCGGATGTCGTCGGGCCCTCGCGGTGGAGTGGCCTATCAGTAGTCGGCCACCGTGAAGGTCGCGCCACTGGTCACGGCGGTACGGAAGTAGCTGGAGTCCGCCTTCGTGCCACCCGGCTGAGCGTCGACGTTGCCGTTGCCGACAACCGTGATGGCGTACGGGCCGTTCGGCACCGGCGTCGGAGTCGGCGCGTAGCTGATGGTGTAGGTGCTGGACGCGGTGCCGCTGGCGTTGGCCGACAGCGTGGCGCTGGTGGCGCTGTTGACGGCGGTGATCGTCGTGCCGCCCGGGATGCTGGCACCGGAGATGGCCCGGCCGACGTCCGCC